>JAIPDY010000033.1 GCA_021737445.1 Desulfotignum sp.
ACTGATCATGCCCCACAAAAATGATCCCACTGCAGCGGCAATGATGCCCCCGGTCATCCACTGGTTGACGGTCAGAAAAACAGAATCAAGCATCATATGCTCCTTGTCAATCTAAAAAGCGGGTTTTTCAACCCCCATGCGTGTTAACTGTTCCACAATGGCATCTTCACTCATGAATCCCTGGTGGCGGGAAACCTCTTTGCCGTCAGGGTCAAAAAAAACCTGGGTGGGAATGGCCCGGACCCCGAACCGGGGGGCCTGGTCCCGGTGTTTCCATACATCGATGAACGCGATCACGGCCCGGTCCCGGTAGGCTGCCTCCAGTTTTTCCAGGATCGGGGCCATCATTTTGCAGGGCACACATTCGGTGGCCCCCAGGTCGATCATGGTGACCATGCCCTTTACCGGCAGGTCATTGAAATCATAGCGGACATCTGATTTTGCGGTGCCGCTCACACGGTCTGCAGGGGATTTGTCTTTAAACCGGATGTTATACAGGGTGGCCACGGCAACAATGGCGATGACGATATAAACGAGGACACGGATCTGTTTCACTGCGCCGCCCCCATTTTTTTCAGCTGTTTTATCACCGCTTCTTCAGGATAAAATCCCGTGTGCCGGAACACCTCCTGTCCGTTGGCATCGAAAAATGCCTGGACCGGTATGGACTGGATCCCGTACCGGCCAGCCAGTACCTGATTTTCGCGCACATGAAGAAACACGATGTTCAGGGTGTCGGGAAATTTTTTCTTCAGTTTTTCCAGGATGGGCTGCATCATGTCACAGGGAACACACCCGGTGGCACCGAACTCCACCATGGTGGGTTTTCCGGACAGTCGTGCTTTATCCACAGGGTTGTCGGTCATCTTTTTGTACTGGGCATCCATCCATTTTTCATTGATGCGGATCTGGTGGCGTTGTCCCAGATCATGAATATGGGACCGGACCGCGGCCTGTTGTTTGTTCTCCAGTAAAAATTTTTTAATGCTGTCAGATACCTGATCAAAGGGCATGCCTCCGACCATCTCCTTGTTTTCATCATAAAAGGTTTTTGCTTCTTTGTCGGAAACGGTCTGATCCCCCACGTTGGACTGCAGAAAGGCGGCAACCTGTTCCCGGGTCACGGCGCTGCCGTCTGCCATGCCGCTTTTTTTCACCTCATCTTCCAGAATCAGGGTGAGGATCTCCTGTTCCGCAAGAAAGATCAGGTTGTTTTCCAACTGGCCTCTCAATCCCGGATCATGCTGATCCAGGGCCTGTGCCATCCCGTTCCGGGTCAGCACAATGCCGGTGTCGGTTTTCAGGATCAGATCATCTTCCAAAGCGGTAAGCTTTGCAGATTTGATAAACCGGTCCGACAGCAGGGGATAAAGGTCTTTCACCGTTTTTGCATGGGCGGTTTGGGCTGCTGCCAAAAGGGCTGCCAGCCCTGTAAGCAGTCCGGCCAGTGCAGTGACGGTCCATTGTTTCGTACAGATGGGTCGGGTCATCAGGGGCATGTCCTTAATTAAGGTTACCTGTATTTTTTTCTGCCTTATTGGGTCAGCCAGGATTTGACATCCTCTTTTTTGGGGATTTTGCCCACGCATTTGACATCCCCGTCAATGACCACGGCTGGGGTGCCGAAAACCCCGTATCCGGCGATATCCATAACACCGGTGACTTTTTCCACAGTGGCTTTTACCCCGGTTTCGGACACGGCTTCGGCCACAATTTTACCTGTTTGTTCGCATTTAGGGCATCCAGGGCCCAGTATTTTGATTTCCATAACACAACTCCTTGAAGTTACATTGTTTAATTTTTATTTTATCCGGCAAAAATACCGTAGATCATGCCGGCAATGGTTGACATCACAACGATGATGGTACAGAAGACAGCTGTTTTTTTTGCGCCCATGACGTTTGCTATGACCAGCATGTTGGGCAAAGACAGGGCAGGGCCTGCCAGCAGCAGGGCCAAAGCAGGGCCCTTGCCCATGCCGGCGCCTAGAAGCCCCTGGAGGATGGGCACTTCGGTCAGGGTGGCAAAGTACATGAACGCCCCGGCCACCGAGGCGAACAGGTTGGCCCACAGGGAGTTGCCTCCCAGCAGGGTCTGGATGTACTGCTCAGGTATCAATGCAGAATGCCCGGGCCGGCCCAGCAGAAATCCCGCCACGATTACACCGGCGAACAGCAAAGGAAAGATCTGTTTCATGAATCCCCAGGTGGCATCGATCCAGGACACGCATTCATCCCTGGTGAACCAGGCCTTGAGCATCCAGCCCAAAGCAATCAGAAGAATAATGGTGATATACCATTTGGCGGCAAAGATGGCCGGCCAGAGCCCGGTGGCATCCGGGGCCGGTTTGGCAAAGGCGGCAAAAATAAGGATCAGCACCATGGTCAGAATATAGATGCCGTCCTGAAAAAGGGTCCGCCCCTTGTCCTCTTCATCAGGCACATAGATCTGTCCCCCGGTTCTGGCCATGTCATCTTTTCTGAAGATCACTGACATCAACAGGCCCGTGATGACTGCAAAAACAACGGCACCAATGGCCCGGGCAAGGCCCAGTTGCCATCCCAGGATCTTGGCGGTCATGGTGATAGCCAGGACATTGATGGCCGGACCGGAATACAAAAATGCGGTGGCCGGGCCGATGCCCGCCCCCCGGGTGTAGATGCCGGCAAACAGCGGCAGCACTGTGCAGGAGCAGACTGCCAGGATGGTGCCGGACACCGATGCCACGGAATAGGACAGTATTTTACTGGCCTGGTTGCCGAAATATTTGAGTATCGATGCCTGGGACACGAATACGGCAATGGCACCGGCAATGAAAAACGCCGGAATCAGGCAGGTCAATACATGTTCCCTGGCATATTCCTGGAGCATCATGAATGTCTCCAGCCCGGACTGCCGGATCACCGGATCGGCCCAGGGGATGAAATAGGCCATGAGATACAAAGCCACAAGAATGAGCAGTTTGGTTTTTTCTTTCATTATTGTTAACTCCTTGATGAAACAATCAGTTTCGGTTCAAAATGGTATTACGGTCAATGGCAGGCAGTGTCTGGACCATTGTTTGCACTTCCGGATCATCTTCCAGCCAGTGGTGGAGATGGCTGATCAGGCTGGCGGCAAACGGGCTCTGGGTGCCGTCCGCCAGTTGATAGTTCACCCACAGCCCGTTTTTTTTATAGGTGATCAGGCCGGCATCCTCCAGGATTTTCAAATGTTTGCTGGTAGTGGACTGGGCTTTGTCCAGGGCGGTCTGAATTTCACACACGCACATGGTTTTGTGCTGAAGCATTTTCATGATTTTTACCCGGGCCGGATCAGACAGGGCTTTCATCACTTTGATAAATTCTTTCATAGCGCTGGTTCCTATATATCGTTAAAGAGGAATATATAGCTGCATAGGCCGTTTGTCAACATGCAAAATTAAAAATTATGGGCATTTTCACCAAAAAAAAACAGCAGGCGGAGCGCCTGCTGTTAAAAAATGTCATTTTGCCGATTTTTTCAAGGATTGATATAACCGGCCACCCTGATTTTGATGGTTCTTTTGGGGACAAGGTCGGTTTCCAGTTCAATGATATCAAAGTACCGGCCCACGGTGGTTTTTTTGTTGTTAACCGTCAATATAAAATAACTGTCCGGCGGAGTTCCTTTTTTTTCAATCGTAAAATCAATATCATGGCCGTTTCTGGCCACTGCCTTGGTTATGTTGAAGTCCGGAAAAGCTGCCGGAACAATTTTCATCTCTGAGGAAATGGTCTCACCGGGTTTTCCTCTCAAGCTGATCATTTGCGGTGTGAGACGGGCCGCCGGTCTTACCTCTCCGGACAGAGATACTGTTAAAACCTTGTAGTCAGGGTCATTGGTATGAATTTTAACCACCTCTTTGACCATTCTGCCGCCATACCCCTGTGTTGAAAATGTTGCCTTTATTTTTCCTTCTTCCCCCGGAAGAATCAGCCGGTCGCTGGTGGGTGCGGTGCACCCTCAGCCCGATTGGATCTTGAGAATCTCTAAAGGGGCTGTCCCGGAGTTGCTTATGGTAAATTCATGAGTGATTACATCGCCTTCAACAGCCGGATCAAATTTATAGCTGGGGTCTGTAATGGTTGCGCCCGGGGTTCCCTTGGTGGACGTGGAGGAAGATGCAGTTGTGTCGGCGGATAAGGGTTGTATCCACAATAAAGTCAGTATCAGTACGAAAAGCCATTTTTTCATTTACAACTCCTTTAATTTTAATGCCAGAAAATTAATTTTGATCATATATCTTTAAAATGGAATATATAGATTTAAAAATCATAGGTCAACCAATTTTATGTTTTAGATATCTGTTGGAATAAGGTATGTTCAGCCATCAACTATTTTACCCATCAGCTCTTTCATGATTTTGGCAGCTGTCATGGCAGTCAGCCCGGAGAGATCCTGCACGGGATTATATTCCACCAGATCAGCACCGACAATGTTCTTTGCCGTCAGGTTGTGAATCACGGCCAAGACATCCCGAATTCCAAGTCCGCCGGGCTCCCAGTGTGATACCCCCGGGGCAAAAGCCGGGTCCAGTGCATCCATGTCAAAGGAAATGTACAACGGACCGTCAAAGGAGAATTTCGGTGGTCCCTGCCAGTCTTTCATCTCATGAACTTCCACACCGAATTTTTCTGCCTGCTCTTTCTGGTGCCCGTTCATGCACCGGATGCCCACCTGGACCAGGCGGTGTATCCGGCCGGTTTCCATGATTCTGGCAAACGGGCAGGCATGGGAAAACCGGTCGTTGTCCAGCGAATCATACAGATCCGGGTGGGCATCGAAATGCAGTATGTTCAGGTGATCATACTTTTGTGCAACAGCCTTGACAACCGGATAGGTGACAGCATGATCACCTCCCAGGCAGAACAACGGTGTGTTGTGATCCAGCAGTTCGGTCACCCTGGTCTGAATCTTTGTCAGTGGATCCGGTTCCCCTTCCAGCACCAGATCGCCTGCATCTTGAATGATGCCCTTTTGTCCCAGATCGATGCCTGATTCAGTCCATTGATTGGAAGACGGGCATGCAAATGCCGTGCGGATCTTGGGCGGTGCCAGGGCCGGGCCCTGCATATAAGATGAATGGTCATCCCAGGGAATGCCCAGAAGGGTGATGGGTCTGAATTTCATGGTTTGCATGATCCCTTTGTGCTGGGGTTAAATGTCAATCACATGCCCTTGCCGAAGGGGCAGTGGGGGTGAACACATTCCGGACAGTCCATGCATAGACCGCCATGGCCCAAAAATGCAAGCTCTTTTTTGCCGATATGCTCTCCGGCCAGCACCCGGGGCAGTACCAGGTCCAGCACCGTGACCCGGTGGTGCAGCCCGCAGGCCGGCACCCCGATCAGCGGTGTGCCGTTGATATAGGCCACCATGAACATGGCCCCGGGCAGGGCCGCAGCCCCGTAGTGCATCTCCGTGACACCGGCCTTGAGAATGCCTTTGCGGGTCACGTCGTCCGGGTCCACGCTCATGCCCCCGCTCAAGAGAATCAGGTCGCACCCGTCAGACAAATGGGTGTCAATGGCTTTTTGAATCAGGGATTCATCATCCGGGGCAAATGTGATCCCGGACACCGCGGATCCCAGGTCAAGAATTTTTTTTCTGAGTATCGGCGCGAACTTATCCTTTATCAGGCCGGAAAATACCTCATTGCCTGTGATCACAATGCCGGTTTTCTTTGCTTCCAGAGGGTGGACGCTGAGGATGCCCCCGTTCTGTCCGGCAATGGCGGCGGCCCGTTCAACCGGGGCCCGCTTCATCACCAGGGGGATGGCCCGGGTGGCTGCCACCTGCCGGCCTTTTTTCACCAGGGTGTGGCTGTGCAAAGAGGCGCACATCACCTCATCCACCATGTTGAAGGCGGCCAGGGCCGGCGCATCCACCCGGAGCAGGCCGTCGGTTTTGGCATACAGGCAGATTTTGCCCTCTTTCGGGTCATTGTCCCAGGTGATGCCGGGGCCGGCCAGGCTTTTGGCCAGGATGGCTGCAGCCTGGTTCTCATGTATTTCATCTTTTTCCAGGTCGATGAGATACAGGTGGTTTTTTCCCAGCTTCTGCAAATGGCAGATGTCTTGATCACACACTGTGTGGCCTTTTCTGAAAGCCGGGCCCTTGAACTCCCCGGGCCGGATTTCAGTGATGTCATGGCTGAGAACCTTGCCCACCGCATCGGTGACAGAGATTTTTTTCAACACGGTAAATCCTCCTTGATGGTTGGCGACCAGTTCATGTCCGGCCAGGTGACCTCTTTGGTGTGGGAAAAATAGCAGTTACCGGCACAGGGTTTGCAGAGCGTTTGCCCGTGTTTTTCAATCTGGCGGCCGTCTCTGACCACCTGGCCGCAACGGGTGCAGAAGACTTTGAGCCGGGTTGGACCCGGCAGGTCCACATCCCGCACCCGCACCTGCACCTTCTGTACCCTGAACAGGACGCTGTCGGGCATCCGTTTGTAGGCCAGAATCTGCTTTTCGGATTTTTCTTCCAGTTCCGGGGCATAGATGTCACACAGGTCCCGGGATTCTTCTGTTGAAATGATCCGAAAGGCCCGGTCGGTTTCCAGGTTGACAAAGGTGGCGGCCATGATGCCGTAATCCATGAATTTCAGGCTTCTTCTGCCCAGTTTCACCCCGGTTACATGGGCCATGGCATCGGCCGTGCACCGGTCCATCTCCACATACACCAGCAGTTTTTTGATCTGGTCCCTGCGGGTGGGGTGGGAAAGTCTGATGAGCCGGCATCCCAGCATGGCCATTCGGACTCCTACCACCTGGCCCGGGCACAGGTGGCCGTGGGCTGCGGCTGATTTTTTCAGTAACAGGTCAAAGGGTGCCATGGTTATCCTTCTACATCCAGGTTTGCCGCCAGGCGGTTTTCTTTATCCAGGCCGGCGGATGCCAGCACCGCCTCCAGGTATGCGTGGTCTTCGGCCATGAAAATTTTTGCGGTATCTGCAAGGAGGCAGTAAAAAGGTTCACTGGCATGCTCCATCACCAGGCCGGCAAATTCAGGGATCCAGGAATTGAGATGATCCTGCAGAAACGATATCTGGTGCACCAGCATCTGATGCACCATCTCCGGGTCATCCGATCGGATCCCTTCAATCTCCTTATAGATCAGCAGAAACATAAATTCAAGTTCCGCACTGACATGGTCAGGGACTTCCCTGAAATTATCTGCCAGATCCACGCCCACAGCCTGGTATCTTTTCAGGACATCTATGGTGGATTCCCCCATGGTTTTGCGCATTTTTTCAATGTAAACCGACCCGTAAGGCGGGGCAGGCAGGGTGTAAGGCCCGATAAACAGGCGTGAAAATTCTGCTTTCAGCAGATGGGTATCTGTTAACACGGCCTCATTTGTCCGCATTTTCGTTACCGGTTCCCCGGCCCTGGACGACAGCGTTTCCAGGCTGTCTGACAGCTGATCCATAATACGGGCTATATTGTTGTCCGGCACCTGAAAACATCCGGCCAGGCTTTGGTATGCCTGCTGTCTGGCGGTTTCTCTGGATATCATGAAATGGGTATCCATATTATTTTCCTCCTTAGTGTTCAGGGGTGGCTTTCAGGTCCAGATAACGCTCTCCCATGGTGTACAGCAGCAGGGCCACGGCAATGGCCAGCAGCATCACCAGCCATTCATACATGCTGGGAAAATAGGAGATATAATCTGGATACTGTTCAGCCTTGGGGCCTATGGGACGGCTCTGACCGGCCAGCAGAATTTCCATGTGCATGGCCAGGGTGCCTGCCAGAACCAGGGCCGAAGCCACCATACGGCTGCTGATGCCGGTTCGGATTCCCGGTATCACCATCAGGATCAGGGGCAGAATCAATCCCAGAATCACCTCGGTATTGAGCCTGCCGATTCCGCCGAAGGCCTGGGCATACTGGCGGTAGTTCAGAAAGTCCGGAACAACGGTTGCCGATTCAATGACGATTTTCACCAGGGTGAAAATCAGGACCACCGCCAGAGTATAGGTGAATATTTGGCTGATATCATCAAAGATCGATTCGTGATCTTCTGTCACGTGGCTGCCGTTGATCCGGGAGATCAGCAGGTGGTAGAAAAGGCACAGGGCCGTGCCGCTCAGGATCGCCATCAGCAGGCAGTAAATTGACATTACCGGTCCGAAATAGGTGACCCGGGATTCGGTCAGGCCGAACACCGAACCGATCATCAGCGGGGCCACAATGGCTGCCACAAAGGAGATATGACCCAGCATCCTGCTCAAAAGACTGTGCCAGTCTCCCCTGTGCAGGCGCCAGAATTTGGCCGCAAGCACCACAAGCTCCACACTGTAGATGAATCCCATCCACCAGATGGGAGAGCTTAAGTTGGGAGACAGCAGGATATAGAACATGTGAAAGATGTTGCCCAGTTCCAGTCCGATGGCGACAAACCCGCCCACCAGGGTGGTGATGGCCAGAAATACCAGGCGCTTGGCAATGGGCTCCAGTTTTTTCACTCCGAACACCAGGGGCAGGGATGCCAGCAGGGTCAGTCCGGTGCTGGTCAGGGCCAGATAGATATACACCCCCAGGGGCAGGGACCACATGAGTACATCATTGGCATTGAACAGGTAATGGCCCTGGGTAAAAATCCTGAAAGCGGCAAACAGTCCGGCAAGAATGGCCAGACCGATCAGGCCCAGCCAGACAGGATACAGGCTACTGGATTGCTTCATCATACACCTCCTTTGGTGGGCTGGTAGTGGGCGGGATTGAAATCTCGGATATAAAATATATGGGGATCGGTCCCCAGCTGCTCCCTGAGCCGGAACGGCCGGAATTTTCCTAAGAGTTTGCTTACCTCGCTGTCGGGATCGGAGATGTCACCGAAAATTCTGGCATCAGCCGGGCAGGCCTCCACACACCGGGGCAGCAGCCCCTTGTTGATCCGGTGGTCGCAGAAGGTGCATTTTTCCACCACCCCTTTGGGCCGTATGCCTGCCAGGGTGTCTTCCCGTTCCGGGTTGTAGTAGGGAATCGTTTTCCCACCGGCCTTTTCGGTCAGTTCCACCGGTGTGAATGTGCCGCCTTGGAGCAATTGGGTTTTCTGCTGCCAGAAGGGATGGGGCTTGCGCCAGTTGAAATAGATCACCCCGTAGGGGCAGTTGAATTCACAGTATTTGCACCCGATGCATTTTTTGGGATCATGCATGGTGATGCCGTTGTCCAGTTTGTGCATGGCACCGGTGGGGCATCCCCGTACGCAAGGGGCGTTGTCGCAGTGGTTGCACAGGGTGGGGATATAATGGTATCTCACATTGGGAAACGTGCCGGAGGTTTCCGTGATCTTGTTGGACCAGTAAATGCCGTCCGGCACATTGTTTTCACTTCGGCAGCTGATGCTGCATGAACCGCATCCCACGCAGCTTTGCAGGTCTATGACCATGGCGTATCTGGGCATATGGATATCCTCCTAGATTTTTTCAATTTTTACACGGGTACCGGCATGGCGGACAGTGGAGCCGCTGAGCCGGTCATAAACCGCAGGAATCAGGTCATTGTTGTTGCCGCCCCTGGCCTCTTTGCCGAACACCTTGGATGCCAGCCGGCCGTAGACCCAGTGTCCCTGGCCGTAGCATTTGGCCACTGTGCCGGGCTGCACCCCTTCCCACAGTTTGGCCGTACATTCGATGGTCCCGGTGGGCGATGTCAGGCGGATGGCATCTTTGTTGCGGATACCCAGTTTTTTGGCATCCAGAGGATTGAGTTTGGCTACATCCTCCCAGGGTTCATCCCCGGGATCCAGATCCTTGAAATCATAATACCAGGAGCAGTTGGCGGACCGGCCCTCCCGGTTGAGGCGGGATTTGTGATCCACGAACACAAACGGATACATATCCGGATCACCGGCTGTCAAAGGTTCCTCGTAATGGGGGATAAAGGCTTTTTCCCCTCTGGCCTGGTAGTCACACACCTCCATGACATGGTCCACCGTGGTATGGTGTTTTTTGGCATGTTTTTCCAGGGCTTCCTTCAGGGTTTCGCTGTAGAACTCAAACAAGCCGGTTTTGGTCTTCATCTTTCCCCAGCGTTTGCGGTACGGGTATGCATCGGAATTGGATACCCCGATTTTGGCAAATTCCTCCCAGCCGCTGAATTTATCCCCCCCTTCATGACGGGCCGGGTCCCACAGTTTCTGGGTGGCGTATTTGAGGGCATACAGAGCGAATTCATCGGCATTGGCGGGTTCTCTGCCGGTTTCCGGATCTTTGTAGGTCTTGTAATGGCGCAGCAGGTTGTCAAATCCCTGTTCAGCCAGTTTTTCTGCCAGCAGCCAGCAGATCTCATTCTCATCGGTCTTGTAATCGCCCACCCGTTTGATGATGGGCTGCATCAAAGACACGTGGCGGTATCCGTTGCCATGGGTTTTGACGTATCCCCATTTCTCGAACAGATGGTGGGTGTTGGGCAGCAGTATATCGGAGAACCAGGAGAATTCCGATGCATTGGTGGTGATGTGCACCACAAAGGGTATCTTGGACAAGGCCCGCTCCCAGCGCTCAGGCTGGCCTGCGGAAAAGGAAAAATTGTTCATGTATGCAACGGCCACCTTGATCTCATTGGGATCTTCGTTCAAGATCCCGTCAGCTGCATTGTTGGTGACCACCCCGCCGCCGGATTTGCCTTTTTTGAGGGAAGGAAATTCCAGCCGGCCCCGGTGATCGATCTTTTCATGGCTTTTCCCTTTTTTGGCGATCTCGTCCATGAACTCATCCGGCTTGGGAAAATCCTGGGTATACACTTTGTTGGGGGCCAGTGTGCCGCCCACATTGTCCACGGATCCCACAAGGCCGTTGAGGGCGTGGCAGATCATGCTGGCGTATCCGCCCCGCACCTGCATCACCGGCCCCCCGCCCACCCAGGAGATGGCGTGGGGAGCGGCCTTGGCATAACCCATGGCGACCTCTTTGATCTGATCTGCGGGAATGCCGGTTCGGGAAGCAGCCCATTCCGGTGTTTTGTCCTTGATCTCCAGGTTCCACCAGTTTACCAGGCCATGGGTGTATTTTTCTTCAAAATCAGCTTCCTGGACATCTTGTCCGGTTTTGAACCGGTTCTGTCCATCGTGGAAATCACCCACAAACTCCCGGTACCACAACCCCTTGGTCAGGATGACATGGGCCATGGCTGCGGCCAGTGCCCCGTCATGGCCCGGTTTGACAGGCAGCCAGATATCGGCCTTGGCCCCGGTGGCTGACAGGCGCGGTTCCACCACGGCGATCTGGGCCCGGTTGATCACGGTTCCCCAGGCACTTGAATAATAGGACACCTGGCGGTTGGCGGCCAAAGGATCTGCTCCCCAGATCAGGATGTACCGGGCGTTTTCCACATCATACTGGCGGTAGTCCCATAGCCCTTCCGTAAAATAGGGACCGAACTTTTCCGCTTCCGCGCAGATGGCGCTGTGGGAGATGTTGTTGGGGGACCCGATGATTTTGGTCATGCGGTCGTAGAGAATATCGCGCATATAGGTATACCGGCCCCGCATCAGCATGTACTTGTGGGTTTCATTGTTGTCCCGCAGTGCCATGATTTTGTCGGCGATGGTGTCCAGAGCTTCATCCCAGGAGATGGGGACGAATTTCGGGTCCTGATCCCTGCCTTTTTGGGGATTGGTCCGTTTCATGGGCACCTTGATGCGGTCAGGGTCATACACCTGCTGGATGGCCAGGTGGGGCCGGGGGCAGCTGGCCCCTACATTCACCTTGGAATGGGGATTGCCCCGGACCTTTATGGCACGGCCGTCAATGACATACACCTGCTGGGAGCACCAGGAGGTGCATCCCTGGCAGGTGGCGGGCAGCCATTGTCCCTGGTCTGTCCCTGGTGCGGCAGATGCGGCAGCCAGGGCTTTCATCTTCGGCAGCATGCCCGAACCCAGGGATACAACAGCACCGGTGGCGGCCGTGGCCTTGAGAAAGGAGCGCCGGGAGATCCCTTTGTTCTTCAGGTACGCTGACATCAGGGGGATGGATTGTTCTGTTTTCATTTTCCCTCCATTTATACGGTTATGGGTGTTGTCCTTCATTGTTGTCATTTATGTGAAACCGGTGATTCCACATCATTTTCAATGCATCTGAGCCAGTAAAGCAGTTCATCATAATCCAGCGGCTTGGTCAGGCAGGCATAGATATGGTAGCAGATGGCATCTTTAAGTTCCGGGTGAAACCGGTCTTGTGATGTGCATAAAAAACATACATGGGGATACTGGATGGTCAGTTTCCGGATGACCTGATTGGTCACATCCAGTGTGTCCAGATCCAGTATTGCGCAAATGGTTGAATGGCCGGACAGGGCGTTGATCAGGCTGTCCATATGATCCGCAACATGGGAAACATAATTGTTTTGGGCCAATATCTGTTGCATCCGCTGCAACTCATCATATTCCATATTGGTCAGGACAATTTTTTTTTCTGTGTCAAGCTGTTTCATCCTGTCCCCTTTGTTGTTTTAAATATATCTGGATGGTTGCGCTTGTTTCTGATAATACATTGTGGTATCTAATGAGCAACAATTGTGCCGTAACCCATGAACTGTTTCTTTTTTTTGTTCTGAACCGCCCGGCCGGCTGACAAACCGGCCGATAACACAATGACCGCTGAAACCGGATACTGAAGCGGGGCGGAAATTGGCCGGCATTTTGTCCGGATTCCGGACAACACTGTTTGACAATTTGATAAAATTCAATTATATCAAATTATTATAACGATACGGAAACCGGACAAAAACCCTGCATCTTCAATGGTTGTCTGATTTGGGACATGACATCATGAAACCGATACATATTTTTTTATGCCTGATCTGCCTTGGGGCTGTTTTTCTTGCGGTTTTCGGATACACAAAAAAAAGTGACTACACTTTTGTGGACTTCAGTGAGGTCGCACAGGGGCCTGAAAAGGGAAGTCAAAAAACCGCATTGAACGGTTCATCTGCCGTCAGACCAAAAATCCTGCCCCTCCGGGTGGCGGTTGCCGCCATGGTGTCTCCGAAACAAACCCTGGTGTATTATGAGGATCTGCTCGATTATATCGGTGAAAAAACAGGCCGTGAGATTGAGTTGATTCAGCGTAAAACTTATGCTGAAGTCAATGAACTGTTTCCCAAAAATATGATTGATCTGGCCTTTGTATGTTCAGGCCCTTACACCAATGGCCGGTCTTCATACGGGTTTGAAGGTCTGGCCACCCCTGTTGTCAGAGGAGAACCCTATTACCGGTCCTACCTGATTGTGCAAAAAAATGCGCCATATGAATCCCTGGAAGACCTTGAGGGTAAAGTGTTTGCTTTTACGGATCCGGACTCCAATTCAGGTGCCCTGGTACCCCGTTTCTGGCTGTTACAGAAAAACCGGACCCCGGCCGATTTTTTTGACCGTGTTACCTACACCTACAGCCACGACAACTCAATTCTTGCCGTGGCCAGGGGACTGGTGGACGGAGCTGCAGTAGACGGGCACATCTGGGATTACTACCAGGCCAAAAACCCCTATTTCACTGCCAAAACCCGGGTGATTAAAAAATCAGACCCCTACGGCAGCCCGCCGTTGGTGGGGTCTGCTTTTCTGGACCCGCACCTGAAAGATGATATCCAGCAGGTGGTTTTAACCATGCATACTGCGGAACAGGGGAGAAAAATTTTAAACAGCCTGATGATTGACCGGTTTGAGCTGCCGCGAAAAGCCTGGTATGAACCCATCCACACCATGAGAATGGTGGTGGATAAAACACGGTAACCGGTCTGTTTGTTATGAGATTCATTTCACCGAAAATTTTGTTGTTCAACAGCCTGCGTACCCTGATTTTTTTTGCCGTGGCCCTGCTGGTCATTCTCACAGGTACCATCGTGTCCCAGATTGTGATCAAAAACTACAGCACCACCTTGTTGGCCGGTGCAGCTGCTAAAGGGGAAAATCTTGCCCATAAACTGGCATTGGATGTCACTGACAAAATTCTGATCAACGATCTTGTGGCGGTCCAGAAAATTCTGGACGATCAGATGAAAAGCGATCCAGCCATATCCTACCTGTTTGTTAAAAACAGCGGACAGGTGCTGGTGCACACATTCCCCGACGGGGTGCCCAGGAATCTGATTTTTGCCAATGCCAAAAAGCCGGTGAAAAACAGGGTCAACCTGGTGTCACAAACCCATGAGCGGTTTATAGATATCCAGTGGCCGATATTTGAAGGCAGGGCCGGTGTGGTGCGCCTGGGTATATCCGAAGCACCTTTCCGGTCCAGAATCAAGCAGCTGGGTATCAGGATGACCCTGATCACGGCAGGTGTACTGGCGGTGGTCCTTGTGTTGAGCCATCTTCTGATCTCCCGGCTGATCCGGCCCTTGATGGTTTTGACCGATACGGTAAAAAGCATCGATGAAAACAAACTGGATACCCGTCTGAATTTTTCCGGCCCGTCAGAGGTGGTAAAACTGGCGGCCGCCTATAACACCATGCTTGAAAAAATCGCCGGGTACACCGGTCAGCTGAAACGGTCCAATGAAAAACTGGCACAGAAAAATCAGCACCTGGACCGGGTTCACAGGCAGATGATAACCACATTTTCAGTCTCACGGCAGATTGCGGCCCTGCCGGATCTCAACCGGGTCACCTCTTTTTTGCTGTCTACATTCAAGGAGATTGTCGCCTGTCAGAACCTTTTTCTGGTTATACTGGCACATGATCAAAGAAAGGTCTTTCTGGCAGTTGCAGGAAAATTGAACCCGCTGAATGAAGATGCATTTGACATCTTTCATGACACAGCATCCCGAAGCGGTTTCCCCATTTTTTTAACCCCGGCAGATATAAGTGCCCTGAACCTGCCGGATCAGATGTGCAACAGTTCGCAGATGGCGGTGTTTCCTTTTTACTACCATCAACAGGTGCTGGGTGCCATGCTCATATCCTGTCCGGATGACTGCACCTGTCTTGAAACCGAAATGGAGGTGATCCGTCTTATTCTGGAACAGGCTTCGGGTGCTGTTTTCAGGGCACTGGAGCATGAAAGACAGATTCAGGAACTCAAAGCAAGGACCGAACAGATCTCCGGATACCGGGGGATGGTTGGCAAAGATCCCAAAATCCAGGTCATCTACAAGCTGATTCAGGATGTGGCCCCCACGGATGCCACCGTGCTGATCCAGGGGGAAAGCGGCACGGGCAAGGAGATGGTGGCCCGGGCCCTGCACGAGGAAAGCCCCAGATCCGGGTACCCCTTTGTGGTGATCAACTGTGCGGCCTATCCGGCCACCCTCCTGGAAAGTGAGCTGTTCGGCCATGAAAAAGGGGCGTTTACCGGGGCAATGGAGCGGAAAATCGGAAAATTTGAACAGGCCGGCGGCGGCACCGTGTTTCTGGATGAGATCGGTGAGATTCCCATGTCAGCCCAGACCATGCTGCTGCGGGTTTTGCAGAGCCAGAAAATCGAACGTATCGGCGGTACCCGCTCCATCAAGGTCAACATCCGTATTGTGGCGGCCACCAACCGGTATCTGCTCGATGAGGTGAAACAGGGCAATTTCAGAGAGGACCTGTTCTACCGGTTGAATGTAATTCCCATCAACCTGCCGGCATTGCGGGAGCGGAAAAATGACGTGCCGCTGCTGGCCAATTATTTTCTGGAAAAATTTGCGGCAGAGCAGCACAAAAAAATAGATACAATTGATCCGGAAACCCTGCGTACCCTGGTGGAATATGACTGGCCCGGCAATATCCGGGAACTGGAAAACAGTATTGAATACGCGGTGACCCTGGCTAAGTCCAACCGGATTTTTCCAGGGGACCTGCCGGCCCACCAGCTGCCCACCGCCAATCCCCGGCCTGAAAAACAGACACAGGTCTTGCAGGCCAGTGAAAAAGAGACCATCTGCCAGATGCTGGACCAGTGCAACTGGAATAAAACAGCGGCCGCCGCCAGCCTGGGTATCAGTCGAAGTACCCTGTATGAAAAGCTCAAAAAATACCAAATCCGGCCGTCAAAGGGCCATATCCGGGAGACAGGAAAAAGATGACACATCCGGTTCAGATTATCGGGCATCCGGGGTGCGGTAAAACAACCCTGATGGTCGAACTCATCGAAGCACTGGTTCAAAGAGATATCCGTGTGGGCAGCATCAAGCACAGCGCCCACTCCCACGAACTGGACAAACCGGGCAAGGATTCTTTTTGTCACAGAAAAGCCGGGGCCGTGCCTGCCGCCATGATGACCCCGGACATGGCTGCAGTCTTTCTGCCCAGAGATTCGTATATGTCTTTGGACGACCTAATCCGGCAGTATTATGCTTCCGTGGATATGGTGCTCATTGAAGGATGGATCAGCGGTCCCCATGAAAAGATCGAGGTGTTCGGCAACGGGTGTGACAGAACGCCTTTGTTTCACCAGGTGCCAAACGTAAAAGTGTTTGTAACGGATCAACCTGTGTCGTCTGCGGACAGGTCAGCCGCAGCTGAAAGACAGATCACTGTTTTCAACCGGTCCGATATCGGTGCGATAGCACAATTCATTATTTCGGGCTGCATGCAGGATTAGATTCATGGATCGATCAAAGCGGTACACCGACTATAACAGCTATCTGAGAGGCCTGTTCGGCGAGCGGGTTCAGAAAATCGCCGTGGATGCCGGCCTTACCTGTCCCAACCGGGACGGTCGTCTGTCGGATCAAGGGTGTATCTACTGCAATGCCAGGGGCTCTGGTACCGGGGCTTTTGCCCGGGGCATGGGTATCAAGGAACAGATAGAGGCCGGAAAGATTCCCATGATGAAAAAATACAAAGCCAAAAAATTTATGGCCTATTTTCAGTCTTTTTCCAACACGTATACCTCTGTGGATCACATGCGGCAGATGTATGATGCAGCTTTTTCCTGTGACGGGGTGGTGGGCATGGCCATCGGTACCCGGCCGGACTGCATCGATGAAGCAAAGATGGACCTGATCGCATCCTATGCCCGGCGTTATCTGGTGTGGCTGGAATACGGGCTTCAGTCAGTCCATGACGTCACCTTGACATCCATCAACCGGGGACACGGTTTGAAAGATTTTGAAAAAGCGGTCGCAATGACCCGGGGACGGGGGATCCATATCTGCGCCCATGTGATTCTGGGGCTGCCCGGAGAGACCCGGGAGATGATGCTGCAAACCGCCCGGTACCTGGCCGAATCCGGGATCCACGGCATCAAGATTCACCTGCTGTATGTGATCAAAGATACCCTGCTGGACCACCTGTTTCTGTCAGGAAAATACCAGCCCATGGAACAGGCTGCCTATGTGGAAACCGTGTGTGATTTTCTGGAGCTGCTGCCAAAAGATATCGTGATCCAGCGTATCACAGGAGATCCCCGCAGCAGTGAGTTGCGTTCCCCTGCCTGGGCCGGCCGGTACAGAGAAACTTTTAACCTGATCCAGCAGGCCCTGGCACATCGCGATTCCTTCCAGGGGAGAAAGTATGCCTGAAAAAACAGGCAGGCCCGGATACGATTCCCAGGGTTGCCAGCTATGGCTGCACAAAGGTGTGAAAATTCTGGGAACTCATCTCCTTGAAACCTGATTCAGTTTTCTGGATGATCAGGCATGCCGTATCTTCAAGGCGGTTCACCAGTGCCAGGCCGTCTGCCGGGTCCATGACCATGAGGGCGGTAGCCAGGCCATCGGCAAAGGTGCAGGTGCCGGCGATGACCGAAGCGCTCACCACCTGGTTGTTCACTGGGAATCCGGTTTTGGGGTCAATGATGTGGGAATATGTTTTGCCCTGAATTTCAAAGAAATTGCGGTAATCTCCGCTGGTGGCAATGGCCTGGTTGTTCAGGGTGATGATCTTGTAAAGGCCTGAATCTGAAGCGATGCCGGAAGGATCTGTGATACCAACGGACCAGGGTTTGTTGTGGCGGTTGACACCGGATCCAAATAATTCTCCGCCGATCTCCACCAGGAAATTGTCAATCTTGGACAAGGCCAGTAACCGGGCGATGGCATCAACGCCATAGCCCTTGGCAATGGATCCCAGATCCAGGGTAATGCCCGGTTTTTTTTTCAACAGATGGTTGTTTTCCAGAATAAGGTGCTCAAAGCCGGTGCACGAAAGGGCATCGGCTATGGCGGCAGGATCAGGCAGGGTGTTGGATGATTGTTTGGTGCCAAACCCCCACAGGTCCACCAGGGGTTTGACTGTGCCGTCCCATGCCCCGCCGCTCAGTCTGAAAACCGTTTCAGCAACTGCCATGACCTGGCCAAAATCCCTGGACAGCCTGAAGGGCTGTCCGGCATCAATCTGGTTGAACCGGGAGATATCACTGTCAGGATCATACATGGACAAACCGGCATTGACCTGCCGGAGCCGGGTATCGATTTTTTTTTCCCACAGGGCAATGGACTGTTTTCTGGCGGAAACAAGTTTTACCGTGTAAAAAGTTCCCATGGTTTTGCCCTGAATCGTATATTCCCGGCCCTGGGCAGTGCCGGTGAAACACAAAAAAATGATACAGAGCAGGCAAAGGACCCTGCCCATATGTCCGGGTTTCATGGATGTTTCCTTCCTGGCAGCTTCCCTGGCAGGAGTCATCGGTTTTTGAACCTCCCTGATACTGTCAAAGTTACCTGATTAAATTGCAAATTTATGCTTTGTCCAGCGGGGTGTCAAGCTGGCAGGTTAAAAAATCATATTGGATATGAAAATTTATACTGATCAAGTGATTCCATGACTTGGTGTCTGTATTGTGTTAAAGAATAAAGCGGGTATAAATTTCAGGTGAATTAAAAGGAGCACAGATGACAATTTTTCCCGGGAACCCCTTTGAAATTCCTAATATCCGCTGGTTTATCGCATTCAGGATTTTTTTCAACTCCCGGTTTTATTATCCGGTGTTCACCATTTTATTTCTGGATTTCGGCCTGACCGTGGCCCAGTTTTCCGTTCTCAACGCGGTGTGGGCAGCCACCATCGTTCTTGCGGAAGTGCCGTCCGGGGCGGTGGCTGATATCATCGGCAGAAAAAGACTTCTTAATTTTGCCGCCGGGGTGATGATTTTTGAAATCGGCATCATCAGCTTCATGCCCAGAATAGATCCAATACTGGTATTTTCCATATTCCTGGTGAACCGGATGTTCAGCGGTCTGGCTGAGGCGGCTGCCAGCGGCGCGGATGAGGCCCTGGCCTATGACAGCCTGAAGCAGGCGGGCATGGCAGACCAGTGGGGCCGGGTCCTGGAGGTGCTCATGCGGTACCAGGCAATCGGCTTTGTGGTGGCCATGACCACCGGAGCTGCCGTATATGATCCAACCCTCATGGGCCGGACGGCCCAGCTGCTGGGGCTGGATATTTTGCTAACCCAGGATATGACCATGCGGTTTCCGTTGTATCTGACTTTTGTACTTGCCCTGCTGGCTTTTGGCGCCACCCTGAAAATGAAAGAGGTGGCAGAGGAGAATGCCCGGGCGGGTAACGTACGTTTAAGAGAAACCCTGGCCATGACGTTCAAGGCAGGTGCCTGGATTTTGAAAACCCCGTTTGTCTTGTCGGTGATGCTTTTCGGCATGCTGTTTGACGGGACCATCCGCATGGTCATCACTCTGTCCAGCCAGTATTACCGGATGATTGACATCCCGGAATCCATTTTCGGGCTTATGGGATCAGGGGTTGCCCTGCTGGGCATGGTGGTGCCCAAAATTGCCAGACAGATCGCTGAAAACCGGCCGCCTTCCCATGCCCTTGCAGTGACCGCCTGTCTGGCCGGCACCGGATTGGTGACCATGAACTGTTTTTTGCCCTGGGTGGGCCTTGTTCCGGCCCTGGCGACCTTTTCCGCCATGTATTTCACCGGTTTTTTTGTCAGTTTCTATGTGAACAGGGAAGCGGATTCCAGGCAGCGGGCCACGGTATTGAGCTTTAAAGGCCTGTCCTATAATATTTCCTATGGGGTGCTGGG
>JAIPDY010000034.1 GCA_021737445.1 Desulfotignum sp.
GCTGCGTAAAAAAAAGCATCTGGGTGAATTCACTGAATGGGGAAGACAGCTCGTCATTGTGCGAAACCGGAAGGATGGGTTCGATCAGTTTTTTGACGACTTCATCGAGGAGGCCATTGAATCAAATGGATGCTATTGTGGCGGAGGCGGTAAAGAAGACAAGCTGGACGTGGTGGTGGAGCTTGGCCGTCGTTCTGACGACCCGGATGCCAAACTCGATAAGATCACCGCATGGCTCGACGCGCGACCTGATGTGGAAAAATGGAAGGTGGGTGAGGAGTTTGACATCTGGCACGGAGACTTCCAGGATATTGATGACCAAATCGAACCAGGAATATGCTGACGAGTATGCCGGAGTGAACCATCGTATCAATGATTCCAAATATGGATTTTTCAAAAGTTATGAAATCTCTTGCCAGGCAAAGGTTTGGGAGTATTTATCGGCCGGCAATAATAATGAACAGTCTGTATCATCATAATGCAATTTTATGTTGCACTATGCAACTCAAGGTGTTATTTTTGAGAAAAATACAACAGGAGACCAATAATGACATCAGCAGTAAGAATAACCGATGACTTGGTTCGGGAAGCCAAAATATTCAGCAAAATCGATAAACGTTCATTAACTGGACAGATTGAACATTGGGCGCGGATTGGGAAATGTTCTGAGGAAAACCCTGATTTAACCTACAGCCTGATAAAAGAGATTCTTATTGGTATCGCAGAATTGGAGCATGGAGAATCCTCTGAATATAAATTTGGATAACCGGCAATGAAAATTCTCCAATCCCGATCTTTCGAACGAAAAGTGAAAAAATTCACCCGCCAGGAAAAAAATGCGCTTGATAAACAGGTGAGCAAAATTGCTGAAGACCCATCTTCCGGTGCGGAGAAAAAGGGGGATCTCCGTGGTGTATTTGTCCATAAATTTAAAATAAAAAAGATTCAGTATCTGCTGGCTTATCGTTTTGTGGGAGATGATCTTGAATTGATTATGGTCGGACCTCATGAAAACTATTATAAAGATGTAAAAAACTATCTCAAATCAAAATAAACTGGCAACCATTCGCTTGTCTGGAATCCGCGATACCTGTCACTGGAATGAGATGAAAAAAACAAAACACATAAGAACGGCCAGGGAACATGGATTTGTTGTGGGACAGATGCAGCCCGGCTCCATGAACCTGATCACGGATGTCAGCGGGGTCAGGGTCGGCCATGTGACCATCAGCAGAGGGGATGTCCAGACAGGGGTGACTGCGGTGCTGCCCCATGGGGGAAACCTGTTCAGAGAAAAACCGGTTGCCACATCCCATGTGATCAACGGGTTTGGGAAATCCATGGGACTGATACAGATCGATGAGATGGGATTCCTTGAAACCCCTGTTATCCTGACCAACACCCTGGGCATCGGCACGGCGGCAGACGCGCTGATCCGGTACATGCTGGATCTTAACCCAGATATCGGCAGCACCACGGGAAGCGTGAATCCTGTGATCTGTGAGTGCAATGACGGCTATCTGAACGATATCCGCGGGATGCATGTCACCGGAGACCATGTCCGGCAGGCCATTGACAATGCAGCGGCTGTATTTGACCAGGGATCTGTTGGTGCCGGAACCGGGATGTGCGCCTATGGACTGAAAGGGGGCATCGGTTCAGCCAGCCGTGTGGTTCCCCTGGATTCAGACAAGTATACACTGGGCGCCCTGGTGCTGGCAAACATGGGAAAAAAAAGGGACCTGACCGTGTGCGGCCGGTATCTGGGCCCTCTGCTTGGACCTGTTCCCGGCACGGAACCCGGTCTGGTACCGGACGGATCTATCATCATCATCCTGGCAACGGATCTGCCGCTGTGCGAGCGGCAGCTGGGGCGGATTGCCAGGCGTGCCCAAACCGGGGTCGCACGGACCGGATCAAACATCGATTCCGGCAGCGGGGAGCTGGTTGTGGCGTTTTCAACCGCCAGCCGCATCCGCCATTATGAACACAGGGCAGTTGTCACGTTGCCGCGGATAAATGAAAACCTTCTGAACAGCGTATTCCGGGCAGTTGCCGAATGCACCGAAGAAGCTATCCTCAATGCCCTGGTCACGGCTGCAACCACGACAGGGATCAACGGGCGGACCATATATTCTCTGGCTGATTTTCTGGATAATTTCTGTTATCAGGGAGAGTAAAAATGAGAACAACATTACACTGTATGATTCATATCCGGTGACAAGATGAAAACCATCCAGAAACAAAGGGAAATCTGCCTGTTTTGGATACAAAACTTCTGAGTGAAGATGTCAAACCGGTTGCGGGTTCTGGCAATCAGATTATAGCGAAGTTCAAACACGCCCTTGTTATCGATTTTGAAGCCGTTCCCAATAAAGATATATTTCATGCAGGCGCTGTTTTTAACGGCAACACTTTTGAAAAAAAAGGTATCACAGACACCAGGGCCGCCTTAAAGGAACTGTCGGTCTTTTCATCCGAAGCTGACTGTGTTCTGGGCCACAACATCATCAACCATGATCTTGCGCTTGTAAAGAAAATTTTACCGGATGCGCCGATGCTGCGTCTGCCGGTCATCGATACCCTGTATCTGTCTCCGCTGGCATTTCCGGAAAACCCCTACCATAAGCTGATAAAAAATTACAAATTAATCAGGCACAGCAAAAACAACCCCGTGGCAGACGCAAAACTGGCCTGGGCGGTTTTTGAAGATCAGGTGGCAGCATTTTCTTTGCTCAATCAGCACAACCCCGGATTGATCTCATTTTATGCGTTTGCTTTTGCGCCGGTTTGTTCGGAAAACCAAAGAATGCGTGGTATTTTTGAACTGTTTCGCACATTTTCCAAATCTGTTCCTGACATTGATACGGCCAGACAGATATTTATCTCAGTGTGCCAGGGAAAAATATGTACAACCGCCTTTGAAGCCATCTGGAAAAATGTGTCCGATCATCCGCAAAAAAGGCCTGTTCTTGCCTATGCCCTGTCCTGGCTCCGGGTGTCGGGCGGCAATTCCATTATCCCTCCCTGGGTGAAACATGAATTCCCTGAAATTTCCGAGATTATCAGCAAACTCCGGTATGCCTGCGGCAGCAGTGATTGTGCATATTGCAGACAAAACAACGATGCTGAAAAACTGTTGAAAAAATACTTTGGGTTTGACGGGTACCGCACGCTGCCGGACGGCCGGCAACTCCAGAAAGAAATCATTGAATCAAATCTTGAAGGCAGCTCCCTTTTGGGTATTTTACCCACGGGCGGCGGAAAATCGATATGCTACCAGATCCCTGCCCTTCACAGGTATCACAGGACCGGTGAACTGACCATCGTGATATCACCGCTCAAAGCCCTGATGAAAGACCAGGTGGACAATTTGAACAAAACCACGGGCATGGAGACGGCAGGTGCCGTCAACGGCAGCCTCACACTTCCTGAACGCGGGGCAGTCATGGAAAAGGTACGGCTGGGGGATATCGGCATTCTGTATATTTCTCCTGAACAGCTGCGCAATTTCAGTGTGGCAGAACTGATCAGCTCACGGGATGTGGGGTGCTGGGTTTTTGATGAAGCCCACTGCCTTTCCAAATGGGGGCATGATTTCAGACCCGATTATCTGCATGTTGCCGAATTTATTTCAGAACAAAGCAAAAATGCAAACCACCCTCCCCTTATCAGTGCATTTACGGCAACCGCAAAAAAGGATGTGATTGAAGAGATCTGCAGTCACTTTAGTGAAAAGCTCAGGCGTGATCTGGTTACTTTTATCAGCGGGGTGCAAAGGGAAAATTTAAATTTCCAGGTATGGCCGGTGACAACCGCTCAAAAATATGATGTGATTTGCAATTGTCTTAAAGACAGTATCTCTGACGGTGCCGGCTCTGCCATTGTATATTGTGCCAGCAGAAAAAAAACAGAAGAACTCAGTGAATTTCTCAATGAAAAAAAAATAGCATCCCAGGCGTTTCATGCAGGAAGAAGCGAGCCGGACAAACGCAATATCCAGGATGATTTTGTGGCCGGAAAAGTTTTGGTGATCTGTGCGACCAATGCCTTTGGTATGGGGATTGACAAAAAAGATATCCGTCTGGTCATTCATGCCGATATTCCGGGTTCTCTTGAAAATTATCTCCAGGAGGCGGGCCGGGCCGGGAGGGACACAGCCCCTGCTGACTGCATCCTTTTGTATGAACAGGAAGATATTGAAAATCAGTTTTCATTAAATGCCTATTCAAAACTCTCATTAAAAGATATCAAAAAAATCCTGAATATCCTGAAAAAAAAGGGGGCAAAAACCCCGGAGATTGTTATCACCCCGGGGGAGATCATGCGCCTGATCGGTTATCCCGACCTGGTTGATGATGACGGCCGGGCAAAAACCGGCGTCAGCTGGCTTGAACGCAAAGGGTTTTTAAAGCGCTCCTTTAACCAGACGCTGTTTTTTAAAGGCAGGCCCCTTGTCCGGGATATGAAAGAAGCTGATGAGAAGATTGCGGCACTGAACCTTTCCAAAATGATGGCCAGGGTGTTTAAAACGATTCTGATGACCCTGTTCAATGCGGATAAGGATGCTGTATTATCTGCGGACGTAATCTGCGCCGATCTGGGAAAAATCGAAAACCTGCCGGAAGAATATCTGGATACACGGTTTGTTATCGGGCTTTTATCCCGGATGGCGGAGGTCGGCCTGATCAAGGAGGGGGTTCTCATGACCGCCTTTGTCAAACCCAAAGGACAGGGGAGCGCACCAAAACTGCTGGAATCTTTTCTGGAGATGGAAACCCGGATGCTTGCGCTGATGGAAGAGCTGTCCCCCAACGCAGGCGTGTCAGAGGAATCGGTTGATGTCATCCACCTGCGGCTTATGTCCCAGCGGTTGAAGGACAAAGGATGTGATCAGGCAAATACCGAGATTGTCGGCAAAATCTTGCGCACCCTTGCCAATGATAAAGGAGAAAGCCAGGGAAAGAGCCTGAAAATAGCCGGGAGAAAAGGGGCTGAGCAGCAGATGGTTTATGTGAAATATCCCTGGAAGACGATTAAAAAAAGAGTGGCCTTGCGCCACAATTGTGCACGTGTCTGTCTTACCACCATCATATCAACCCTGCCAAAACAGCTGCAGCAGGGACAGGCCCAGGTGATGGCAGAGTTTTTTTTCTCCCATATCTCCAAAGCACTGATGTCAGATGTTTTTCTTTCAGGATACAGAGGAGATCACAAGGCCTTGATTGAACGCAGTCTTTTGTTCATGCATGACATGAAGGTGATTACCCTCCAGAACGGACTTGGCGTGTTCCGCCAGGCAATGACGTTGACCATGCTGCCGGAAAGCCGCAAAAGACAATATACACAAGGCGATTATGAACCTTTGTCCCACCACTATGCCCAGAAAAACGTGCAGGTGCATGTGATGGAAAAATATGCCCGCCTGGGCCTTGAAAAAATCAAAACCGCCCTGGGATTTGTCAGTGATTATTTTTCATCCTCCTATGATCTGTTTATCCAGCAGCATTTCCCGAAAGAGAAAACACTTATTCAAACTGCCATGACTGCAGAGGCGTACAAAAAGATCATCCAGTCACTTGAAAACCATACCCAGGAAGCCATTGTTGCAGCATTACCTGAAAAAAACCTGCTGGTCCTGGCCGGGCCCGGCTCCGGCAAGACCAAAACCATTGTTCACCGGTGTGCCTGGCTGATCAAGGCCAAATCGATCGATCCCTCTTCAATCCTTGTTCTGTGTTTCAACCACCAGGCCATGATCGAGCTTAGAAAAAGAATCCGGGCTTTGACCGGTAGACGGGCAAGCTTTGTGACAGCCATGACCTATCACGGGTTTGCCATGCGTCTGACCGGCCGGTCTTTTTTGGAAAACCAGCCGGCCCGTAAATCAGAAAAAAAAACAGCCGGGTTTGACACCATCATTGACGAAGCTGTCGCGATTTTAGAGGGAGAAAAACAGATCGCCGGGATTGAACAATCAGAGGCAAGAGAGTTTCTGCTGGCACAATACCGGTATATCCTTGTGGATGAATACCAGGATATTGATGACCGCCAGTACAAGTTTATCTCCGCTCTGACCGGCAGGCTTGAACAGGACCGGGATACGAGGATTTCCATCATGGCAGTGGGTGATGATGACCAGAGCATTTATGGATTTCGAAATGCAAACGTAAAATTCATCAAGCAGTTTCAAGAGGATTATGAGGCAAAAATATTTTATCTGGTGGAAAATTACAGGTCCTCTTATCCGATCATTCAGGGTGCAAACCAGTTTATTGCCCTGAATAAAAACCGGATGAAAACAGGCTTTCACAGCCGGATCAATACAAAAAGAAAATCTTGTGAACGCGATCTCCACAAGATCAAAACCAGTGAGCTGGTCCAGGTTGTCCAGGTGAAAGACATTGCTTCCCAGGCAGTGTTTGCTGCCAAGAAGATAAAGCAGATCATGGCGGACAATCCTGATATGGGATTCCATAATGTTGCAGTGGTTTCACGGCAGGGAATGGGATATCCGTTTCTGGTTTCCCTCAGGATGGCGCTTGCAAAAGAGAATATCCCGTTTTGTTATTCCATCAAAAGCGGTGCAGGGTTTCCCTTGCTCCGGGTCAGAGAGATCCGGAAGTTTCTCCAGTATCTGGAAAATCATAAAAAAGAGAGCATCACACCTTTTGACCTGAAACAGAAAATTCTTGGGGAATTTGTACAGAAAAACACCTGGACTGATCAGATTGAACAGATTCTTGAATCGTGGTGTGCCATCAATTCTGACATAAAAATATCCATTGCCCGGGCAAAAGATTTTGTGCTTGAAACCCTATTGGAAGAAAAGCGGGAACACAAGACAGGGACCGGTGTTTTTCTTAGCACAGCCCATGGTGTAAAAGGAATGGAGTTTGCCGTTGTGTTCATTCTGGACGGGGGATGGAAACAACAGGATATAGAAGAAGAGAGACGCTTGTATTATGTTGCCATGACACGGGCAAAAAAGGCTGTTTACGCCTGCCGGATGCAAGGTTCCCCAAACCTGCATGTACGGTTTTTAGAACAAAATGATTTCACCCATGTCTCAACAGCATCAGCATCGGATATCAATGGCTTTAATGAAGAATTGACCATTTCGATCCTCGGACTGGAAGACCTTTTTCTTTCTTATGCC
Organism: Desulfotignum sp.; assembly: GCA_021737445.1. GTDB lineage: Bacteria > Desulfobacterota > Desulfobacteria > Desulfobacterales > Desulfobacteraceae > Desulfotignum. Next base: position 7,160 of record JAIPDY010000034.1, read on the forward strand.
GGTTTATTCCCAAAAGAGCATGTGATTCATAAAGCGCTTTCATCCCTTGAACCCATGGAAAAAGCATTCTTAATTGAAAAAAACAACCACATTTATATGCAAAACAAAGATCACCAATCCATTGCACGGCTTTCAAACAAAGGAAAATCAAAATGGCACAACCATTTGCAAACCATTTTGCAGGCCCGGGTACTGGGCATCATTCGGCGGCAGAAAACAGATGGAGAAGACTATGACGGCAACCTTGAAAAAGTGGCGTCATGGGAACTTCCCATTGTCGAAATCCTGCATGAAAAGAGGTAAATCGGTGACACCATTCAGAAGGCCCATTAAAAAAACCAGTAAGTCCAAATTTTTAGACATACTGGTTAATTTATTGTTTCTGCAAAAGGTTAAAACCCCCGCCTTCAGGCGGGTAGCATTCTGCTAGCAGATGGGCTATAATCCGAAGCATGAAATATCGGAGAGGGAGCCATACAAAGTTCAAAATTGAGTATCATTTTGTTTGGGTGACCAAATATAGGTATCATATATTGCAGGGAGATATAGCCTTGCGAGTAAGAGAGCTTGTACGCCAAACATGTGAGCGATTTGAGATGCACATTTTGCGTGGCGTTGTAAGCAAGGACCATGTACACATTTTGGTGTCAGCTCCACCGAACTTATCTCCATCTGATATAATGCGCAGAATTAAGGGGCGGGTGTCCCGGAAAATATTTGAAGAGTTTCCGCATGTAAAAAAGCGTTATTGGGGGAGGCATTTTTGGGCACGAGGATTTTTTTGTGTAACGTCTGGAGAATTGACAAAAGACATGATTGAAGAGTACCTTGAGCATCATTTTGAGAAGGACCCGAATGATAACTTTGATGTCGAGTGAATTAACCGGCCTAAAGCCGGTATTGCTGGACTTTCAGTCCGCGAGTTGAAACCCACCGGCTTGCAGCCGGTGGTCGTTTAGTATGAATACTTGATTCAATTTCCTCAAAAAAAACTCGTTGAGTTATATCTGAACTGGATGATATCATGAACCTGTCCACCATTGATTGAGGCCATCTGAAATTGACAGCATGGCATCACACCGTTATAGTGGTTCACATAATTTACGGAGGTAAAAAAGGAAGAGATGCTATGATAGATTCATATGCATTCGGCAAAATGACAATCACCGGAAAAACATTTCGCAGGGATCTTATTATCCTGCCGGATGGCACGGTTCTGAGCCCATGGCTGAGAAAATCCGGCCACCGGCTGGAGATATGCGACCTGGAAGCGGTTCTTGACAGCCCTGCAAAGATTCTTGTGATCGGCACCGGAAAACCGGGTCTCATGAAACCCCATGCCACACTATTTGCCGATCTTAGGGAAAAAGGGGTAACCGCCATGGTCATGCCGTCAAAGCGGGCAGCAGAAAAATTCAATTCACTGGCAGGCACCTCAAATGATGTGGCCGCCTGTTTTCACCTGACATGCTGAGGCAAGAATGAAAGAGCTGGCCATCAAAGCCAAAAATGTTCACAAAACATACGGTAATCTCACGGCTGTCAACAATTTGAGTTTTGACGTGCCAAGGGGAATCTGTTTTGGATTTTTAGGGCCCAACGGCGCCGGCAAGACAACCATGATGAAGATGCTGTTCGGCAAAGCAGAAAGAGATAGTGTACAGGGCGGTGAGGTATCTGTGTTTGGATATGACCCGAAAGAAAGTGCGCTTGAGATAAAATTTTTTACCGGCATTGTGAGCCAGGAAGACAACCTTGACCAGGAATTGAGTGTCATTCAGAACCTGATGATCTATTCAAAATTTTACGCCCTGCCCGCAAAACAGGCCCGGATTTTTATACAAAATGTGCTTGCGTTCATGGAACTTTCAGACAAAAAAGACGCGCCGATCCGTCAGCTGTCAGGCGGAATGAAACGCAGGCTTCTGATTGCACGGGCATTGATCAACAACCCGAAACTGCTGATCCTGGATGAACCGACCACGGGACTCGATCCCCAGGTACGCCACATGATCTGGGACAAACTGCGTGATCTCAAAAAACAGGGAGTAACCATTCTTTTGACCACCCATTACATGGAAGAAGCCTTTCAGATATGTGACGATCTGATCATCATGAACAAAGGGGAAAAGGTGATGCAGGGCCCGCCTGCATACCTGATCGACAAACATATTGAAACATATGTACTGGAACTCTTACATACCGGCGACAAGACATGTGATGCCAAAGATGCTGTGCGCACCGAATTCATGAACAACCGGATGCTGCTGTATGCCGATGATTTTGAAATAATCAAACAGATCTCGGATCAGTTCAAGGCAGGGGATTTTATATTGCGTCAATCCAATCTTGAAGATGTGTTCCTCAAAATCACCGGGAGAAAACTGCATGAATAGCGCGCGCACCATGGCTGACCTCGGACCGGTCAGGCCTCCCACTCTTTATCAGCGGATATTCAGTGTCTGGCTCCGTCATGTCCGCGTATACACCAGGCATCTGATCAGCAACGGATTCCCCCCGTTTGTGGAGCCGCTGATATTCCTTGCCGGAATCGGACTGGGCCTGGGGAGCTATGTCGGACTGATAGACGGGAAAACATACATCATGTTTCTTGCCTCCGGAATCATTGTCCCGCCGGCAATGTTCACTGCCACGTTTGAGTGTACCTTTGGCACGTTTATCCGCCTGGAGTTCGATAAAGTGTATGACGGCATGATATCCGCTTCCCTGACAGTCAAAGACATGTTCATAGGGGAAATTTTGTTTGCCGGAACCAAGGGGTTCTTTTTTTCCTGTGCTGTCCTGACAGTTATCGCGGGCTTTGGCCTGGTGGAATCGGGCATGGCCGTATTCACACCGTTCATCGGGTTTATCACCGGCCTGATGTTTGCGGCACTGGCTTTGTTTGTCACCTCTTTTGTCAAAAACATCAACCACTTCAATTTCTTTTTTACCGGTGTTGTCACCCCCATGTTTTTCTTTTCCGGTATTGTGTTCCCCCTGGACAACCTGCCTGAATTTGCCCGGTGGATAGCGGCGCTTTTCCCGTTAATGCACGCGGTAAGACTGGTGAGAGCCTTTTGTTTCAACAGCTTTGATCCGGGATTGTTTTTCAACCTGGCCTACATGATCATATTTATTGCCTTGTTCGGGAGCATGGCCATAAAGCGCCTGAAAAAACGGATTGTCAACTGAAAAACCATCCATTATGAACAAAAAACCGACATATGAAGCGCTGGAAGCCAGAATCCTGGAACTGGAACAGGCTGCCGGCTCCGGGCCTGAAAACAGGGACCAGAATATTATCCGGACATTGTCGGAAAGTTTTCAGCAGCTGGCTGATCTTTCCCAGGATGCCATCTACCTGTTTGATATCGAATCAGGGACCTTCCCTTTTTTCAACAAGCGGTTCCTGAACCTGTTCGGAGGCAGGCAGGCAGGACAGACCATATTATCCTCAGCCAGTGTTGCCCAGCACATTCACCCCGAAGATGTCCACAAGCTCAGACAAGCCAGAAAGCGCACCCTGGCGGCCGGTGAAACAAAAGGTGATGTCGAATACCGCTACATCGGTTCCGACAAAACCACCAGGTGGATGCATGACCGGTGGTCCGTGGTCCGGGACAGTAAAAACAGGGCCGTGGCCATAGAAGGATTCATCCGGGACAACACACAAAAAAAACAGGCACAAGAAGAACTCGAACACAGCCGCAACAGTGCCCTGATAGGCAGCTACATTGTGCAGGAAGGGCGTTTCAGATATGTGAATCCCGAATTTTGCAGAATTACCGGGTATACCGGAGAAGCGCTGACCGGCATGCTGTCTTTAGACCTGGTCCATCCGGATTACAGGGACCATGTCCGGGACAGCGCAAAACAGATGCTGACCGGGCAGAGAACCACCCCTTATGAGTTCCGTGTTGTAGACTGCACAGGCCGGGTGAAATGGGTGATGGAAACAGTCACCTCTGTGAAACACGAGGGGACCCGGGCAGTTCTTGGGTATTTCATGGACATCACCCAGCAGAAACAGATGGCACAAGAGCAGCAGGACAAGGAAAAATTACGGGCCATTCTTGAAATGGCAGGCGCTGTGAGCCATGAGCTGAACAACCCGCTGCAGGTTTTGTCGGTCGGGATCGAAAAACTGGGGGACCCAACCCTGGAACCGTCCAAAAGAGAAGCGTTGATCCGGCTTGTCAAAAGTCACACCCAGCGGATCATAGAGCTGTCTTCCAAAATTCAGAAAATTTCCCAGTATGCCACCAAAGACTATGTGCAGGGCAAAAAAATTTTCGATATCGATGCAGCCTCGAATGAAAAATAAATTTTCCCATGAAAACGAAGGATTCAAAGCCTGGAAATGGAGGGGCGATATGCCTGGAGTAAAAGGACGGGTGACACTGGTAACGGGTGCAGGGCGCGGCATCGGCCGGGTGACGGCAAAACTGCTGGCATCCCGCGGTGCACGGGTCATGGCGGTTGCACGCAGTGAGAATGAACTCAAATCCCTGGGGCTGGATTATGTTGCAGCAGACCTGGGCACACCTGACGGATGTGCCCTTGCAGTAAAAGAAACACGCGACCGCCTGGGACCGGTATCGATCCTGGTGTGCAATCACGGTATCGGCTCGGCCCATGAGCAAGTGATCTGGGAACAGGCACCGGATCTGTGGCGAAAAACCCTGCGCATCAACCTGGACGGCCCGTTTTATCTGTCGCGGATCGTTGTCAAGGACATGATTGCACAGGGGTATGGCCGGCTTGTGTTCACCAGCTCCACGGCCGGACAGAAGGCGGAATATGCCGGCAGTGCCTATACCAGCTCCAAACACGGCCTGCTGGGCCTGATGCGCGCGATTTCCCGGGATGCCGGGCCCCATGGCGTGACATCCAATGCAGTGCTGCCCGGATGGGTGCGGACATCCATGGCTGAAAAATCAGCCGGAGAAGAAGCCACACAGCAAGGAATAACCCCGGATGAGGTGTGGAAGCAAAGAGCGGCCCTCTACCCGGCAGGCCGGGTGGTGACACCCGCAGAGGTGGCTGAGGTGATCGCTTTTCTGGCATCCGAAGAATCCAGCGGCGTGAACGGGGAAGCCATCACCGTGGCTCTTGGCGGCCTGGTTTAATCGGCGGTCCGTGCCACCAGGATCACCCCCAGGGCTGCTGCCAGGCCCATGGAGGCAAAGGTGAGGCCCCAGGAAAAAAAGGTGTGGCCCCCGCCGGAAAGATCCAGGACCCACCCGGCTGCAATGGTGCCCAGGGCGGCGGCCCCGAATCCGCCCAAAGACTGCAGGGCCATGGTGGCGCCCCGCAGATCCGGCCGGGCCGCAGTTATCACCCCTGCATGGATGGCGGCGGAATCTCCCTGGAAGAATATGGTGTACACAATGCACAGCACCGCCAACCAGGCCGGATCCAGCCCGGCGCTGAACCCTATGGTCATGGAGATCAGGCATGACACCCCCATGATCAGCATCACCATGGTTTTGCGGGGGAACCGTACCGCCACCTCAGCCCCGGCAATGCTGGCCAGCATGCCTGCGATGCCGGCCACTGCCATGACCGTGGTGGGGATCAGCCGGAGTTCCGATCCGGGATGCACAGACAGGTTGAAGGCCATGAATGCCACCAGCCAGGCCCGGGCCGAAGCAGGCTGTGTAAAACGCGATGCTCCGGGGCTGGGCAGACAAAGACAGCCGGTCCATGAGGGCCTTGAGCCCGGGTATGAAGGTACCGGCCAGAGAAATGCCGCACAGGGCCCGGAACAGGAGCGCAGACCAGAACCCGCCGGACAGATATGCAAATCCCAGGTTGGAGATGATGCCGATGACGCAGCCGGCCAGGTCCCAGATCTGCATGAAATGGGGCAGCAGCGCGGGAAAGGCAAACACCCCCAGCATGCCGGCCACCTCGGCCGCACACAGACCCACCACCTTCACCACAGGATGTGAGAAACCACTGTCAGGCGGCTGGGGTGTGTTTTTTACTGCCTGTAAAGGTGTCATGAAGGATTTGTTTAAAATTCATATGTCAAAGATACCACTATCCGGTCATTTTTATCCCACTGGGCATAGCTGATATTATCAAAATTCGAAATATCCACCGCCCCCCTGTCGTCGTCTTCGTCTTCAAAAGCTTCAAAGGCACAGGTCATGGTCAGCCCACCCATAATTTTGTAGCTGATTTCAAACCGGTTCATCCATGAGAGATCTGAAATTCTGAAATGGGAACTGTTTTTAAACCGAAGGTCTTCATCATACTTGAATTCTATCCTGGATAACAGCTCGTTGATGCCGGCACGGCCATCCCGGGAGCTTTTCGTATAATCATCTGCATCCTGCCTGTCAGTAATGATCTCCCCGGCATATTCCAGGGTCAACAGGATCTTTTCCATAAAAAGATATCTGGCATAGTCATCAATGGTATAGGTGAAACCTATCACAGAGCTGATGTAATCATCATCACGGCCTTTATAACTGAGATTGAGCAGAGATTCCCCATGGATTTCAAATTTTCCTTTGGTGGTGGAAAACCCTCCGGCAAGAGAAAAAATTCTGTTTACCGTTCTGATATAGGCATCATCTTCTTTTCTGATAACCGAATATGGATTGGGTCCTGAATTACCACTTACAAAAAAGTCCCACCCTTTCCAGGTGGTTTTATATCTGGCAAACAGGTCCATATATTCCCAGGAAACATTTGGTGGATCATCCTCTGCATCTTCGTTACCGGTTTGGGTATCGTTCGAATCCTTATCAGTGTCATCATCATCTCTTTCGCCCCACCACCTGGAACTGGCGGCAGGATATTTTTTAAATGTATACACGGGCAAAAGAGCCAGCTCAAACTTGGATCGATCCATGAAATATTCCGCTTTGAGCTGCCACAGCCCAAACTGTTTGGGATCAAGCGGATCATGAAGATCAGATGGGCGGAACCGGTCTGATGGCGAATATAAAGTGGAGATCCCGGTATTGAAGTTCTTTTTTCCCAGAGTGATATCCATTGCATCCAGAGCATATATCCCATAAATCTCGTTAAATTCCACAAACCTGCGGTAATTATCCGGGTCCTGGGGCCAGGAAGCCAGACCTCTGTAAGTGTCATCCTGAGTACCCCACTCCGCCCATCCGGACAGGTTCAGCTTCCACGCTCCTGTTCCGATCCAGGTTGAAAACCGGAGCAAAGACTCTGCCATATGCATGGTATTATCAAGCCCTTCCCGATCCTCGAGTTCATCAAAAAAATATCCATAACGAAGCCTGAGACTGGTATCATTATTATCCCATACCTGGCGTATCAGTTTCCATGCAATGGATTTGCTGGCCTCGGGTTTGGCAGCGGTGTCCAGTTCTTCAAACAGATCCATATCTGTATCCATGGATTCAACGTCTGTGCCGGTTTTCTCCTGTATGACCGCATCGGTTTCAGGCACCTTTTTTTCCAACTCCTCAAACAGGGCTGAATCATCCTGGGCAATTGATGACCAGGGATAAAAACAGGCCGAAACAGCCCACAGCATCAGGGCAAAACAGATCTTTGCTCCACCGGAATGCTGAAGCCGGAACATCATTTTGTCGCACCCATAAGCTGGATGGTTGTTTCCTTTAACCTGGTACCCAGTATCCATGAAAGATTGCGGTAAAGATGAAGTGCAATCCGCGGATAGATCCTTTGAATACGTGCCATGCCTTTCCAGTCAATTTCCAGGTATTTGATGTCTGACAGTGCACGGATGTCTGCGGTTCTGGGGCCGGGGTTCACCATGGCAATCTCTCCAAAAACCTCGCCCGGAGAAATCTGTCCCACAGACCTTTTTGTTCCATCTTTTTTATACGCCAGAATTTCAGCACTGCCTTCCAGCAATAAAAACATGCTGTGCCCATAATCCCCATAGGAGATGGCTGTCTCACCTTTGGGGATTTCCAGTACCTTGCCAAGAAGAATGACACGTTTGATCTGCCAGTGTCGGAGCCGGGTAAAAAGCGGAGAGCTTTCAATAACGTTTTTATTAAGACTCATCGCCACCATATCCCAGATGGTGATCAGCTGTGTGGAGGACAAAAGGATCGGCGTGATAAACAGATCTCCGACCAGGGCAAATATCATGACAAAAGCAGACAGAAATCCAAAATTGACAATAGGAACAAAACTGGAAAAACATACAACCGCAAATCCTGATGCCAGGGCAACGGAGGTCGCCACCACCGGTTTGATTTCCGACCGGATACAGACCTCTATGGCTTTGTGCTGATCCTGAAGCTCTTTCATCTCCTTATTATAGCGGGTCATGAAATGAATGGTGTCATCCACGGCAATACCGATGGCAATGGCCGCCACCATGGCTGTTCCCACATTAAGTGGAATATTGAAAAGCCCCATAACACCAAACACCAGAATAATGGGAAAAATATTGGGCACCAGGCTTAAAAAGCCGGCCTTGAAATTCACAAACAGAACAGACATGATTACAAAAATGATAAACAACAACAGCCCCAGTGATTTGACCTGGCCATAGGCAATACTGTCCGCAGCCGCATTGATCAAAATATTTTCTCCGGTGAACTGGGTTTTGAAATGCGTGTTCATTCTTGTATCAATATACGCTTTGATTTTGGCCACCGCCTGATTCAACGCGTATGATGAACCGATATTATGGCGAATCATTATATTGACTTCAGAATAATCCGGAGAAACATACCGCTCAATTTCATCTCTTTGAAGAGTCAGCAGGTATTGTGAAATCAACATTTTGGAGTCCGGCAGCCGGTAGAATGCTTCTTCGCCATTGTTCATTTCCCGGTGAATGAGCATCATATAGTCTGTCAGAGAAAACAGTTTGTCAAACCATTGGTTTTCTTTCATAAAATCCAGAAGGCCTGATATTTCCGCCAGATTTTTTGGATCCTTGAAAAACCCGGGAACAGCACTGGCCACACGGATATAAAACACCTGAGCCCCTGAAATTTCTTCATGGAGTATTTCACTTCTCACCCGGATATCAGATTCAGGCTTGAAATAACCGAGCATGTCATTGTCCACCTTGACATTTAACGCAAAAAGAGAAACAAAAACCGCCCCGCCCATGAGCACACCAAACACCACCCATTTTTTTGAATTGATCAGGTGGATGATTTTGTCTGCCAGATATGTCATGACCCGGTGGTTTAAACCGGCCTGCGCTTCCCCTTCTTTTCTGGGTTTGGGCCCGAAAAATTTTAGATACACAGGTGCTGCCATACAGGTGACCAGAGGATTGACAAAAAGCCCGAAAGAAGCCACAACACCGAACTGCTTTAGCATAGTGATATCATTTATGGTGATGGATAAAAACCCCAGAAAAGTGGTCAAAGCGGTCAGCAGTACAGCGGTTCCGGTTTTGGATATCATATAATCCACCGCCTTGACCTTTACTCCTTTGTTTTCCTCTAAGCCTTCAACATATTCAGACAAAAGGTGCATATCTTCGGTGGAGCCTATAACAACAATCAAAGATGGTACGATAACAGTTAAAATATTCAGAGGGATACCTGCATAACCCATGAAACCGGCTGTCCAAACAACCGAGCTGCCGGCGGTGATCATCGGCAGAATGGCTCCTGTTTTGGACCGCATGGAAACCATCAGCAGAACCAGCAATACCAGAACCGATAAAGGCACCATGGTGGACTGGTCTTTGAGTATGCTTGAGGTTATCGATTTTTTTGTATAGGAGTTGCCCAGCTGAAAGATCAGCTCAAACTCGGATGAAACCTGTGAAATCAATGCTTCCACTCTTGCGGTGAAATTAATTACAAAATCCGGGTCATTGGTATCCGGGATCACATAAAGATTCAGGGCAGTGGCCTCTCCGTTTTCAGAGATAATATTGTTCACCAGCAACGGATTTCTCAGCGCATCCTGTTTCACCTGCCGGGTTTCTTCAAGGGTTTCAGGGACATAATCCATGAGCGGATTGGTGCTGATCATCCCTGCTTCACCCTTGAAGTTGGTCACTGAGAAAAGGCTCTCCACCCGGTCAACCCCTGCAAGCTCCTCACACTGGAAATGGAGTTCATCCAGCAATGCCAGTTTTTCAGGAGTGAACAGATTTACGTCCTTGATAAATATAACTGTGACATTGTCTGACCCGAACCGTTCAAGGGTTTCGTTATAAAAATCTATGGACGGATCCCCCTGTATCATCATACCGGAGGCAGATGCATCAACCCGGACCCTGGGGATTCCAATAGCGAAAAAGGCGGTTATGGCCAGCAGCAGACATACAACGAGCCAGGGATGACGATGGCTCCACAACATCAATGTTTTCATTTTTGTTTCCTAACAACCCGTGAATTTAAGCGCTCATATATCAAAACTGCTCAAGATATAAAAACATTTACCAGCCAGACACAAACTGCCTATTCGATATGCCTGTCGCTGAGAATAAACCGCTCACTGAAAACCAAATCTTCGATGGGATCGTTGAGCACCCTTTTTTTCACGAGAGTCAGGGTTTTATGATTTTTTTCATGGTTGTCCATGATGGTTTTTCTGGGACGGTAAATTGTACCGGATATCTGTTCAAACTCAAAGGATTTCTGGGTTTTAAGCAACCTGTTCCGCCGATCGTAGAACTCAACCTTTACCGTGGTAAAATTTTGCATATCCACCCATATAATCCGTCTGCTGTATGAACTGGCACGTTTTTTTTCCTTATTGGCGGGAACAGCTTCAATAACGTAGCAATTTCGGGCAGTTTCAAGATGGTCAACCATTTCTTCACGTAAAATGGTGTAATCATAATTTTCGATATCTTCAGACTCCATATCTTCATAGGTAAAATCCGTGCCCATAAAATAGGATTTTTTACTGCCGCTGGCGATTCTCTGCATTTTTTTCAGGGCCGGCAGATACAGCCACTGGTCATCCTCATTTTCATTTTCATGGGTTAAAAGTGCGGTGCCCTTAATATCGGCAGGTGTCAGAAAGACCAGAAGATACCGGTTCAGATCATTTCCCATATCCTTGGCATACCGCTTGACATCTCTTTTTTCCTTGGCATCACTGCTTACATCAACCAGCAGCATGACCTCTTCACCATATTCGGTCCGGGCCTTATGCAGTTCTTTTTGTTTTTCCATGATCTGTTGACCCGTATATTCTGCCGAAGCAACGGACAAAGGCAAAAAGCCTTCTATCATGCTGAAAACCACCCAGAAACAGCAAAAAAATAAAATTCCGGGCAATCCGCTAAAGTGACTGTGTTTTTTTTGAAAAAAATTCATAAGGGGCCTCTCTTTGGTATACAGGTCAATAGTAATAAAACATCTGTTTCAAATAGATAGATATTATTTCAAACAATTGTCAAGAATTTTCATGAACCTGCACCAATTTTAACCAGGCCCGGACAGGTGATACCGTCAGTCAGCTTCTATTTCCATGCTTTTCATCACCTCTGCCTGGACACTGTCCCAGATGGTGCGCTTAAGCTCCATATAGCGGGTGGACAGCTGTACATCGGCGTTGCGCGGATGCGGCAGGTCATTGACGATCTCCTGGGCGATCCGGCCGGGCCGGGCCGTCATCACCATGATCCTGGAGGACAAAAGCAGGGCCTCATCAATGGAATGGGTTATGAAGATTATGGTTTTGCGGTGTTTTTCATAAATGCGCACCAGCTGCTCCTGGAGCACCTGGCGGGTCATGGCATCCAGAGCGGCAAACGGTTCGTCCAGAAGCATCACCTTGGGATCGTTTGCCAGGCTCCTGGCAATGGACACCCGCTGTTTCATGCCCCCGGACAGATGATGGGGATAGCTTTTTTCAAATCCATTGAGGCTTACAATGTCAATGAACCGGGCTGCCCGTTCCTTGCGTTCCCTGTGGGGCATGCGCTTCATTTTCATGCCGAATTCCACATTTTCCTGCACGGTTTTCCAGGGGAACAGTGCATATTGCTGAAAAATCATGCCGCATTCCGGGGTGATACCTGTTACCGGTTTTTCATCTAAAAGAATCTGTCCACTGGTTGGCGCGTCAAATCCGGCCACCAGGTTGAGCAGGGTGGTTTTGCCGCATCCGGATGCCCCCACAATCACCAGAAATTCACCATCTCGCACATTCAGAGAAAGGTTCTTAAGGGCAACGACCTCCTCTTTCTGCTTGCCGTAAAAAATCTTTGTGACATCCTGAATGGATATCTTGACATCATTGCTTAACGGGTCCACGGCAGCAGCCTCCTTTCAAATGTGCGGAACACCACATCAATTACCATGACCGTTATGCTGATCATGACCATGCCCAGCAGCACGGTATCTGTCTGAAAATATTCCTTGCCGTTCATGATCATAAATCCCAGGCCTTCTCTGGCCGCCACCAGTTCTGCTGAAATGATACAGGTCCAGGCAATACCCAGCATCACCTTTAATCCGGCAATGATCTGGGGCAAAGATCCGGGCAGAACCACCTCTCTCATGACATCCAGCTTGGATGCACCCAGGTTTTTGGCGGCCCGGATCAACAGCGGATCAATGCTCTTGGTGGCTTCGATGATAT
>JAIPDY010000035.1 GCA_021737445.1 Desulfotignum sp.
CAAAGCATGGCCGGATTATCCGTTCTTTGGGGATCAAACGAATGCACCATACAGTTGAGCACAAAAATGAACCCAATATTCTGGGGCAGATCAAAAAAGTGTCCCACCTGTTGAAAGTTGAGGAGGTGTAATATGCAGCTTCATGATCTGGCACCTGCTCCGGGAAGCAGAAAGAACAGAAAAAGAGTGGGCAGAGGTCCGGGATCCGGTATGGGTAAGACATCAACCCGGGGGCACAAGGGTTTGAAAGCCCGGTCCGGCGGGAATGTCAGACCCGGGTTTGAAGGCGGCCAGATGCCGATTTACCGGCGGTTGCCCAAACGCGGATTCACCAATATCTTCAAAACCAATATCGCGGTTTTGAATGTGGCGGATCTGGACCGGTTTGATGACGGCACAACGGTTGACCATGAAACCCTTTATCAGGCAAAAATGGTTAAAGGAAGGGTGGATGGCGTAAAAATCCTTGGTGACGGTGTTGCGGCCAAAAAATTTGTTCTCAAGGGCCTGCTGGTTTCCAAAACCGCCAAAGAGAAAATCGAGGCTGCCGGCGGCAGTGTGGAATAATGATAAAAACACAAGGACAGCATAGATGATCCAGAACAGCTACCAGAATTTATTTAAACTGCCTGAACTCAAGCGCAAGATACTGGTGACCCTTGCCCTGCTGTTCGTATACCGTATCGGTATACATGTTCCTACGCCGGGAATTGACGCGGCAGCACTGGCCTCTTTTTTTGCAGCAGCTTCAGGCACCCTGTTTTCCATGTTCAACATGTTTTCAGGCGGGGCATTGGAACGGCTTTCCATTTTTGCCCTGGGAATCATGCCCTATATCAGCGCATCCATTATTCTGGAGCTGATGACGGTGGTGGTGCCGCATCTGGCACAGCTTAAAAAAGAAGGGGATGCAGGCCGCAAGAAAAAAACCCAGTACACCCGTTACGGCACAGTGGTGCTGAGTGTTATTCAGGGGTTTGGTATCAGTGTGGGGCTGGAGTCCATGACCTCTCCGGCCGGGGTTCCCATTGTGATGGATCCCGGGTGGGGTTTCAGACTGATCACCATCATCACCCTGACGGCAGGTACCGCCTTTATCATGTGGCTGGGGGAACAGATCACTGAAAGGGGTATTGGAAACGGGATCTCTTTGATCATTTTTGCCGGTATTGTGGCAGCCATGCCTTCTGCCATCGGTAACACCGTAAGGCTGATGAGCACCGGTGAAATGGGAATTTTTTCCATCATCATTCTCATGGTGATTATGGTGGCGGTGGTGGCCTGCATTATTTTTATGGAACAGGCCCAGCGGCGGATTCCGGTACATTATGCAAAGCGGGTTGTGGGCCGTAAAATGTATGGCGGTCAGACCTCTCATTTGCCTTTGAAGATCAATACGGCGGGTGTAATTCCGCCTATTTTTGCATCGTCTATCATCATGTTCCCCACCACCATTGCCCAGTTTGCCAACCTGCCGGTGATGCAGACGGTTGCTGCCATGTTCAGTCCCGGAACCATCTGGTATTATTTTCTTTATGTGGGATTCATCATCTTTTTCTGCTTTTTTTATACGGCGGTACAGTTCAACCCGGATGATGTGGCAGACAACATGAAAAAGAACGGCGGGTACATCCCCGGCATCAGGCCGGGTAAACGGACATCTGAATATATCGACAAGGTGTTGACAAGGATCACTCTGGGCGGTGCCATTTATGTATCTGCCGTTTGTGTGCTTCCCACCATGCTCATGGATAAATTCAATGTGCCGTTTTATTTTGGTGGTACGGCGTTATTGATTGTCGTAGGGGTCTCCATTGATACCATTTCCCAGATCGAATCCCATTTGATTACCGGAAATTACGACGGTTTTCTGGGAAGATCCGGCGCCAGGCGAATCAAAGGCAGATCTTAACCTTTCACATCAAAAGGAGATGAATTTAAGATTATGGCAAAAGAAGAACCCATCAAGGTGGACGGGAAAGTACTTGAAACACTGCCGAATGCCATGTTCAAAGTGGAGCTTGAAAACAAGCATGTCCTTTTGGCCCATATTTCCGGGAAAATGCGCATGCATTTTATTAAAATATTGCCCGGGGACAGGGTAACTGTGGAGATATCTCCCTATGATCTGAGCCGGGGCAGAATCACATATCGCTATAAATAATTGACAATATATGAAAACAGGTTAGGAGTAGATGTATGAAAGTGAGAGCATCTGTTAAAAAAATCTGCAGAGATTGCAAGGTAATCAAAAGACGTGGTGTCATAAGAGTTATTTGTATTAACAAGCGCCATAAACAGCGGCAGGGATAGGGGGAAACAAATTTGGCACGTATTGCAGGAGTAGACTTACCAAGAGACAAACATGCATGGATCGCGTTGACCTATATTTATGGTATCGGACCCAGCAGATCCAGACAGATTCTTGACAAAACCGGGATAGACCCTATGACAAAGGCAGTCGATCTGACCGAAGAACAGGTAAACGATATCAGAAAGGCGATTGATGCGGATTACAAGGTTGAGGGTGAGCTTCGGTCCGATGTTTCCATGAACATCAAGCGGTTGATGGATCTGGGTTGCTACCGTGGTCTGCGTCATCGGAAAGGGCTTCCCTGCCATGGTCAGCGGACCTCCACCAATGCCAGGACCCGGAAAGGGCCTAAAAGAGCAGCTGTGAAGAAGAAAAAGTAGGATAATCTAAAAAGGGTTTAGAAACTATGGCAAAAAAGTCAAAAAAAACCGTTACAAAAAAACGGGTAAAAAAGAATATATCCACCGGCATTGTACATATTCAATCCACGTTCAATAACACCATTGTGACCATTGCCGATGAAAACGGTAATACCGTATCCTGGTCCAGTGCCGGTATGCAGGGATTTAAGGGGTCCAGAAAAAGTACCCCTTTTGCTGCAAAACTGGTGGCTGAAGACGCTGGTACAAAGGCCATGGAACATGGGATGAAAAATGTGGGTATCTTTGTGAAAGGCCCTGGCCCAGGCAGGGAATCAGCCTTAAGAGCCTTGCATGCCCTGGGATTTAATATTTCCATGATCAAAGATGTTACCCCGGTTCCCCACAATGGATGCCGTCCGCCCAAACGCAGAAGAGTATAAGTCTATCTTGGATTGATAAAGGAGGAAAACGTTGTCACGTTATACAGGTTCAGTCTGCCGGCAATGCAGACGGGAAAATATGAAGCTTTTTCTGAAAGGCGACCGGTGTTTTTCAGACAAATGCAGTTTTGATAGAAGAGGGTATCCCCCGGGAGAACACGGCCAGAAAAGAGTGAAGGTCTCTGACTATGGCATGCAGCTGAGGGAAAAACAAAAAGTGCGCAGAATTTACGGGATCTCTGAAAAGCAGTTCAGGATTACTTTCAAGCGGGCTGACAGGGAAAAGGGTATCACCGGTACCAACCTGTTAAGTCTTCTGGAAACCCGGCTGGACAATACGGTTTTCAGGATGGGATTTGTCAATTCCCGGAACCAGGGGAGGCATTTTGTCCGGCATCAGCATTTTACTGTCAATGGCAAAAAAGTAAATATCCCTTCCTATCAGGTAAAAAAAGGGGATGTCATTGCGCTGCGGGAAAAAAGCAGAAAAATTCAGGCCATATCAGATTCTCTGGAAGCCATTGTCAGACGTGGAATACCCCAGTGGCTTGAGATTGACAAGGAAAAATTCAAAGGTGAAGTGGTAAGTATTCCTGCCAGAGAGGACATCACATTGCCCATCCAGGAACAGTTGATAGTCGAACTGTATTCAAAATAGGAGACATCTTGTTATATAATGGCTCCAATAGATATTCAGGAGATTTAAATGTCATCTGAAAAAATTGCATATGTAAACTGGCGAGAGATGATCAAGCCGGAGAAGCTTGATGTTACCACAACTTCAACATATGGAAAATTTGTGTGCGAACCCCTTGAACGGGGATATGGTATCACCATCGGCAACTCTCTGCGGCGGATTATTTTATCATCCATCTACGGTGCTGCCATTGTGTCTGTGAAATTTGATGATGCCCTTCATGAATACAGTGTTATTTCCGACGTACGGGAAGATGTGTCAGAAATTATTTTGAACCTTAAGGAACTCAAGCTCAAGGTGCAGGATGTGGAAGACAGAATTCTGACTCTCAGTGCCAGAGGAGAAACCAAGGTAACCGGCGCGGATATTATCAGTCCTGACGGCAGGGTGGAAATTTTAAATCCTGAACAGCATATTGCAAGCCTTTCCAAAAACGGAGTGCTCAATATGACCATGGTGGTGAAAACAGGAAAGGGCTATGCCCTGGCATCTGCCAACAAAGATGAAGATGCGCCCATTGGCACCATTCCCATCGATTCGGTTTTTTCTCCCATCAAGCGGGTCAAATATGTGGTGGGCACCTCACGTATCGGTCAGAAAACAGACTATGATAAGCTTACCCTGGAAATATGGACCGATGGCAGTGTTTTGCCGGAGAATGCTGTTGCCTATGCTGCCAAGATCCTCAAAGAACAGATGAATCCGTTCATCAACTTTGACGAGGACAAGGAGCCGGATCATTCCGAAGAGAACGGAGAGGAAACAGACGGAAAATTCAATGAAAATATCTACCGGTCTGTGGATGAACTGGAGCTGTCTGTCAGAAGTTCCAATTGTCTCAAAAATGCCAGAATTCATACCATCTATCAACTGGTTCAGAAAACCGACAATGAAATGCTCAAAACCAAGAATTTTGGCAGAAAATCTTTGAATGAAATAAAAGAAGTCCTGGCTTCCATGGACCTTTCCCTGGGAATGGATCTTGAGGGATTTGAACCACCGGAAGAAGAGAATAATCAGGAAGGAGAATAATCGCCATGAAACACAGAAAATCCGTATTAAAACTGAACAGAACCTCAAGTCATCGAAAGGCGATGTTTAGAAACATGGTGACTTCCCTGTTCAAGCACAACAGCATCAAAACCACAGAAGCCAAAGCCAAAGGCTTACGAAAAATTGCCGATAACATGGTCACCCTGGCCAAAAGAGGTGACCTGCATGCCAGACGGCAGGCCCTGGCGGTGATACGGGAAAAAGATGTTGTTCATACACTTTTCGATGAAATGTCGGAAAAATTTGCTTCACGGCAGGGCGGTTATACCAGAATTATCAAGATAGGACCGCGAAAAGGGGATGTGGCTCCCATGGTCAAAATCGAACTGATTTTAGATTAAATAAAAAAAGGACCTGCCGGCAGCGTCCGGCAGTCAGTCTGAAGAAGTGTTTACCGTCCCCCTGGAAAATGGGTTTTTCCAGGGGGACGTTTTACATTTTAATGCCAGCCTTATTAGGGTAGAGGGGGCGGGCAAGCGCGCAAGAGATTATCCGCCTATGGATGTCATATGACTGACCGGGATATCTTTTAGCCGGTTTTTACCCAGGGTGTGAAACAAAGGTTTGTGTTTGAGAGCGGCCTGGATGATCTCTTTTAATTGGGCATCAGTGGCCCCCTTCCGTAGAGGGGTCAGAATATCTTTTTCATAATCATTGAGCAGACAGGGCCGCAAAAATCCCCTGGAGGTCAGTCGCAGGCGGTTGCATTCACTGCAAAAATGCGACGAGATAGGGGTGATGAACCCCACAACGCCCGGAGCATCAGCCAGTTGGAATTTTTTGGCAGGCCCGTCACCGGCTTTGTGGGTCAGGGGGGTCAGCGGGCCTATACCGGCTTCAATCCTGCGGCGGATCTCTGAGGTCAGCATCTGCGGCTGCTGTTTTTCAACATGTAAGTCACCCATGGGCATATATTCGATGAACCGGATGTGAAAGGGAAATTTTCGGGTCAGGCCGGCAATGGTAACGATCTCATCATCATTGATGCCCCTGAGCACCACGGTGTTGATTTTGACCGGTGTTATTCCCAGGGCATGTGCGGTCATGATGGCATCCCACACCTTTTTGAACCGGTCCCTGCCGGTGATGGCGGCAAACCGGTCAGGATCCAGGGTATCCAGGCTGAAGTTGAGGCGCTTGATGCCAAGGTCAATAAGGGTCTGGATTTTGTCTCTGGTCAGCAGGGCACCGTTGGTGGTGATGGAGATATCTGACAGGGTGTCAATGGCACACAGCTGTTCAATAAAAGAAAAAATATCCTTTCTGACAAATGGTTCCCCACCGGTGATCCGTACCTTGGTTATACCCATGTCACAGGCCAGGCGGGTGATTTTCAGAATTTCCTCATACCGGGCGATCTCATGGTGAGGCATGACGGAAAAAGGGGCTGCCGGCACGCAGTACCGGCAGCGGAAATTGCACCTGTCTGTCACCGAGATTCTCAGATAATTGATTGAACGGCTCCCGGCGATCATGGGGTTTTCTCTTTTTTGTAATAGGCTACCAGACCATCCACCAGACCGTTAATGGTAAAAGGATCCGCTTCAATGGCCGGTTCAAGCCCAAAGGATCTGGCGGTGTCAGAGGTGATGGGACCGATACTGGCAATGGTGATGTTTTTCAACAGCCCAGGTGCCTGATTCAGACTCAGCAATGACATGAAATTGGACACGGTGGAGGAACTGGTGAAGGTGACGGCATCGATCTGCTTTTTTTTCAGCAGTTCGATCAGTGTGGGTCCGGCTTCCTTGTCCAGAACAGTTTCATAGGCTGTCACCTCATCCACGGTTGCTCCCATTTTGCTCAGCTCTTCAGGCAGGATGGTCCGGGCTTTTTTAGCCCGGGGAAGCAATACATTTTTCCCCTGGATCTCTGCCTGTGAAAAAGCCTCTATCACCGATTCTGCACGAAACGTGTCCGGCAGAATGTCGCTGATGATGCCGAAATCAGCCAGGCGCTGTTTGGTAACCGGTCCGATGCAGGCAAATTTGAGATGTCCCAGTATCCGGACATCCTTTCCCATGCCGAAAAGGGTGTCAAAAAAATGTTTCACTCCGTTGACAGATGTGAAAACCAGCCAGTCATAAGCCTGGATACGGCTGATGGCATCCATGACCGGGGTGTTGTCTGCCGGCGCCTTAATCCGGATGGTGGGAATCTCAATGCAATGGGCACCCAGCCGGGTGAGCTCCTGCTTGAGGCCAGATGCCTGGGCCCGGGCCCGGGTGATGACAATTTTTTTCCCGAACAGTGGTGTTTTGTCAAACCAGGCCAGTTCCCTGCGCAGCGACACCACATGGCCCACCACAATGACGGCCGGAGATTTGAGTTTTGCCTGCCGTACCTTTGTCACGATGGTGTCCAGGGTGCCTGTAACCGTCTGCTGCAACGGGGTGGTACCCCACCGAACCAGGGCCACGGGCGTGTTTGCCGGTTTGCCGTGGGCAATGAGCTGAGTGACGATGTTTTCCAGGTTTTTCACCCCCATGAGAAACACCAGGGTGGCATCGGATCTGGCAAAGATGTCCCACTGCATGCGTGACTGCTCTTTTTTGGGGTCTTCATGGCCGGTGATAAATGACACAAACGAGGTGTGATCCCGATGTGTCACCGGGATTCCGGCATAGGCCGGCGCAGAAATGGCGGAGGTGACTCCTGGTATAACCTCGTAGGCCACACCGGCGGATAACAGTTCCTGGGCTTCTTCTGCGCCCCTGCCGAACACAAAAGGATCACCGCCTTTGAGACGGGCCACATTCAGGCCCAGGGCTGCCTTGTCTTTCAGCAGCTGGTTGATCTTGTCCTGGGTCAGGGTATGGTCCCCGCCCTTTTTACCCACGTAGATGAGCTGGGCATCTTTTGAGGCGTATGCCAGCAGGGAAGGGGATGCCAGAAAGTCGTACACCACCACGTCCGCCTGTTCGATACATGTTTTTGCCTTGAGGGTCAAAAGGCCCGGGTCACCGGGTCCGGCCCCGATCAAATATACCTTGCCTGGTTTATCCGCCATGGGTTTCTATGGCCTCCAATATCTGTTTGCCGCCTTTTTCAAGCACGGTGTGTGCCAGGTCCCGCCCCCGGGTTTCCACATCGTCCATGGGAGAGATCACCTGTTCTCTGACCAGGTGGCGGCCGTCTTCAGACGCCACCACAGCCGTGAGATGAACCTGGTTGCCCAGAATCTGTCCGAAACACGCCACCGGAATATGGCAGGAGCCCTCGATCTCTTTTAAAAAAGCCCGTTCCCCCTGTACACAGGTGCGGGTGGGGGAATGATCCAGTTTTTCCATTATCCGGGTCATTGCAGTATCATTTTTCCGGATCTCAATGCACAAAGCGCCCTGCCCCGCCGCCGGCACCATGGTGTCATTATCCAGATACTGGGTGATTTTGTCTGCCTGACCCAGGCGGATCATGCCGGCGGCCGCCAGGACAATGGCATCATATTCACCGGCAGCCAGTTTGCGCATCCGGGTGTCCAGGTTGCCCCGGATGGAAATGGTTTCCAGGTCCGGCCGCAAATGCCTGAGCTGAGAGGCCCTCCTCAGGCTGGATGTGCCCACCCTCGCTCCGGGCAGGTAATCTGTCAGAACAAGACCCTGTCTGGAAATCAGCACATCAAAGGGATTTTCCCGGCAGGGTATCGCCCCGATGGTCAATCCCGAAGGCAGGTCCCCGGGCATATCTTTCATGCTGTGAACAGCCAGGTCGATATCGCTGTTGCGCAGGGCGTTTTCGATCTCTTTGACAAACAGTCCTTTGCCTCCTACCTGGGCCAGGGGCCGGTCCGTGATCCGGTCCCCTGTGGTTTTAATGACAGTTATGGTTACCTGCGTGTCCGGAAAGGCGGATGTGATAAGATCTTTGACATGGTTGGCCTGCCACAGGGCCAGCTGGCTGCCCCGGGTGCCGATACATATGTGATCGGCCATGATTTATCCCACACCGCAGGAGGCGCAGCTGCCTGCACTGCAGCTGCCTGCACTGCAGCTGCCTGCACTGCAGCTGCCGCAGGCGGATGATGAGGATGATGCTGTCACCTGGCTGTCACCACCTGACCCGGTGGACTTGGAAACAAACCCGCATTTTGACATGAGCCGGGACAGATCAAGGCTGTCACAGCCCGGGCAGGCCGGGGTGTCAGATCCCAGCACCAGGGTTTCAAATTCTTTGTGGCATGTGTTGCACTTATATTCATAAATCGGCATGAAACACCTCAATGATAATTGTCTTGTAAAAAGGATAATATAAGGGGTTTTTGAAAGGTTTTCAAGGGACAGGCCAAAGATAAATTGTTATGGAAAACACAGATTCCCGGTATCAGAGGGATTCAATGATCCCGGCGGCGATCATGGGGATGAGCAGTTCATGGTGGCCCACGATGCTGTAGCCTTTTGCTTTTCCTTTGGCTGGGCGGTTGACCACATTGGTCATGGGCCGGTAGTGCCGGATAAAATCCAGGTTCACCGTGGTGAAATCATCCACAGAATGTCCCAGGTTCCGTGCCAGGGTCACCGCCTTGAGAAACACCTCCGGCAGGATCACAGCAGATCCTGCATTGATGAACACCCCTTTTTCCAGACGGGAAATCTGTGCGGCAAAGGTTTTGAAATCATGCAGGGATGCCTGGCCGCATGCAGCCCCGTCAAACCGGGGGTGCATGTGAAGGATATCGGTTCCCAGGGCCACATGCACGGTGACAGGGAGGTTGAGCCGTGCTCCGGCAGCGGTGAGGCTCAGGTGCTGGTAAGGCAGATCAAGGGCCAGAATCATTTCTCCCACAGCCCGTCCCAGGCCCATGCCTTTTTTTTTTGCCCGGGCAATGGCCTGGTTGAGGCAGTCCGCGGTTTCTTTGGCCATACCGAAACTGCCGTCGGAAAGACTGCCGGCCACATCCTCAGATGTTTTGCCTACCATGGCCACTTCCAGATCATGGATGATGCCCGACCCGTTCATGGCGATCAGGGTGATGATCTGTTTTTCCATCAGATCAATGATCACCGGCGGCATGCCGGTTTTAATGACATGGCCGCCCATGGCAAAGCATACCAGATGCCGGTGTCTGGCAGCGGCGGCAACGGCCTGGATAACAGCCCGGATATCAGTGCCGGCCAAAATGGAGGGCAGGGTGTCCAGGAACGTATTGAAATCACCGCCTTTGTGCCAGGGCCGGGCAAAGTCATCCCCGGACACCAGGCTGTTGCGGTCGTGGATGGAGTAGGTTTTTAATTGAGAGGCATCCAGGTGGCCGTCAACCGGTTTCATGGAAATAGGATCCTTTCTGTCAGATCACACAGGATGTGGGCCAGCAATATATGGGTTTCCTGGATTCTGGCCGTAACAGGGGATTCCACGCAGAAGGCGATGTCACACAACTCTTTGAGCTGTCCGCCTGGTCCGGAAAACCCCACCAGAAAAATACCTGTCTTTCGGGATTGTCTGGCAGCCTTGATAACATTGGGAGAATTGCCGGATGTGGAAACAGCAATGGCCAGGTCATTTTTTTGCCCCAAAGCCTGGATCTGTTTTAAAAAAATGTCATCAAATGAATAATCATTACCGATGCTGGTGATGACCGATGTATCGCAGGTCAGGGCAATGGCGGCCAGGGGCGGCCGTTCCATGGCAAACCGGTTGACAAATTCCGCGGCAATGTGCTGGCAGTCGGCCGCACTGCCGCCGTTGCCGAACAAAAGAATTTTACTTCCGGCGGTCAGGGTGGCGGCCATTTTTTTTGCGCATGCTTCCACAGCGGGTTGATGGGTATTGAAAAACGACTGCTTAACCCGGATACTGTCTTCCACAGATGCCTGTATCAAGGCGTTGATTTCACTTAAGGGCATGGGTTGATTCTTTTTGTCTATGCAAATTTTTTGGTTTTGTCCTGGTTTTTGGAAACCTGGGTTAACTGTTTGACCTGTTGGAGCCGTTCTTGAAAAATGGTGTTTTCCGGTTCCAGGTCCACGCTTTTTTGGGCAAATGTCAAAGCAATTTTCAGGTTGCGTTTTCTCAATGCCATGGCCAGGGCGTATCCGGATAAGGCAATGGGATCTGCGGGTTTGAGTTTGACAGCTGTATTAAAGGCAGCCCCTGCCTTGTCCAGGTTCTGGCGTTCAAGAAAAATTTCTCCCATGATCCTGAAGGCCATGCTGGATTCCGGGTTTACCCGGGATGCGGTTTCCAAGTGGGGAATGGCCTGATCTGATTTTTTTGCCTGGAACAGCAGATGGCCTAAAAGCAGTTCCACTTCAAAAATGCTGCCGTCAATGCCGTGGGCCTTGCGCAGAAAAAAAACCGCCTTGTCCATGTTATCCAGAATCTGGTGAATCAGTCCCAGATTGTAAATCACCATTATCTCCCCGGGGTTGATCTTTATGGCGTCTTTAAAGAGTTTTTTTGCCTTTTCCAGCTCACCTGTTACCCCGAAGCACACCCCCAGGCTGTTCATCAGGTTGATATTTTTAGGTTCCAGTGCCAGGCCCTGCTCATATTCGATGATGGCAGCATCATATTGCTCCAGCTGATATAAGCGGTCACCGCTGATGTTCAGGGAAATGCCGTCAAAGTGCCGCATATGGCCGGGACCGAAAAATGCGGCATGGTCAATGGCTTTCAGGGCATTGGCAAACACCTGGGACCGGGAAAAATCATGGAATGGAAACATGGCCACCCCCACCAGCAGTTCTGTTTTAAGGGCATGGGTGATTTTGCTTTTAAGGGATTCCAGCAGATCCATGGCTTTCTGGCGGTTATCATAATCCCAGAACACCAGAACAAATGCGGTGGGATCCAGGCTTTCCCAGATACCTCTTTTTTTGTCCAGCACAGAATGAAAGCAGGCTTCAAAAATATCCCTGGCTTTTTCCCGGATGGATTCAGATGCGGTTTGTGCCACCTGGATAACAGCACAGACAAAAGTATTTTTTGGAATGGCTGCCGATGAAAGGCGCTGTTCAAACGCGGTAAAAGACACGGTTTTTTGATGCACCAGATCTGAAAAATAGGTGCCGGGTGCTTGGATCGGGGGGTGACCGTCTGAATCGGGTTTTAAAAAAGCAAATTCCTTGGATGCAAATTTTGGTTTCATAGGGTCGCCAATATGGTTTCAAGGGTTGATGAAATAATGGTTTCCTGTCCGGGTTGAATGGTTCTGGGATCCAGTATATACCGGTTGTTTTCAATTCTGGCAATGATGGCAGGGGCGGACAGCCGCATGCTGCGTTCCAGAGCGGCCACAGACATGCGGGCGGGTACAATGGCGACACACCGGGTGGGCAGTGTAAGGGCAGGAAAGGAACCGCCGCCCGGCCTGGATTCCAGGTCCACAAGTTCGATAGTATCCCTGGGGGTGCAAACGTTTTGGATCAATTTTTCCAGGACGGCAGCCTGCTTGCAGGTATCCTCAAAGGACATGGTCAGCATCCGCAGGGTGGGGATTTCTCCGACCGCCTGTCTTTCATCCCGGTACAGCCTCAAAGTGGCTTCCAGGGCTGCCAGGGTGAGTTTGTCAATGCGCAGTGCCCGGGTCAGGGGGTTGGCCCTGATCCGGTCAATGGCCTGTTTTTTGCCCGCAATGATGCCGGCCTGGGGGCCTCCCAGCAGTTTGTCTCCGCTGAAGGTTACCACGTCGGCCCCGGCGGCAACTGAATCTGATACCAGGGGTTCTGCGGGCAGGCCATAAGCTGAGAAATCCACCAGGGTGCCGGACCCCAAATCTTCCATCACCGGAATCTGGTGTGTTTTCCCCAGGTATGCCAGTTCCCGGAGGCTGACACTGGCAGTGAATCCTTCGATGCGGTAATTGGAGGCATGCACTTTGAGAAACAGTCCGGTACTGTCTGTCACCGCATTTTTGTAATCTTTCAGGTGGGTCCGGTTGGTGGTGCCCACCTCCTTGAGGCGGCATCCGCTTTTGACCATGACATCCGGTACCCTGAAAGATCCGCCGATTTCCACAAGTTCCCCTCTGGATACCACCACTTCCGTGTTTTCAGCCAGCGTGTTCAAGGCCAGCAGGACCGCACCGGCATTGTTGTTTACGGCCATGGCTGCCTGGGCACCGGTGAGTTCACAGATCAGTTCCTCCACAGCGGTGTAACGCAGCCCCCGTTTGCCTGTGGATAGATTCAATTCCAGATTGGAATAGGCAGATGCAATAGTCTGGATATTTGCCAGGGCATCGCTGCATAACAGTGCCCGACCCAGGTTGGTATGAAGAACCACGCCGGTGGCATTCACCAGAGGAACCAGGTTTGGTGCCAGTTTACGCCGGCAGAGAGCGGCTGTTTTTAACAGTACAGCAGTGTCGTCAAAACCGGTTTCCCGGCCTGCGAGAATGGCCTGGCGCAGGTCATCTAAAACCGTTCGGATAGCTCCGGTCAGAACCTGTCTGGGAACAGCTGCAAACCTGTTGTCCTGCCGGGCTTTTTCCAGCATATGGTCCACCCCGGGAAGGTGTTTTAGCAACTGATGCTTATCTGTTTGGGGCATGAAGTTTCCTGGATCTCAGTATGGGTTTATCCGGGTTAAATAGCATCAATAACCTTAAAATTTCAATACTTAAATTGTTTCAATCAAAAATTTGGCATCTTTTGTCACAGTTCCCGGTACAGGGCCAGTACTCCGGACCGGGCCAGTTTTTTGATGCCGAAAGGGGTCAGCTGATCCAGCATGGCATCCACGGTGAGTTCATCGCCGGTGACCTCAAAGATATAATGGTGCTGCCCTTTGTCCATCATTTTTCCCTGGAAAGCGGCAATGATCTGCGCAATCTTTTTTTGAGTTTCAGGCTGAACCTTGACGCAGACCAGGGCCATTTCCCTTTTGACCGCTTCTTCTCCGGTCATGTCCCGCAGCTTGATCACATTGACCAGTCGCTGGATCTGTTTCATGCATTGTTTCAGCATCAAGGGACTGGCCAGGGTGGTGATGGTGATTCTGGACATTTTGGGATTGGCAGTTGGGGCTCCGCAGATGGTTTCAATATTATAGCCCCGCCCGGCAAACAGGCCGGTGATGCGTGCTGTGACGCCTGGTTCGTTTTCAACCAGCATGGTCAGGGTGTATTTTTTGGTTTCCATGGGCCTCCTCTTTTTTTTCAAATGCATATCGTATCATGTTGTACCGGAAAAATGAACCATTAAGCGTAAAAACTGCCGGGCGGTTCCAGGGTATGGGGAATGGAGCGAGTTGACAATCAGAGGAGTTTTGCCTAATATTTTGTCCAGCAGTTCGTTGATTGACATAAAGTAAGGGAAAACCATGGAAAAAACAGGCAGGGACTATATCGTATTTCCTCTGGATGTGGCGGAAATGGATGAGGCACAATTTTTGGTCAGAAAGCTGGAAGCCCATGTAGCCATGTTCAAAGTGGGCCTGGAGCTGTTCATCGGTCAGGGGCCGGATATTTTGAAAATGATTCGGGATCTGAGTGATGCCGGCATTTTTTTGGACCTGAAACTGCATGACATCAGTGAGACGGTTTTTCGGGCCATGGCCCGGGTGGCGGACCTGGGAGTGGACCTGGCCACCGTACATGGCTGTTCATCGAAAAAAATGCTGGAAATGGCGGTACAGGGGGCAAGGGGCCGGGTGGGAATCCTGGGGGTGACCCTGCTCACGGACAATGACGGCGACACCCTTGCCGGCGGCGGATTTGCAGAGCGGTTTTCAGCCGACCCCATGGAGCTGGTCATGCTGCGGGCAAAACTGGCCTGTGATGCCGGATGCCAAGGGGTGGTATGTTCCGGCCGGGAGGCCGCGGGCATCAAAGCCCGGTTCGGCAGGGATTTTCTGGCAGTCACACCCGGGATCCGCCCGGCATGGAGCCTGATGCCGGGTGATGATCAGAAACGGGTCACCACGCCGGCCCAGGCCATCGACCAGGGCAGTGATCTGCTTGTTATCGGCCGCCCCATCCGGGATGCAGATGATCCGGCTGTTGCGGCCCGGAAGGTGATTGCTGAAATAGAGACCGCCCTGGAAAATTTAAGGCATGCCTAACCTTCATTGTCCAGACCAAAGGCAGTGTGCAGTGCCCGCACAGCCAGCTCTGCATATTTGGCCAGAATAACGCAGGAGATCCGGATTTCTGACGTGGAGATCAGCCGGATATTGATGTTTTCCTCGGCCAGGGCCTTGAACATGGTGGCAGCCACGCCGGAATGGCTTTTCATGCCCAGCCCGATCACAGACACTTTGGCAATATCCTTTGCTGTGAGCACCTCTTCAGCATTCACCTCTTTGGCCACGGCATTTGAAATTTCCAGGGCCCGGTCAAAATCATCCTTGGTCACGGTGAAGGTCAGGTCGGTTTCTCCGCCGGTCCGGGTGTTCTGGATGATCATGTCCACCATGATCTCAGCGTCTGCCAGGGGGCCGAAAATCTTGGCGGAAATGCCGGGCTGGTCAGGTACCCGTTTCAGGGTGATCCTGGCCTCATTCATATCACATGTAACCCCTGATACCACAGCGCTTTCCATATCCGCGCTTTCATTGACAACCATGGTTCCTTCCTCCTCATTGAATGATGATCTGACATGCAAAGGAATATTGTATTTTTTGGCAAAGTCCACGGACCGGATTTGAAGAACCTTGGCCCCCAAAACTGCCATTTCCAGCATCTCTTCATAGGAGATCCGGTTAATTTTCTTTGCCCTGGCACAGATTCTGGGGTCAGTGGTATATACACCGTCCACGTCTGTGAAGATTTCACACACATCCGCCTTTAAGGACGCGGCAATGGCCACGGCCGAGGTGTCTGATCCGCCCCGGCCCAGGGTGGTGATGTCGCCGTTGTGATCAGCTCCCTGGAACCCGGCCACCACGCAGATATATCCCTGGTCCAGAGATTTTTTGACGTTCTGACCGTCGATATCCAGGATCCGGGCCTTGCCCGGTGTCTGGTCCGTGTGGATGCCGGCCTGGAATCCCAGAAACGACCTGGCTTTGTATCCCCGGGATTTGAGGAGCATGGCCATCAATGCGGCAGTGGTCTGTTCTCCGGTGGCAAGCAGGACATCCAGTTCCCGTTTGTCGGGCAGCTCAGCTGCCTGTCTGGCCAAAGAGATGAGATTGTCTGTCACACCTGCCATGGCAGAGAGCACCACCACCATCTGGTCGCCGGCATCATGGGCTTTTGCAACCCGGTCCGCCACCCTGGATATCCGCTGGATATCTGCCACCGAGGTGCCCCCGAATTTCTGTACTCTAAGTGCCATATCATACTCCAAAAAAATGGTTTCATAATTTATGAAAACAATTTGCTTAGCATGTTTGCGCCGGTCTGTCCATAGACAAAAAAAGATATGACCCTGTGGTAGTCTGAATCAAATGAAAATTTGAGTTCCAGGTCAAAGGCAAACCGGTCCTCTTTCAGCAGGTCGGGCCATTCCACCACAATCACCGCCCAGGCATCAGCCAGGTCGTCAAAACCGGTGTATGCCAGTTCCTCTGCCGATCCCAGGCGGTAAAGGTCCAGGTGGCACAGGCGCAGATTTTTGGCTGCCGGATATTCATTGATGATGGTAAAGGTGGGACTTGTGACCGGATACCGCGCATTCACCCCCAGGCCCCTGGCCAGGCCTTTGACAAACGTGGTTTTGCCGCATCCCAGGTCTCCGGTGAGGGCGATGGCCACAGGGCCGGTCACTGCCTGTCCCAGGCGGTGACCCAGGTTCCGGGTCTGATCGTCGGTCTTGGTGATGACCTGGTGTTTCATGTCAAATGCCTGTGGATGGCTTCAGGAATGGCCTGGATCATGTCACCGGCCAGAAACCCGAACCCGCCCACGGTGTCGGCCAGCAGGTCCCCGCACAGCCCGTGGATGAACACCCCGGCGGCGGCTGCGTTTTCCAGTGAAAATCCCTGGGCTGCCAGCCCGGCGATCATACCGGTGAGCACATCCCCCATGCCGCCGGTGGCCATGCCCGGGTTGCCAACAGGACACAGAAAGATTTTGCCGTCCGGCAGGGCGACCAGGGTCTGGGCGCCTTTGAGCACCAGGATCACGTTGTGTGTTTTGGCAAACTTTTCTGCCACCCCGGGCCGGTCCGCCTG
This sequence comes from Desulfotignum sp., assembly GCA_021737445.1. Classification (GTDB taxonomy): domain Bacteria; phylum Desulfobacterota; class Desulfobacteria; order Desulfobacterales; family Desulfobacteraceae; genus Desulfotignum. The sequence continues at coordinate 16,924 of JAIPDY010000035.1, forward strand.
GACAGCTCCGGTGGAGATCCCGGCCAGCCTGGCCATCTCCCCGGGATGGGGGGTCAGAACCGCCGGGGCCTTTCGGGACAAGAGGACTGCCGGATCGCCGGCCAGACAGTTGATGGCATCGGCATCCATGATCAGGGGAAGAGAACAGGTTTCCACCAGGGTGTGCACAAGTTTTCGGGTATCCGGGTCTGTGCCCAGTCCCGGCCCCAGTGCCAGGGCCTGCCGGTCTTTTGCCAGCGAAAGTATCCGGTCCAGACCGGCAGACGACAAGGTACCGGCAGCGGTTTTCGGCAGGGGCACGGTCATGGGCTCCACCACCATGGGTTCCACAATGGCATTGATGCTTTCCGGCACCCCCAGGGTCACCAGGCCGGTACCAATCCGCTTGGCAGCATTGGCGCACAGGGCAGCGGCCCCGGTTTTACCGGCAGATCCGGCCAGGATCAGCAGATGACCGAATGTGCCTTTGTGGCTGCCAAAAGGCCGGGGGGGAAACAACGGAGCAATGGTTTGCTTTTCCAGCACCTGGAACCGGATATCCTGTTTTTTTGCTGCAAATCCGGGGATACCGATATCGACGACCCGCAATTTGCCGGTGTATCGGCTGCCCGGATACAAAACATGGCCGGTCTTGGCAAAGGCAAAGGTGGCCGTGGCACAGGCTGTGATACACACACCGCAGACCGCCCCGGTGTCCGCATTGAGCCCCGAGGGGATATCCACGGCAAATACCGGTTTTTTTGTCTGGTTGATGCACTGGATCACATCCCTGAAAACCCCTCTCACATCCGAATTCAGCCCGGTGCCGAAAATGGCATCCACAAACAGGTCATGATGGACCAGCCGGGCCTTTTCCCTGGCAAATGCCGCCGCATCCGGTACCGCCTTCACAGCACACTCCGGAAAATAGGGCAGCAGTTTTTCCACCAGCTTCATGTTGGCTTTGGCATCCCCGGCCACCCGGTCCGGGTCGGACAACAAAAATATTGTAACAGGAATCTGTTTTTCCATGAGATACCGGGCCATGACCCAGCCGTCCCCGCCGTTGTTGCCCCGGCCCGCCACCACCGCCACCCGGGTCTCCGGGGTGGGGCTGCAGTGTTCCATGAAAAAATCCACCGCCCCACGTCCGGCATTTTCCATGAGCACCCGTCCGGGAATACCGAATTCCTCAATGGTATAGCGATCCATCTTCTGCATCTGTTTTGCTGTAACAAGAAACATTGCCGATCACTCCAATATGCTAATTTTCAGATACCACAATTGTCAGAACAGCCTCCGGGGTTTCAATAACATCCCCGTGGCGTATTTTTCTTCTTTTCCGGTTTTCCGTCTGCCCGTTCACCATAACATGGCCGGCCTGGATCCGGAATTTGGCCTCCCCGCCGCTGGCTGCCAGGTTTTCAAATTTCAGAATTTTATAGAGTTCCACCGGTTCCATGGCAATCTCAACCTTCCGCCGGGTTTGTTTATCATTTGTCATGATTCATTATTCCTGTAAAGCGCAGCCATTGTCTGTCACCGATGAAAAAGATTTTCATGCATCCGGGGCGGTTTTCTGGGCGGCACCTTGACTTCGGCAGCAGTTGTGCCCACCAGCAACGCACCGGCAATGTCCAGTTCCGGTCTGACAGTATTTTTACACATAGGGTATAAGAACTTAGAATACGCGTTCACAAAGGGTGAAGCGTTTTTGCCTTTGGTTAGATCGTACTTTTGTATAGGCTTTATGGCGTATTCATTTAATAAATCTTCCCAAGGTTTAAGTGTAGGATTTTTCCAATTGCCGTAAGCCTTTCTTATCGTGAGTGCCCCGTATTTTGCGCTATGCATTAAGTTCAAAAACAACCTTTAAAGACTGGTTAATTTCCTGTACTTTGTCTATTGACAATCTCCCCCGAATTTTGACCAACCTATGACGATGATCTATTGGACGTGTCTGCAAACAGTCTGCTACCGACTTTTTAGATAAACCATTATCGGAGGAAGGATAAATTTCAACATTGGTTTTTATTCGCGCTTTTTTTGTACGCCATTCAGTAATTGGAACAACTTGAATAACAGGCACTCTTTCATTATAAATATCGTTAGTCACAACCACACAAGGTCTGATTTTTCCGGTTTCTGAACCTTTTGACGGATCAAGATTGATGTCAATAATCATACCTCTTTTCAGCACCGTCATTCTGGCCATCCGTTTAATGAAGTTTCGGTCAATTCTTTTAACTCATCATCTTCAGAATAAATTTCAGCATATAATTCAGCGGATTTTCTTAGACTTTCAAGTTCAACTTCTTTCTTGAAAAGCTCTATAGCCTCACGAAGCATAGAGCTTTTATCCTTAAATCCATAGACTTTAAAATTATTCAAAAACTGGGCTTGCGTTTCTTTAACGCTGAATTTTGCCTGTAACATATAGCCTCCTTTTGGATAATAATATTGGAACCTTATTTATAGGCCTATAATAGGGGCTATTATACCAAAAGTCAATAAAGCAGTTTGGGCAGATGAGAAAGGCTAACCCCCGGCTCACAGGCCTCGAGGTAAGAGTGGTCCTTGTTGAAGGTGAAGCCGGATGTGTCCGCCCGGGATGGGCGTGAATTTATGGGGTGAAAGTGCCGCCGCGCAACGGCGGGAACAAGTTAATTCTTGGATATGTAAAGCAATAGAAGCAAATCAGGTCGGATGATCGAAGGTAAAAACGGGTTCGTCTGCTGTCAGAGTCCAGTGTGGGGGCCTGCAGGAAAATTCTGGAAAGTTTGTTAAAAACAGGAT
>JAIPDY010000036.1 GCA_021737445.1 Desulfotignum sp.
TTTTTTTGGATAACCGGGCAATTTTTTCACCAGGGTTTCTGGCAGGCGGGGGTTTGAGCATCCTGGGCAGGATCAGGATAGCGGATATCAGCAGGATCAGAACCAGAATTTCACTTATGCCGGTCACGCGGTTTCTCCCTTTTATATGGGCATTGTAAAATGGTTCTATATCCCAGAGATACAATGGTTTGTCAATGCCAACAGCCAATTTTGGTATAACCGCTGGCCGGTTTAACTTAAAATTTTTTGTATGAAATCAGCCATGTGGGCCAGCACCAGTTTCGGCTGTTCATGGTGGGGGGCATGGCCGCAGTCTGTGATCTGTTTTATATTACAATTTTTGACACCTTTTTTTATGGCAAAAAGCTGCGCTGGTGTGCCGTAGGGATCATTTTTCCCCTGAATGGCCAGTACCGGCACCTGGATGCGGCAAAGATATTTTGTGATGTTCCAGTGCACAAATTTTGGATGCAGCCAGGCATCATTCCATCCCTGGAAGGCTGTGTCTGTATTTGCACCATGATACCGGAACAGTTTTTCTTTTAGATCGCCTGTCAGATAGGCGTGTCTTGCTGCCCGGATGGATGCCAGGGTTACAGGTTCGCAAAAAACATGGGCAGCCTCGGTGATTATACCCATAAGTCTGCCGGCATTACTGCTGCCGCCAAAAATAAGGGCTATGGACCCGCCGTCTGAGTGACCGATGAGAATATGTTTCTGGATACCGGCTGCCTTAAGAATTTTGGGCAGAACCGCCAGGGCCTGAGTATGCATGAAATTGGTTTTCCAGGGAAGGTTGCAGGTGCCGGATCTGCCGTACCCCAGTCTGGAGAATACAAATGCATTACATCCGGATTCTTTTGCCAGACGTTCCGGAAAGGTTTTCCACATCTGTACACATCCCAGGCCTTCATGAAGAAACACCAGTACCGGCCTGTTTTTTTTTCCATGCCAGTGCCATTGTATCTCAAAAGCATTGTTGTCAACAACCAGGTGGTGTGTCACAGGCATTCCTTACTGCCGGGGTTGCTCTGCGGCTACCGGCCTTTTTTTCTTTTAAGGGATTCAAACGCTTTCTGGATTTCCACAAAACGTCTGGCAGCCAGATCTGAAAACTCTTTTCCCAGATGGGACAGTTTGTCTGGATGGTATTTTTTGATCTGCTGCTTATAGGCAGACTGGATCTCCTCCCAGGAAGCATCTTTTGCAACACCAAGAACTTCATGTGCCGGCTCAGGGGGCTGGGAACTGTTTGCATTGGATGTGAATTTCTGGTTTCCGGCGGTTGTCCGGCTGCCGAATCCGTCCCTTTGGTTGCGTTTGGAAAAAAACCAGGGCAGTCTCCCATACCGGATCAGATAAAAGATACAGTACAAAACCAGTCCGTCATCCACCCATCCCAGAAACGGAACAAGGATTTCCGGAATGATGTCCACCGGGGCGATCAGATAAGCCAGCCCCAGAAGAATAAGCATAATTTTGAAAAAAAAGCTCATGAAATATGTCAGGCCTGGTTTAAAACGTCAATCATGGTGAACACCTGTCTGGATCTTTTTGTGTCTGCAATCTGTTTTTTTAAAAACAATACCGCATCAAAGGTGCCTGCCACATAGATGTTTCTTCCGTTGACATTGTGGGTGAATACAAACTGGGCAGATTCATCCGGCGCTGTGAGGGTATAGGTATGCCAGCCGTGGCCGGACAGGTATTGTTCCGGAATGTGCCACTGATTTTTCTGCACCCTGGGATCGCGTATCTGCTGAATCTCTTTGGAATCAAAATCCACCCCCAGCTGGTTGAAATAGTGTACCATCGCCTTTGCAGTACCGGATGTGTCAGCTTTTTTCTGCTGGTGGCTTTCCTTTATTTCAAGGCGGTATCCTGCAAAAAGACCGGGAAACCGGTCCGCTGCAAAGGCCATCATGGCCTGGAATCCCACTATCTGCTTGGCCATGTTCGGGGCGATAACAGCCGGGGTCCGTGACCGGGATACTGTTGCTTCCAAAGCCTTTCTGTCTCCGCCTGTGGTGCCCATGACAAAGGGAATGTTGTGGTGTGTATAAAATTTAGCATTGGTGTTCACGGCACTGGGATGGGTATAATCAATGGCGATAAATGCAGGAAACTGTTTGCAGATATCTGTAATGGTTTTATCCCGGGTGTCTGGTTTCACCAGGCAGATGCGCACATCCGCAACCTGGATGAAATCATCCACAATATCAGGGCCTGTCAAAGAATAGGGAATCAGTGAGAACCGCTGGTCTGTGACGGCCGCTTCTGCCATGGTGGCGGCAACATTGCCGGGCAGTCCGTTTACCATGATATGGGTTTTTTCCATGGGTTTTTCCTTACAATCGCATTATGAGTTCTTTGAGACTGGTCATCACAGGGTATGGCTCCATGTTTTGTATCAGCTGTTTCAAGGAGGCCACTGCCGCCGGGATATATGCTTCAAACCCGGTTTTTTTCTTTGCCCGGCTCAAATGGGCAAATGCCCCGAGCATCTGCATGTTCCTGGTCAAACAGCAGAAGTGAAAACACTGGGTGAATTCATGTCTTGCTGTTCCGGACCCAAGGCCCTGCCGGTCCATGGCATAGGATACAAGATCCTTTTGTACCTGCATGGGAAGTGTAACATAGGGATCGATCAAAAGGGAAGCCAGATCATACTGAACCGGCCCTGTTCTGGCGGATTGAAAATCAATAAAATAAAAGGTGTTATTTTTCACCATGATGTTTCTGGACTGGCAGTCCCGGTGCATAAGCCCCTGTAAACCGCCTTTGAGCGCTTTTTGTGCCACAAAGCTGAATGCATCTGCAACATCGTCAAATGACAGATGTTTTCCCATATACCCGTTCACAAATGCATCCATGAAATATTGGCACTCTTTTTCCAGGATAAGGGATCTGGAATAGGTGGGTGTCTGGCAGGTCCAGGCAGGATCAAACCCGTCTGCCCCTTTTTTGGAAAAAAGGATCAGCAGGTCAATGACCTGCCGGTAGATCTGCTTAATTGCGGATCTGTCTTTGGCCTGTTGTACCAGGTCTGCCAGATGGGTATCCCCCAGGTCCTCCAGAACCACCAGGCCGGCAAAGGCATCATGGGACAGTATGGCAGGCACCGGCACTTTTTGTTTGAACAAATGGGTGCCGATATGGACAAACGCCTCCAGTTGTGCCCTTGTGTCACTGCCTGGCAGACAGATCCCATGGTCACAGATGACAGCCGATCCTGGTGTTTTTTTGTTTTTTGAAAGGGTTTTGGGCACAGCCCGGAACCAGGTTCTGTCTGATCCGTCACCAGCCAGATTGCAGATGTTTATATCCAGGATATCTGCTTTTAGGACAGCCGCACCCATCCACTGTCTGGCAGTCCGTGCATAGGCAGCCTGTGTACCCATATCTTCCCAGAAAATATTGTCGGCCACATAGGCTGCCACCTGCTTTTTTTTACACAGTCCGGCAAACAGGTCAATACTGGAAAAAACCTTGCGGTCAGGCATATAATCAAAAATCTGCGGGGACAGCACCTGGATACCGGTGAAGGCAAGTCCTTTGCCGGGATGGTTGAAGCCTGTGATCCAGCCGTCCGGATACACTGCCACCTTGTTGAACGCTTTTCTGTCATGGAGCACCAGCGTGGCAAGACATCTTTTTTTCACATGGAAATTGTAAACATCTGTCAGATCAAGACTGGTCGCCACATCAGCGTTGATGACAAAAAAATCCTGGTCTGCCATGAAATCTTTTACATTGGCAATAGCACCGCCTGTGCCAAGGATTTCCGGTTCGTAAATACAGCGGATGTTTGCTTTAAACTGTTCTTTGCTGTTTTCGATATAGTCTGTGATCAGATCAGGCAGGTAATGGGTATTGATGATGATCTGCCGGCACCCGGACCGGACAAGAAGATTTATGGTATGTCCCAGTACAGGGAGGGAACCTATGGTAAAAAGGGGTTTGGGAATCACCCTGGTATAAGGTAAAAGCCGGGTGCCGAATCCCGCCGCCAGTATCAATGCTTTCATGATGTTTTTTTCAGGAGATGGTCAGCCGGACAAGGCGGTTGATTATCTGTTTGTAGTAATCGATCTGGATCTGGTCTTCAGATCCGTTGATACCGTTTTTAGAAAAGAACCTGGCAGCATTTCTGTAGTTGATCAAAGACAAAGATTCCTTGAGTGTCACCTGTTTGCGCTTATACAGCCGCAGGCCGTGGGAATGGATTTTCTTGGCCAGTTCTTTTTCATCCAGGCTGTTGTTTTTTTCTTTTTCAAAATAGAGCAGCGCGGTTTCATAGGATTCAAAAAAAGGCAGCATAAACGCGGCAAACCATTTGAGTTTGCGCAATCCTCTGGAGGTCAGGTTCAGCATATCAGACCTGGCTGAATCCGGTACCAGAATACCTTCACTGATAAAGCCTTTTATAGATTTGGAAATCTGTTCTTCACAGGTAATCTCTTCATCATAGAAAAATTCATCTCTGAATATTTTTTGCAGGAATCGATATCTTCTGACCAGGTCAGACAGGGCAAACTTGAACCGGTCCATTTCCAGAATAGCCACAGCTGTATAGGCGGACGGCACAAAAAAAGAGATCACCGAATTTTTATAATAATCCAGAATGGCCCGCTTGTTGTGTTTGACAATAAAATAGGTCTCATTGGTGATATCTTCTTCATCTTCATCTGCCAGTTCGATAAAATTTCTGGATAAAAAATTATAGATAACCGTATTAAAGGTGTTGTCCAGGTCCAGCAGCAGGGTTTCAGATAATTCCACTTCATGGATCATCAATATATTCAGATAGGTATTGACCCGTTCAATCATCTGGCCTTTGGTGAAATTGTTTTTGGAACTGTTTAAAACAGCGCTGGCAATGATGCCGTGGGGGGTTGCCACCGCTTTATCGTTTATGGCAGCCATCAATTTGTAGCTGAAATGTTTGACAAAATCCATGTATTCCTGGTCGGTTGCCCTGGAAAGATTTAAGTTCTTTTGCTGGATATAGTCTTTAATGGAAATGGGTTCATCAAAACGGATATAGACCTTCCCATATTTTTTTTTAAGAAATTTTCTGGTATTGATCAATCCCTTAAGGGTTTCCGGATTTTTTTTGCCGCCATCAATTTCCTTTAGATAGGCATCTTCTTCCAGCACCCGGTCATAACCCACAAATATGGGAACAAAATATAAATTATCACAGGCACCGTTCAGATAGGCCCGAATGATCATGGCCATGCCCCCCGGCCGGGGTGTCAGAAGCTTTCCTGTCCGGCTTCTGCCCCCTTCAATGAAAATTTTGATATTGAACCCTTCATAAAGCAGCTTTTCAAGGTAGGCGGCAAATATTTTGGCATACAGTTCAGCCCCTTTAAAGGTCCGGCGCAGAAAAAAAGCGCCGCCCCCCCTGAACAAAGGCCCCAGGGGCCAGAATGACAGGTTTTTTCCGGCTGCAATATGGGGGCAGGGCATGTTGTTTCTGAACATGACATAGGGCAAAAGCAGATAATCCAGGTGGCTTTTATGGCAGGGTACCAGAATCAGGGGAGCTTCGGTGTATTTTTCCCGCATCCGGTTGATTTCCTTTTGGTTTACCATCAGGCCTTCAAATATGTTTTTAAATATCCAGGTGAGCATCCAGTTGCCGAAATTGATGATCCGAAGATTGTAATTGGCAGCAATTTCATTGATATAAGCAGCAGCCTTTTTATTGGTTTTTTTCAGGGATATATTTTTTCTGGCTGCATAATCAGCCAGAAATTCCCTTAAGGACTTTCTGGTCAAAATATCTTCGGTGATCTCCTGGCGGGATTTGAGCACCGGTCCGGTGATGCTTTTGCGCTGCCGGTTTAAAATATCCACCAGGTAGCTTCTTAACCTGTGGGTCTGAAATTCTGAATCCAGACATTCAATTTCAGGCCGTGAAATGAATTCCTTAAGGTTTACAGGCCTGGCTATCGCTACCTTGATTTTTTCCGGGTGGCGCAACAGGTTGTTAACCCGTTTGATAAGCCCTGGTTTTTCATGAGTGCCGAACAGAATCTCTCCCAGTCCCGGATTTTTGTGCATGGGTTTGGTGACATAGATGATATCTTCAGGAACAATAATAACCGGTTTGTCCATGCGCTTTTGAAATTCAATCAGATGATACAGCGGATCAGGGGTGGATCTGATGAACCGGTTGTAAAAATCATCTTCTTCAATCAGGCATACAAAGCCGGATTTTCCTGAAAACAGTTCCCCAAGGGCATATCCTGACCCGTAAAAATCCTTAAAGGAAAAATGATGTAAAAAATAGTCCAGATGAGACAGCCAGATTCTTAAAACATGTTTGACCGGAAGCAAAAAAAAGAACCGCAGATCAAAACCCAGTTCAGGATAGGGCAGGCCAAGTTCCTTAAGCCGGGTATGAAAAAATAAAAAATCAAACAGCCGTTTGTTTTTACTGGCATATACAATACAGGCATGCTGGTCAATTGCGTTTATTTTCTCCAGGTTATGGTCATCCAGGGTGAGTTTTCGAATGAGGCTGTTGAGGATTTTTCTGGCGATATAGCTGCGGTTGCCAGGGTAAAGATTGGCAAAGTAGTCTGATGTATCCCCCAGCAGGTAGTCTATGGTAATGCGAATCCTTGCCCTGGTTCTTGGAAGCAGGGTTTTGAAAAACTGGAACAGACGCATGAAATTTCCCTTTAAGTAAGTGGCCTTGCGATAATGCAATTCAACCCATGGGTTTATTACCAAAACTTGTCTTTAAAGGCAATATTATTATTGGTGTTGGGTATTGGGTGTTGGGTAAAGCGGGATGTTTGATGCGACAAGGCTGCGGCAAGGGGTAAAATGACCTTGATTAATCGTTTTGCCTGTGATATTTTTCATGCTCTATTGACAAGCAAAAGGAGCTGTATAATTTTTTTAACATTTTGGGTGGTGAATAAAATTTTAAGGAGGAAATATTTATGAAAACATTAATCGGCGGTGCAATTGCGGTGCTTCTCGGCGTAGTGGGACTGGCAGTCTGGTTTGGTGAATTTTTAAATCTTCTGGCCGGATGTATTCCGCCTGTTTTGCTGCTTGGTGGCGGGCTTGCTTTATATCTGGGTTTTGACGAACTCAAGGATTCCTGGAAGAACAAAGAAGGCAAGGATGCACCAGCTGATGAAAAATCAAGAATTGCCGAACTTGAAAAAGAACTCAATGATCTGAAAAATGATAAATAAGCTGGTTTCAGGCATACTGTTTATGAGAAGGGCCGTTGCATACCGGCCCTTTTTTTATTTGGGAGCATGAAACAGTTTTTATGTCCCTTATGTTATGGGAAGGCTATTCATACAGATAATATGTGCTGGAACTGCAAATAAAGTCTTCCAGATCCTGCTGCCACATGTTTTCAATGGTTTTGATGTCTGACAGGTCCCGGATACGCTCCCGGATCTCCCGGCTTCCCAGTATCAGGTCCATGGGCAGCCGTTCATATTCATATTCATAAGGGGGCGGTTTAAATGCAAACGCATCCTTATGGTTTCTGATAATCAGCTGCAGTGCCAGCAGTGAGGATATATAAGGTTTGAACCGGTGTTTGTCTGTTACATGGATATGAAATCCCTTGCATACCTGGTTTTGCCATTTGCCTGAGGTGGGCTCGAAACACACCGGCCTGAAATATGCCCCGGTAATTTTCCGGTTCAGCACCGGGGACATGGCAGAGGTGTCCATAAATGGAGCACCGAACAATTCAAACGGCAGGGTGGTGCCCCGGCCCTCACTGATATTGGTTCCCTCAAAGATCACCTGACCCGGATAGACCATGCAGGAAAACGGGGTGGGCAGATTGGGGGACGGGGGAATCCAAGCCAGGCCGGTGTCCTGCCAGTACATGCTCCGTTTCCATCCAGTCATGGGGACAATGGTCAGATCGCATCCCAGGCGGAACTTTTGGTTGAAGAATTGGCTGATCTCCCCCACTGTCATGCCGTGGCGCATGGGGATGGGAAACCGGCCCACAAAAGAGGCTGTCTCACTGCTTAACACATTGCCTTCCACCCGGCACCCGCCGATGGGATTGGGCCGGTCCAGAATGATCACCTTTTTGTTCATCTGCGCTGCAAGTTCCAGGCAAAAAGAGATTGTGTAAATAAAGGTATAAACCCGGGTGCCTACATCCTGGATATCCACCAACAGGGTATCGATCTGTTCAAACATCTGCGGGGTGGGAATCCGGGTATGGCTGTAAAGACTGTAGATGGGGATATTGAGTTCAGGTTCTTTCCCATGGGCTGATTCGATCATATTGTCCTGCTTTTCCGCATAAAATCCATGCTGGGGAGAAAAGATCGTGGTCAGCTGGCCTGGAAACAGGGCCTGGATGATCTGGACAGCATGGGTAAACCGTGAATCAACAGATGCCGGATTGGCAAGCAGGCCCAGCCGCTGGTTCTTAAGATCAGGCAAAGGATTGCGTTTTAAATTTTCAAGCCCGATGGTTACGCAGGGGGTCATGTTTTATCTCCATTGGAAAATGCAAAGTTTATGGTGTTTTCTATCATGGATGTTGACAAAATTTCAAATCCTAACTAAATATCTGGTTTTACCAGGAGGAATGTTTACATGAAATTCAAACCAACCGGCCCTGTCGCCACCATCAAGCCCTATGAGGCCGGCAAACCACTCAAGGCGCTTGAAAGAGAATTTAAGATCCACTCAGCTGTTAAACTGGCTTCCAATGAAAATCCGCTGGGGTTTTCTCCAAAGGTCACTGATGCGGTGGTTAAAAGTCTGCCCGGTATGAACCGGTATCCTGAACCGGTTGCCCATGACCTGTGCCGGGAACTGGCAGATTTTTATAGGGTTGCGCCCGAGAACATCGTTTTAGGGAATGGATCTGATGATCTGATTGCTCTTTTGGCCCATGCATATTTAAATTCCGGGGATAAGGCCCTTATGCCTTTGCCCTCTTTTCTCATGTATGAGATCAGCGTGAAAACCGCAAAAGGGACACCGGTGATGATACCGCTGGCAGGATTTGACACCGATCTTGCAAAAATTGCTCAAAATATATCACCAGACACAAAAATGGTGTTTATCACCAATCCGTTCAACCCCACAGGCAGTATTGTCGCCAGAGATGAGTTTGCCGTGTTTGCCGGAAGCATACCCTCAGATGTGCTGATCGTGGTGGATGAGGCATATATGGAATTTGTCAGGGATCCTGATGTTTACAACTCTTTGGAACATCCGCTGCAGGATCCCAGAATCGTGACCCTGAGAACTTTTTCAAAAGCCTATGGTCTGGCTGGTTTCAGAATCGGTTATGGTATCATGGACACAGAAGTGGCACAGATTCTCAACCGTATCCGCCAGCCGTTCAATGTCAATGGTCTGGCCCAGGCAGCGGCCCAGGCAGCGCTGGCAGACCAGACATTTTTGCAAAAGAGCATTGACACCATACATCAGGGGATCGATTTTCTGATGAACCAGTTGTCTGACATGGGATTTGATCCATTGCCCACCCAGGCCAATTTTCTGATGGTGGATGTTAAAACCGATGCCACGCAACTGTTTACACGTCTGCTCAGTCACGGGGTGATTGTCCGTTCCATGAAATCGTATGGATTTGACACGTTTTTGCGGATCAATGCCGGCACTCCTGAAGAAAATCAGGCATTTATTACGGCGTTAAAAGCAGTTTTATCACAAACCCTTTGACATCCATGGACACAGATCATGTTATATCGCATTATAACCATTGACGGGCCGGCCGGGGCCGGCAAGACCACGGTCAGCAAACTTCTGGCAAAGAAACTGGGCTGTGTAAGAGTGGATACCGGGGCCCTTTACCGGGGGGTGGCCCATGAGATAAAAAAGCAAAAAATCATGTGGCAGGATGATGCAGCACTCAAAGCATTTTTATCACGGCTTGATCTGACATTTGTTTTGAAAAAAGAAGAATTCAGACTGATCTCTTCTGGCAAAGATATTACCCCGCATATCCGGACCCCTGAAATCACCATGCTGGCTTCAGTCACCTCTGCCAGACCGGCTGTCCGGTCCGCGCTTCTGGATCTTCAGCGCCGGATCGCCAGCCAGCAGGATGCAGTATTTGAAGGCCGGGATATGGGAACGGTTGTTTTTCCTGATGCCAAAGTGAAGTTTTTTTTATTCGCTGACCTGGAGGTCCGGGCCAGGCGGCGTTATGAGGAGATGCCGGATCCGGCAAAAGATCTTTTTCAGGTTCAGGCAGAGATGGCAGCGCGGGACACCAATGATGCACAAAGGGTTCAGGCCCCTTTGAAACCGGCCCCTGATGCGATTCATATCGATTCTTCCCACCTCACGGCCAGGCAGGTGGTGGATGAGATGCTCAGACATCTTTAAAATCAATGAAAAGGGTGATTATTTTGTTGATTTTTCTTTTGCCCATTGCTATAAAGGTAAATTGTACTCGTTCTTTTGGATTCATTGGGACGGGTAACTAAATTCGATTAGGGGGATTAATTTTAATGAACAACATTGCTGAAGAAAACAAAAACCAAGAAATGAATACTGAAGAATTAGAGACACAGGACGTGGAGTTCGACGAGGCAAGAGAAGAAGAATCCGACACAGACACAGAATTCAACACACCCGAAGAAGACAACGATGCTCTGTCACCAGAACAAGATGAAATCACCGGTGAAGAGACAATGGAAGAGCTTTTGGGCATTTATGAATCCAGCCTTAAAAAATTTGAGGAAGGGCAGGTTGTCACCGGAACTGTCATATCCGTGGGCAGGGATATGGTGCTGGTGGATGTGGGATATAAGTCTGAAGGACGGATCTCTATTCAGGAATTCATTGATGAGCAAGGCAATGTAAATGTCAAACTCAATGACCGGTTTGAGGTGATGATAGAAGTATGGGACGAAGAAGAGGAAACCGTTCTTCTGTCACGTGAAAAAGCCAAAAAAGTCAAGGTATGGGATGCCATTAAAGATATTTATGACGCAGACGGTACCATTGAAGGGGTGATCACCAACCGGGTCAAAGGCGGGTTCTCCGTTGATATAGGGCTTCAGGCATTTTTGCCCGGATCCCAGGCTGATCTGCGTCCCATCCGCAATATGGATGAAATGGTCAACAAGACCTATGAATTCAAAATTCTCAAATACAATAAAAAACGTAACAATATCGTTCTGTCCAGGCGGGTACTGCTGGAGGCGGAACGGGAAAAACTGCGGGCCGCCACCCTCCAGGCCATTGAAAATGACAAGGTCATGGAAGGTATTGTTAAAAATATTACTGAATACGGTATTTTTGTGGACTTAGGCGGTGTGGACGGACTGCTGCATATTACCGATATCTCCTGGGGCCGTGTGAAGCACCCGTCAGAACTGTACTCTGTGGGAGATAAAATCACAGTCAAAATTTTGTCATTTGATTTTGAAAAAGAACGGGTATCACTGGGCATGAAACAGCTGACCCCGGATCCCTGGACCACGGCTGTGGATAAATACCCCATTGGCTCAAAAATTGTGGGAAAAGTGGTCAGCCTTACCGATTATGGTGCTTTTATTGAACTGGAGGAAGGGGTTGAAGGACTCATTCATGTCAGTGAAATGTCCTGGACCCGGAAAATCAGGCACCCGTCCCAGATGGTAACAGTGGGAGAAGAGGTGGAAGCAGTTGTTCTGGATCTCAAACCCGACAACCGGCGGATCTCTTTAGGCATCAAGCAGACCCAGGAAAATCCCTGGGAAGTGATCTCCCAGAAATATCCGGTGGGCACAATTATTGAGGGCAAGATCAAAAATATTACAGAATTTGGTCTGTTCATCGGTATTGATGATGATATTGACGGCCTGGTTCATATTTCCGATATCTCCTGGACCAAACGCATCAAACACCCTTCTGAAGTATACAAAAAGGGCGATACCATTCAGGCGGTGGTTCTGGATATTGACAAAGCCAATGAGCGGTTCTCTTTAGGCATAAAACAGACCCAGGCAGATCCCTGGGAAACCGTTGCCCAGCGGTACGAGGTGGGCAAGGAAATTTCTGGTGTCATCACCAATCTGACCGATTTTGGTGTGTTTGTGGAACTGGAAGAGGGCATTGAAGGCTTGGTCCATGTGTCAGAAATCAGCAAGGAAAACATCAAAAGCCCCAAAGACCATTACCAGGTGGGTGATACCATCACCGCCAAGGTGATGAACATCAATTCAGATGAACGCCGTATCGGGCTTTCCATCAAACGCCTGGAAGATGATGATGATGACAGGTATCTGGAGGAATTTGCCAAGAACATGAAACCTGCCACCTCTTCTTTTGGAGAAATTCTGCGCAACAACATCCAGGAACAGATTGAAGCCAATAAAGCCCAGGAAGACAAAAAAGAATAGTAGACTAAGCACTACAGGCTTCATCTGTAACAAACCCCATTTTTATGGTAACTCTTTGGGGGTGGATAAAAGATGCTTTTATCCACCCCCATTTATTTATGGTGAAACATGGTATTAATTATATAAGGAAAGTTTCATATTTATGTTTTCACGTCGACATCCAGTGCTGTTTTTTTTGATAATAATGGCTGCCTGCGCCACGGTCATGTTCCTGGGGGTGGTGGTTCTGCTTTTTGCCGGTTCACGGATGATGACGGCCACCACAGCAGCTTTTGATGAATCTGGCGGCAATATCGGCATTATCGAAGTAACCGGACCGATTCTGTCATCCAAGCAGGTTATTGAAAACATCCAAACATTTCGGGAAGATGACAAAATACAGGCCATTATCATCCGGGTGGACAGCCCCGGCGGCGGAATCGGCCCATCCCAGGAGATTTTCAGGGAGCTGATGAAAACCCGCAAGGTCAAGAAAATAATCGCTTCCATGGGATCAGTCGCTGCATCAGGGGGGTATTACGTTGCTGCGGCTGCTCAAAAGATTGTGGCCAACCCAGGCACCATTACCGGCAGCATCGGTGTGATTATGGAATATGTGAACATCATGGAACTGGCCGAAAAAATCGGCATCTCTCCTGTGGTCATTAAAAGCGGGGAGTTCAAGGACATGGGGTCACCTTTGCGAAAACTTGGAGACAATGAGAAAAAGCTGCTTCAGCAGCTGGTGGATGAACTGCACCTTCAGTTTGTCTCAGACGCGGCCCTGGCCAGAAACATGTCAGAAAAGGACATGGCAGCACTTGCAGACGGCCGGATCTATACCGGGCAAACTGCCCTGGATCTGAACCTTATTGACCGCCTGGGGAATCTGGATGATGCGGTCCAGTGGGCAGGAGAACTGGCAGAAATTGATGGTAAGCTGGTTCCGGTTTATCCTAAAGAAACCCCTATATCCCTGCTGCGCAAGATAGCCCAGACGCTATTCAAAGATCTCAATATCTCCGGCACCATAACGGATAATCTCAGGTACATCGTTAATTAGAGAAACTACTGAAGATGCGGTCCCGGGCACCGGCCCCCCGTCAATCACCACATCCAGGCGGGGACCGAAATAATCATGGAGCAGGGACGGGTCCTGGAACACATGGCCCCTGGGGTCTGTGGCAGATGTAGATATGATGGGATTACCCAGCTCCAGGGCCAGAGCCAGGGCTATTTTATTGTCCGGTACCCTTATGCCGGCGGTTTTCCGGTTGGTGAGCATGATTTTGGGAACCATCCTTGAGCCTGGAAGCACAAAGGTATAGGGACCCGGCAGCAGCCGTTTCATGTTCCGGTAGGCAATATTTGACACTTTGGCATAGGTGGCAATGTCCTTGAGGTCCGGACAGATAAAGCTGAACGGTTTGGTCTTACTGCGCTGCTTGATGGCATAAACCTGTTCAATGGCTTTTTTATTCATGATATCACATCCGATACCATAAAAAGTATCTGTAGGATAGGCTATAATACCGCCTTTTTTCAGTATTTCCACCACCTGGGAAACAAGTCTTTCCTGGGGATTTTCCGGATTGATTTTCAACAGCATGGGAAAGATTCCTGTAAAAATTTGGTTTTGGCAGCCCACCATATCATATCTGTGGCCGTGGGCAAGCAAAAAAGCTTCAACATCTGCCGGGTTGACCCACGGACCAGGTGGATATATGCTGTGTTAAGATAATTTTTTTAAAAAAAGGAGTGTGCCATGGAAAAAAAAATTCTTTTGCCTGTGGATAAATCCCGATCTTCGTTGCAGGCCGTCAGGTATGCAGCTTATGCATCATCTTTTATCACTGACCTGCATTGTGTGCTTTTTCATGTACAGGCACCGGTTTCCCTTTATCTGAAGGAAGAAGCAGCCAAAGACCTGCATGTCCGGACCCAGCTGAACAGAATTTTGAAAAAAAATGAAACTGCTGCCATGGAAACCCTGGAACATCTCAAATCAGAAATGACAGACGCCGGATTTGCCCGGGACCGCATCAGTCTTGTGACCAGGCCCCGTGAACTGGGCCTGGCCCAGGATGTCATTGAGTATGCCCAGAAAAATATGCTGGATGCCATTGTGGTGGGGCCCAGGGGTGTGACAGGTATCCATAAATTTTTTGATGCCAGTGTTTCCGAGGCGATTCTGGAACGGTCCCAGGTGCTGCCGGTGTGGCTGGTACATGGGGATGCACGGTCTTATAGAATTCTGGTGGCCATAGACGGATCACAGGATTCTTTAAGGGCGGTGGATCATGTGAGTTTTATGGTGTCAGGCAACAAACAGGTCCATATTACCCTGATCCATGTCACCAATACGGCCCGCAATTATTGTGAAATCGATCTGACAGAAGACATAGACCCGGAATTTGCCCAAATCATAGAAAAAAAGGACCGGGCCTGTGTGGACCGGTTCTATCCTTTGGCCATGGAAAAATTTGAACAGATGGGGCTGTCAAAAGAGCAGATAGAGATTCAAACCATCAAAGGTACCAGGCGCATCAGCCAGAATGTGGTGGCATATGCTGAAAAAAATAAATTTGATACCCTGGTCATCGGCAGGCGGGGGATCAACAAGTCCTTTTTCATGGGATCGGTGTCCCGGCAGATTATTGGTCAGGTGGCAGACACCACTGTCTGGATTGTGCCTTAACCAATTTTTTTGCAGGTGTGAATGAAATGGTTTTTATGTCATAAATGGTTGACAGCCGTGGGTGTGATGATCGCCTTTTTTACCCTTTTTCAGGCAGGGCGCAGTTTTTTTTCCTGCCAGGAACACAGAATCAGACACAGGCTTCATCAGGCAGTATTAAGAAAATTTCCAGAGGCGGCCCAGGCTCTGGCAGACAGGCAGGGGATCAGGCCTTGTGACAGAAATCACAAAAGGGTTGAAAATTCCGGCCTGGACCGGGTGATCCTGGTCCATGGTCTGGATGATCCCGGCATTATCTGGGATAACCTGGTCCCGATTCTACAGGAAAACCGATTTGAGGTGCTGATCATGTCCTATCCCAATGACCAGGCCATTGAAGCCTCTACCCGGTTTTTCTTTGATCAGATGCAGCAGCTGGCCAAAAAAGCTCCCGGCCCGGTTTCTGTTGTGACCCATTCCATGGGGGGATTGGTGGCCCGTGATATGCTTACCCGCCCTGAATTTGATTATACCGGGGCAGCTTCGGCAAAAAAAGTGCCGGCGGTTAACCATCTTATCATGGTGGCCCCTCCCAGTCACGGCACACAAATGGCCCGGTTCCGGATCTTCACAGAAATAAAAGACCAGATATATCAAATTTTTACGCAAGACACCCATTGGCTTCACTGCCTTTTGGACGGCACCGGTGCTGCAGCTGTTGACCTGCTTCCGGGCAGCCGGTTTCTGACCAGGCTGAACCAGCAGCCCCTGCCAAAAAATATTCAGATGCATGTGATTGCCGGCATGATTTTCCCTGGTTCAGATGATTCTTTTGTGAAAAACATTGTGGGAGACGGCCTGGTATCTGTTAATTCCGCCCGCCTTAAAACAGTGCCGTTAACCCGGGTTCCGGGCAGTCATTTTACCGTGATTCGCAATTTGACCCTTTCCAGCACCCGGATACCTCCGGCAATCCCTGTGATTATCAGACTCTTGAAAAGCGGGTAGTAAGTAACATCGCTTTGGGACGGCCTGCGGCAAAAGCCCGGGACCATGGGATATAGATCTTGCCTTAAAGGAGCAAATTTGGTAAGAGAACGTGTTTATATACTGGTTTTTTTGGGGTTCAATCCCGGGTGGCTGTTTTTTTCAACCCTGTAATGGCTGTCCTCAATGGTATTAATAAACAATTTTTCCTTTCTGGAGGCAAGTTATGTCCATAATTTTACCGGATGAAGGGCTGTCATTTGATGATGTCCTTCTGGTTCCTGACTATTCCGCTATTCTTCCTGATGAAGTGTCGGTGAAAACCCGGCTGACCCGGGAACTTGAACTCAATGTTCCCATTGTTTCAGCTGCCATGGACACCGTGACCGAGGCATTGACCGCCATCAGCATGGCCAGGGCAGGGGGGATGGGATTTATCCACAGAAACCTGTCAATAGAAGACCAGGCCACTGAAGTGGACCGGGTTAAAAAATCGGAAAGCGGGATGATTGTGGATCCGGTGACCATCCATCCGGATGTGCCCATAGCTGAAGTGCTCAATATCATGGCCAAATACCGCATTTCCGGGATACCTGTAACTGAAGGGGAAAAGCTGGTGGGGATTGTCACCAACCGGGATCTGCGGTTTGAAACACAGCTGGAAAAACCGGCCAGGGATGTTATGACCAGTGAAAACCTGGTGACAGTCACGGAAAAATGCACTCTTGAAGAATCCAAAATCATGCTCCACAAACACCGCATTGAAAAGCTGCTGGTGGTTGACAGCCAGGGAAAGCTAAAAGGGCTGATCACCATCAAGGATATTGAAAAAATAAAAAAATATCCCAATGCCTGTAAGGATTCTCTTGGCCGCCTGCGGGCAGGTGCGGCTGTCGGCGTGGGATCAGATATGATGGCCAGAGTGGAATCGCTGATCAATGCCGGTGTGGATGCCCTGGTCATCGATACCTCCCACGGACATTCCAAAAATGTACTGGATGCGGTAAAACAGATCAAGTACCATTTTCCCGATGCCCAGGTGGTGGCAGGTAATGTGGCCACGGAAAAAGGGGCCAAAGCCCTGATTGATGCCGGGGCTGATGCCGTGAAGATCGGTATCGGCCCGGGATCCATATGCACCACCCGTATCGTGGCCGGTGTCGGGGTTCCCCAGCTTACCGCGGTACAAAACTGCAAGGATATCTCCAGAAAGACCGGAGTGCCTATTATTGCCGACGGCGGCATTAAATTTTCCGGTGACATTGCCAAAGCCCTGGCCGCCGGTGCCCACTCCGTGATGCTGGGAAGCCTTCTGGCCGGCACCCATGAAAGCCCCGGGGAGATTGTCATCTACCAGGGACGTTCCTACAAGGCCTACCGGGGCATGGGATCTGTGGAAGCCATGAAAAAAGGCTCTTCAGACCGGTATTACCAGAAAGATACCAGAGAAACCGAAGAGCTTGTGCCTGAAGGCATTGTGGGACGTATTCCCTACCGGGGCACGGTGAGAGAAAACATATTTCAGATGATCGGCGGTCTCAAGGCAGGCATGGGCTATCTGGGAGCCACCACCATTGAGGATCTGCACCAGAAGGCCCATTTTGTAAAAATCACGGCAGCCGGGTTAAAGGAAAGCCATGTCCATGATGTGGTGATTACCAAGGAAGCACCCAACTACAGAGTGGAAAGCAGCTGACTCCCATGACCGATTCTTCCTGTTTGTTTTACCATCTGCATCTGCACACCGAATATTCGCTCCTGGATGGGGCCATTCGCCTGGATCCCCTTTTGCATAAATGCAAAGAATACGGCATGGAGGCAGTGTCCATGACCGATCACGGCACCATGTTCGGTGTGGCTGCGTTTTATGAGAAAGCCAGAAAGGCGGATATAAAACCTATACTGGGGTGTGAGGTTTATGTGGCTCCCAGGACCATCAACCACAAAACCCAGATGGACCACAAAGGGTTAAGCCACCTTGTGCTGCTTGCCAGAAACCGGGAAGGATATGCCAACCTGTGTAAGCTGGTGTCCATTGCCCAGCTCAAGGGGTTTTATTACAAGCCCCGGATCGACAAAGAACTGCTGGCTGCCCATTCAAACGGGCTGCTCGGGTTGTCTGCCTGCCTGAAAGGCGACATTCCAAAGGCCATTATGGCCAATGACATGCCAGGGGCTGATGCTGCGGCCCGGTTTTATCTGAAAACTTTTGGGGAGGATAATTTTTTTCTGGAGATTCAGGAAAACGGCATGCAGATCCAGCACAAGGTCAACCAGGGCATTGCTGATATCAGTGCCCGCCTGTCCATTCCCATGGTGGCCACCAATGACTGCCACTACCTGGAAAAACAGGACAAAAAAGCCCATGATATCCTGCTGTGCATCCAGACAGGCGATACCGTGAACAACCAGAACCGGTTTAAATTTGATTCAGACCAGCTGTATTTTAAATCCCCGGATGAGATGATCAACAGTCTGGGACAGTTTGCCGGGGCCATTGAAAACACCCGGGAGGTTGCAGCCAGGTGTAATGTGGAATTTGATGATAAAACCTATCATTTTCCTAAGTATGCGGCAGATGATGAAGGCAGTGAAGCAGATATTTTCAGGCGCAAGGCCATGGCCGGGTTTGAGGAAAAACTGGCACGCATCAGAAAAATGAATCCTCAGGTCAATGAACAGGAATACCGGGATCGCATCGCCTATGAAATAGAAACCATTTTAAAGATGGGGTTTCCCGGATATTTTCTGATTGTGGCCGATTTTATCGCCCATGCCAGAAAGATAGGGGTTCCGGTGGGGCCTGGAAGAGGATCTGCTGCCGGTTCCATGGTGGCCTATGCCATGGATATCACCGCCCTGGATCCCATTGAGCACGGCCTGATTTTTGAGCGGTTTTTAAATCCTTCCAGGATCTCCATGCCAGATATTGATGTTGATTTCTGCATTGAGGGCAGGGACAAGGTGTATCATTATACCATTGACCGTTATGGCGGCCCTGAATATGTGTGTCAGATCATCACTTTTGGAAAGCTCAAGGCCAGGGCTGTGATCCGGGATGTGGGAAGGGCACTGGGCGTGCCGTTGTCTGAAGTTGATGAGATCGCCAAGCTGATTCCTGACGGGGCAAAGAACCTGACCAGAGCATTGGCGGATGTGCCGGCCATCAAGGAAAAATGTGCCGGTTCCGAAGAAAAAACCCAGATGCTGGAGACAGCCCTGCTTCTGGAGGGCCTGCCCAGGCACGCTTCCACCCATGCAGCCGGTGTGGTGGTGTCAGATAAACCCTTGAACCAGTACCTGCCACTGTTCCGGGGCAAAGAAGGGGAAACCATTACCCAGTTTGATATGAACTATGTGGAAAAACTGGGCCTGGTGAAATTTGATTTTCTGGGATTGAGAAACCTCACGGTCATTAAAAACTGTATCGGTCTGATCGAAAAACAGGGTAAACAGCCGCCGGATCTGCTGGATCTGGACTATGCTGATGAAAACACCTTTGCTTTGCTGCAAAAAGCAGATACCACAGGTGTTTTTCAGCTGGAAAGTGCCGGTATGAAAGATTTGATTCTGCGCCTCAAGCCGGCCACATTTTCCGATATCGTTGCCCTGGTGGCCCTGTACAGGCCCGGG
>JAIPDY010000037.1 GCA_021737445.1 Desulfotignum sp.
AACAGGATATCCCGGTACCGGAACGACCGGTATCCAATCCGTTCGATGATGTGGTTGGAATTGACATGGGTGTGGCCCGGTTTCTGACTGCATCGGACGGCAGTTACATTGAACCTTTGAACAGTTTCAAGAATCTGGAAAAGAAACTGGCCCGGGCCCAAAAACTTCTGTCCAGGAAACAGAAATTTTCCAACAACTGGAAAAAGCAGAAACAGATTGTATCCAGACTCCATATCAAGATAACAGATACCAGGAATGATTTTCTTCAAAAGCTTTCCACGAGCATGAGCAAAAACCACGCAGTGATCATGGCGGAAGACTTGAAGATAAAGAATATGTCAGCATCTGCCAAGGGTGACATGGAAAATCCCGGCCGGAATGTAAAAGCCAAGACCGGATTGAATAAATCAATACTGGACCAGGGCTGGAGCGCATTCCTCCGGATGATTGGATACAAACAGGAATGGTCCGGAGGAAAGTTCATCCAGGTGGATCCGAAAAGTACCTCCCGGTCCTGTCCTGACTGTAACCATGTGTCTGCTGATAATAGAAAGACCCAGGCGTTGTTTCTTTGCATTGAATGCGGATATTCGGCCAATGCCGACTATGTGGCCGCAATCAATATCAAGACCCGGGGTATAATGCAATTAGGCGGTCGGGCAGACCGTTACGGCCTGTGGAGGGACGGCGTTAGCCGCCCGTTGAGCCAGGAACCAGTGGGAACGAGCGATCAAGTACCACACCTTTGCCCCGCTTAGGGGCTCAGAGGAATCCCCTTCTCTTTAGGGAGGGGAGGATGTCAAGGAATTACGTGTTGTTGCAAAACTTGAGGTAGGAAAATTTGTAATTGTGTTTTGGCAGACTTCATGATAACGAAACTATGGTTGAGATTTTAGGGAGTTAAGACTTGTTGCAAGATGGGAAAACTTTTTGAAGATCAAAAAACTTAACCATACAGCGACAATGTATGAAACTGACAGGGTTCAAGAATAGTTTCGGTATGTGTAAATTTCTGAGTCGCTAAAAAGTGAGGACTGGGAGGTATAGTCCCGGCTCCACCACAAAGGTTTGCCAGTGAGCTTTTATACCATAAATCTTCAGTCGATTTTATTATAACGAGTTTAATAGTCGGATAGATCCCCAGATAGGATTGATAAGGAATAATGATTAAATTTCTCTACTGCCTTTTCGAGAAATAATAGCTGCATTCCTATTGTATCCACCTGAGCTGAAGCCAAGAAGAATTTTTATTTTGGTGTCATTTGGACCGCTACGGTCTTTCTGCAAAAGCCATCTGAAAAACACAGACCATAATAAGCAGGTTATGAGTCCGAAAGCGATATAAAAAATCAATGCAAAACTAATTTCGTTTATCAAAAAGGCCGTTATGGTAAGAAATATAGAAAAGCCTATTGCAGCTATAATGGGGTTTTTCCGACCCAAAAATAATGAAAGAAAAAAAGCGACAATGAATATTGAAAAAAAATTGATATATTGAGTAGCCATAATATCCCCCTAAATAAAGTGGTATTTTTCAGGAGCTAATAAAACCATGGAAATTGCTCTTTATCCATTATAGTCGTTTTACATCAAATATTACAAGAAGAAAGATCATACATCATTAAGTTGTCAGATGGTGCATCTAAAAACTGTTGGCTATGTCTATTATTGCTGTCCAGATCTGATTTGTAAAAAATAAGGACTGGTAGATGTAATGTGGGGTAGAGACGGAGTTACAGATAATCTTAACATGAGTTTTTTGAAGACTGATAAATAATGACAGTTATTTTAGGCATAGATGCAGCATGGACGGAAACCGAACCAAGCGGTGTCGCCCTTGTGGAATTGACACAAGAGGGTTGGCAATCTATTGCTGTCGCTCCAAGTTACAATGCTTTCATTAAGTTGTCTGAGAATAAAAGGTTTGATTGGAACGAGAAGCCAATTAAAGGCAGTCCTCCTGACATGGCTTCTCTTCTAGCGGCAGCTACGAAGATTTCAGGAAAAAAAATTCATGTCGTCACTATTGATATGCCCATATCATTGGTCCCTTTTAAAACTCGTCGAGTTGCAGATAATAAAATATCCAAGGAATTTGGGAGCCGTTGGTGTTCAGCTCACAGCCCTAATAGTGATCGACCTGGTGAATTAGGCCGAAGCCTTTCAACGTCTTTGATAAAATCTGGTTTTAAACTTGCAGTCGAAAACTCAGTAAATAAAGAATGTCGTTATTTATTGGAGGTCTACCCACATGTTGGACTTTTATCATTACTTCAAAGCAAAAGACGGGTGCCTTATAAAATTTCGAAATCAAAAAAATATTGGCCCAATGCAGATATTGAACAGAGAAAAGAAAACTTACTGCTTCAATTTCAAGCTATTTGCGCAAGGTTAACGTCTGTTTTTGGAAAACTCAATCTCGTACTGCCAGAACCTAATGAATTTAAAACACTTTCGTTCTTAAAACGCTATGAAGATTCACTTGATGCACTGATTTGTGCATGGATTGGCGTTCAATTTATTGCAAACAAGGCAATCCCTTTGGGTGATTCAACAGCCGCAATTTGGTGTCCGAGGGATGTTGTTGATTTTGACAAAAAAACTTTATAAAAATCTGATAAGTTGATGATAATTATTCCATCTGAAATTCCGGAAATCTTTGAATTGTCAATGATACCATCAACCAAAAAAGAATGGCATGATTTGACACAAACACAAGATGTTGTGGTAGAAAATTTAGCCATTTTTAAGGAGTTTAGAACATATGCCGGGAATTGGGAACGCTTTTGCGGAAAAGACTCAACCAGGAGCATGTTCCGAAAAAATTTTGCATTTCCGATACGTTTGGCTTGCCGGGGTGCTGAAATGGCCGCTAATCGGGGGCATACGATTAGTCTGATTTTCTGACAGTACCGATTATTTCCTCATTAAAGGATCATTATCTAAGGCTGAAAATTCATGGCTTGAAAAATTTTATGATATCATTACAATCCAAAACCAAGCGTCAGGTTGAGGCGCGGTTTTTAACTGGGGTGGGAAGTATGAAATGTGTGGTTGAACTGGATACACTTCTGAATACCTTGTCACCGAAATTGCAGGACGGTGAATTTGTTTTCTGTGCGGTTCCGGGTTCGATCTCGGCGTATGGTCACCTCGAACCGCTGGCTGCTATCAGGGAACCGGAAGGGGTGACGTTGATCCTGCCGATTGTGGATGCGGTCCGTGAAAATTTCCGGTTTGACCACACGTTCAGGCAGATCACGTTAACCGTTCATTCGAGTTTGCAGGCGGTGGGGCTGACCGCGGCTGTATCCGGCAAACTGGCGGCAAAAGGGATTCCTGCCAATGTGGTTGCCGGGTTTTATCACGATCACATATTTGTTCCGTCAGAAAAAGCCCGGGAAGCTGTCGATGTACTCAGGGAATTGAGCCGATCTGGGAAATGAAGGGATTCTGCCCTGTGTCAGAAGATTGAGACCATAAAAAAAGGGGCATCAGAGAGAAAAATATGGATACCATAAAGATTGTTCAGGGGGATATCACCACGGCTCAAGTCGATGCCATCGTTAATGCCGCCAACTCCCGGATGCTGGGGGGCGGCGGAGTGGATGGTGCTATTCACCGGGCGGCCGGCCCGAAACTGCTTGACGTATGCAAAAAAATTCCGGCAGAAAGCGGGTTCCGTTGCCCTACCGGTGAGGCCCGGATTACTGAGGCCGGAAACCTGAAAGCGAAATATGTCATTCATGCGGTGGGACCGAGGTACGGGGTTGACCGGCCCGCTGACAGGCTGCTGGCATCAGCCTATCAGAACAGTCTGGATCTGGCCGTGTCCCATGGGTGCCGGTCCATTGCATTTCCGGCCATTTCCTGCGGCGTTTACGGGTATCCCTCCAAAGAAGCGGCCCGGATTGCAGTTTCCGTGTGCACACGGCCGGGATATGAACAGTTGACAATATATTTTTATCTGTTCAGCGAAGAGATGGCCGCCGTCTGGGCCACAGCTCTGGAGAACCACAGTATTACCTGACTTTTCGGCACAGCTTGGGTCTGCCGGAAGACGATATATAACCATTTAGGGAAAATGGCAGCATTGCCAAATTTCCTAAATGGGGACTCAGGACCTGGGATAAGTGGGAATGGAATAATTGTGACAAAAAATTTGGGGATAACTTGTGATCGTCCTGGACCAATATAATTCATCATAAGGTTTAAGCTATGTCTGAATTCAAAACCATTTGCCATACGATTACAGCGGATCTGAAGACCGGTCCGGATATCCGGGATATCACCCCGGAACTGCGCGGGTTTGTCAAATCCAACGGGGTGGTGAACGGGGTGATACACCTGTTTATCATCGGGTCCACCGGGTCTTTGACCACCATCGAGTATGAACCCGGTGTGGTGGCGGACCTCAAGCGGGCCATCACTGCCCTGGCACCGCCGGATCAGGAATATGCCCATGAGCAGGCCTGGCATGACGGCAACGGGCACAGTCATGTCCAGGCTGCGCTGCTGGGGCCTTGCCTGAGCGTGCCTGTCAGAGATGGTGCCCTTGCCACCGGTACCTGGCAGCAGGTTGTGGTGATCAATCATGACAACGGCCCCCGGACCCGGAAAATCGCCCTGACTTTCACCGGCATGTGAGGTGTGAAACCCCATTTCGCTGAAATAGTATTGCAATACTAATATTTTTAATTTACAATAGGATTACAATACTAATATGTGGAGGCATGATGATTGAAGCACTAGTCCATCACCACCGCACCATCCTGCGTACGTTCAACCGTCCGTTCAAACGGTATTTTCTATCAAAGCATCGCCTTGAAAACCGGTTTTCCATGATTTCCGGTCAGCGGGGTGTGGGAAAAACCACGGCAATGATTCAGTATATCCATGCATTTATTGATGATGATATACTGAACACAACCGCCCTGTATGTGCCTGTGGACCATTTTCTGATGGTGGGCCGTTCCTTGTATGAAACCGCACAGGAATTTGTGCAGTATGGTGGACAGCTGCTGTGTCTGGATGAAATCCACAAATATCCGGGCTGGTCAGGTGAACTCAAAAGCATGTATGATTCATTTCCGGATCTCAAGCTGATCGTATCCGGCAGCTCCGCCCTGGGAATCCATAAAGGCAGTCATGATCTGAGCCGCAGGGCTGTGACCTATCAGATGACCGGCCTGTCGCTGCGGGAGTTTATCGCGTTGAAATATCAGATCAGTCTTCCGGCCATCGATATGGCAAATATTCTTGAAAATCATGACCGGCACAGTCTTGAAATCACAGGAAAACTGGAAAACCAGGGCTTGAAAATACTGCCGGTATTTGAACAATATTTGAGACATGGTTATTTTCCATACTTTCTGGAACATCCGGAGGAGTACACCTATTTTTGCACCCTTGAACAGGGCCTGCATACCACAATAGAAAGCGATCTTTCGGCCATTCACCCCGGACTGTCCGGTGCCGGCATCCAGAAATTGAAACGGCTGCTTGCCGCCATTGCCAGATCCGCACCCTTCACACCGGACATGAAGCGGTTGAAACAGATCATCGATATCGGCGATGAAAGAACATTGAAAACCTATCTGGTTCATCTTGATGACGGCAAGGCCATTACCTGCCTGCAAAAGGCAAATAAAAGTATCCGGGGCCTGGAAAAACCGGAAAAGATCTATCTGAACAATCCCAACCAGGCGTTTGCCATCTGTGATCCGCGGCAGGTCAATCAAGGTTCACTCAGGGAACTGTTTTTTATCTGCATGGTCCGGGAAGATCACAATATCGCGATTCCACCCAGAGGTGATTTTCTGGTGGATGATTCCCTGGTTTTTGAAGTCGACGGTAAAGGCAAAACCTTTACGCAGATTAAAGATATGCCCAATTCCTATCTGGCAGTTGACGGGATCGAACATGGCATGCATGCCAGAATACCCCTGTGGATTTTCGGATTTTTGTACTGATGTGAAAACCCTTTTCATTGACGGCATTTAATGGTACAAACCGGTTTATGACTTTTTTTGGCCCCATATCCCTTCACGGCGGGCATTCCGGTGAATTCTGCTGCCATGCCGAAGACCGGCTGGCAGATATCATTGCGCAGTATATTCAGATGGGCTTCAGGCAGGTGGGGATCTCCGAGCATATTCCGCCCGTGCACGCAAAATTTCTGTATCCCGAAGAGATCGCCCAGGGCCTGAGCGTGGACCATATTTATCAGCGGTTTGCGCAGTATTTTGCGGCCATCAGACAGCTGAAAGCGGATCTGGCGGACCGGATCCGGATATTTGCCGGCATGGAAACTGAAGCATTCACCGGGTATCTGCCCCATGTCCGGCACCTGGCGGCCGAGTTTTCCCCTGATTACCTGGTGGGTTCGGTGCACCATGTGGCAGACATCTGCTTTGATTATTCTGCGCAAACCTATGGGCAAGCGGTCAGGGCCTGCGGGTCTGTCGAAGATCTGTACATGGCATATTTTGACCGCCAGTTTGAGATGATCCAGGCGGTCCAACCTTTTGTGGTGGGTCATTTCGACCTGGTCCGCATCCATGATCCAGATTATACAAAACGGGTGCTGCAACCGGAGATCGCCCGAAAAATAGACCGGAACCTGGATCTGATCAAAGAGCTGAACCTGGTCATGGACCTGAACCTGCGGCCCCTGGCCAAAGGGGAGGCAGAACCCTATCCTGCAAGATCCATTTTGGAAAAGATCCGGTCCAGGCAGATCCCCATGGTGCCTGGCGATGATTCCCACGGGGTTGCCCAGGCAGGAAAACATGTGGATGCGGGCATCCACATGCTGGAGGAGATGGGGTTTGACACCCAATGGCCGGTTCCCCGGCTGCTGGAAATGCATCCGGAGGCATCATGAGGGCTTTGATTCAACGGGTCAAACAGGCCGAGGTGGTGGTGGACGACACCCGGGTTTCAGGCATTGGTCCGGGCATGCTGGTATTGCTGGGGATCCAGGCGGGTGATACAGAAAAAGACACAGATTATCTGGTGGAAAAGA
Source organism: Desulfotignum sp. (assembly GCA_021737445.1). Lineage (GTDB taxonomy): Bacteria > Desulfobacterota > Desulfobacteria > Desulfobacterales > Desulfobacteraceae > Desulfotignum. The sequence goes on from JAIPDY010000037.1 coordinate 7,028, forward strand.
TCATCCACCTGCGGATCTTTGAGGATGACCAGGGAAAAATGAACCGGTCCCTGAAAGACCTGGGTCTGGAACTGCTGGTGGTGTCCCAGTTCACCCTGCTGGGGGACTGCCGCAAAGGCAGGCGGCCCTCCTTTACCCGGGCGGCCCCACCGGACCAGGCGCAAGCGCTGTACACCGGTTTTATTGAGAGGGCGAAAGCTGCAGGCATCCCCACCGCTGCCGGGCAGTTCCAGGCGGAAATGGCGGTGTCCCTGATCAATCACGGCCCGGTTACTTTGATGCTGGATACCCGGCAGATGCAGTGATACGCAAATGAATGACCCAGGCCTTGTCATTAAAAATTTTCTGACCCCGGCCACGGCAGGGCAACGTCTGCCTGCTTACTTCTTTCTCGACGGCATACCATCGGTGAGTGATCCGTCCACCGTTTCACAGGCAAAGGCAAAGGTCTCGGCCAGGGTGGAATGCGCGTGCACGGTTTTACTGATATCCTCGGCATTGGCGCCCATCTCAAGAGCCAGGACAGCTTCATGAATCAGCTCGCCTGCATTCTGACCGCAAATGGCGGCCCCAATGATCCTGCCGGTATCCTTGGCAAAAAGTGCCTTGGTCGAGCCGGAATCGGCACCGGAAAACAATGCCCTGCCACCGGCACCCCAGGAAAATTTGCCCTTCTCATAATCAATTTTCTTTTCTTTGGCCTCTTTTCCAGTATGGAGAATAAGTCAATGGTAAAAGCGATTCAGACCTGTCTCATATTGCAACAGGCTGAATCATTTCATATAGTGGGTAACAACGTTTAAAAAAGGATAAGGAATCCGTTGGAACTTTTCACTGGCAAACAGCTTTTTATCCTCTCCATTGTGTTCAATGGATTTTTTCTTGGGGCCCTGATATCGGCTGCGTTGCTGATACGAGCCCCAAGATCCCTTCAATCATGGATGTTTACACTCCTTTTTACGATATTCAGCCTGTTACAGATCCATTATATTTTTTTTCAAAACCAGGCAATTGTCCGATACCCTCTGATCACCCTGCTGCCTGTTATCGCCATTTTCCTGCTGGGGCCGGTCCTGCTCCAGATCACAAACCATGCCCTGAACAAAGTGTACCAATTCAATAAAAAAGCATGGATACATTTCGTTCCGGTGATGCTGGCCACTGTGGTTTCAGCCATCGTCATTCTGAATACCGATTTTCAGCAAAATGCATGGCTTTCTCACTATTACTACAACTCAGCAATTTTAAATATCAGTTGTGCCGGTTACTTTGTCTTCCTTGCCTATTTTGCCGTTTCAACACGTAAATTTGCCGCTGCCTATCTGTTTACAAAAGAGATGATTAGAGACAATCCGCCTGCCCAGGCAGTACTGGTCATTATTGCAGGAATGATGCTGGCATTCATATTTGACGGCTTCACCCTTGTTTTCAGATCAACCTTCTTCATGGAACTTGCCCTGACATGCCTGAACCTGGTAATCATCTGCCTGTTTTTTATCCTGTTCAGATATCCCGAATATCCTAAAGCTATCCAGCAGATGGTGGAAAAAGAAAAGAAACGCCGTTCTTATCTTAAAGGAGTTGATCTTGATGTTCTGGAAAACAAAATCAGTGACTTGATGGAAAACAATGAAATTTTTACTGATGAAGCTCTAAGTCTTGAAACATTGGCAAAAGAAGCCGGGGTCAGCAAGCACCAGCTCTCGGAATATTTAAATCAGACCGTCAGGGAAAATTTCCCCACTTTTGTCAACCGGTACCGGATTCAAAAGGCAAAAGAAATTTTGATCCAAAATCCGGATCAAAAAATCCTTGCCGTTGCATTTGATGTGGGGTTCAAGTCCAAATCCACATTCAATGCCGCTTTCTCAAAATTTGAAGGCACCACGCCTGCCCGATACAGAAAAAACCACCAAAATTAAAAAAATCCCGATTTTTCAGGTCCGAATTTATAACTTGGGTCGATATCTGCCATTTTTGCGCCCATAATTCAGATAGAGTTAACTTATTTGAAAAGGAGGATTGAATCATGAAACTCAATATGTATGCATTTGCCATGACCGCAGGATTATCTCTTGGAATGGGCCTTTTTCTTTTTACCTGGTGGGTCATCATGTTTGACGGGGCAACCCACGAGCCGACCCTGATCGGTTCCCTTTACAGGGGATACACCATCAGTCCTCTGGGAAGTTTCATCGGTCTGGGGTATGGACTGATCGATGGTTTTTTAGGTGGCGGCATTTTCGCCTGGGTATACAATTGGCTGGCCAAAGAATCATGATACACATAAGACTCGATCTCTACAATGAGCTTTCTCACCTGATCTATCTGGTAGTTCTGAACAAGGAAAAAGAGCAGGCAGCCATTCAGATCCGCGACCCGTGCTGATCTCCTGGTCCAGATCGCCGGCTTTAAAGAGCTGGAAGAGAATTCTTCTGGCGGTCTCTTCCCGGCCGTCGGCATCGGGCTTGAACGAATGCAGCAACCGCAGCAGGTCAATCAAGGCACACTCAGGGAACTGTTTTTTCTCTGCATGGTCCGGGAAAATCACAATATCGCGATTCCGCCCAAAGGTGATTTTCTGGTGGATGATTCCCTGATTTTTGAAGTCGGTGGTAAAGGCAAAACCTTTAAGCAGATTAAAGATATGACAAATTCCTATCTGGCAGTTGACGGCATCGAACATGGCATGCGTGCCAGAATACCCCTGTGGATCTTCGGATTTTTGTACTGATGTGAAAACCCTTTTCATTGACCGCATTTAATGGTACAAACCGGTCCATGACCAACTGATGGACCTCAGTGCATGGTTGTCATAAAAAGGTCTTCGAGGGTGGTATTGCGCTATCAATTTTTTAGCATTTTCAATGGCCTGGGTCTGGAAGTGAATACAATTCAGATACCCCCACATCATTTTTTTTACCATCCACAACTGTTCCCTGCGGAAAAACTTCCGGCTGAAAAGGATCAGGTCATGGGTGCTATGTATGATCATCGGCCGGCTGTTCTCCAAAAACACCGTTTAACCCTTCCCGAAGCCGTTCCAGATCCGGCCGGCAGGACTGCAACACAAAATTTTATCCGCCTATTGACATTCAGGAACAATATCATGTAATAAAGAACAGTGTTCTCATTGATTTTATTTATTAATTTTTCTATTCTGGGGGTATTATGGATATAAATCTTGGCAAATTGTTCACCAACCGCGCATTCTTAAGTCCAGACCTCGAAGCCTGTGTGGGAAAGGATTACCGGTATACATTCGGGGAGATGAATCAGCGAATCAACCGGTTTGCATCCTTCCTGACCGAAACAGGCATCAGGCCGGGGGAGCGAATCGCCATCCTGGCCAAGAACAATGAGCAGGTGCTGACCGCCCTGTTCGGTGCGGCGAAAACCGGTATAATCACAGCTGTTCTCAACTTCAGACTGGCACCGCCGGAACTGACCTATATCCTCAACGACTGTAAGGCCAGGCTGCTCATCTATGACGACGCTTTCTGCGACACGACGTCAGCCCTGAAATCCGGAACCCCGGTGGAGATGTTCGTCTCCATTGGCGGCACAACGGACGACAGATCCTTTGAAAATATCCTCATGGATATGGATGATGCAGAACAGGAACCGACCGGTTCCGGAAGCGATCCGGCCGTGCTCATGTACACGTCCGGCACGACGGGAAAACCCAAGGGGGCAGTACTCACCCACGACAACTGTTTCTGGGCCGCCGTCGGTCTTGTCCACAGCCTGGACTGGGGCTACAAGTACAGGTATCTTTCCGTAGCCCCGCTCTTCCACATCGGCGGACTGGCCCCGATATTTGCCAATGTCCATGTGGGCTGTTCTATGATTTTCATGCCGGACTTTGATCCAGCTGCGGCCTGGGAGATCCTTGAAAAGGAAAGGATCAATTTTACAATGACCGTCCCGGCCATGCTCCAGTACATGGCCATGGTGCCGGGGGCGGAAAAGCGGGACCTTTCCCAACTCCGTCACCTGATCTGCGGCGGGGCGCCGGTTCCCAGGCCCCTGATCACCGCCTATGGCCAAAAAAACATTGCGGTATACCAGGTATACGGTGCGACCGAATACAGCGGGGCCATCACCTTCTGGACCTATGATATGGGGATGGAAAAAGCCAACTCAGCGGGCAAAGTGGTCTTCCACGGTAGTGTCAGGATTACCGATCCCATATCCGGGAAAGCCTGTGCCCTGGGGGAGGTGGGGGAGATATGGCTTGCCGGTCCCCAGGTCTTCAAAGGATACTGGCAGAACCCGGAGGCTTCCCAAAAGGCCCTGGTGGACGGCTGGTACAGGACCGGCGACCTGGGCACCCTGGATGAGGAGGGCTTTGTCCGGGTGGTGGACCGGCTCAAGGACATGATCATCAGCGGCGGCGAGAACATCTATCCGGCCGAGATAGAATCAGTGCTCATGGGGCATCCCGAAATTTCAGATGCCGCCGTTGTGGGCAAGCCCGATGACCTCTGGGGGGAAGTTCCCGTGGCCTTTGTCGTCAAAAACAAAGAAAGCGTATTGAATGAGGCCGAGATTATCGAGATCTGCCGCAGCAACCTGGCCGGATTCAAATGTGTCAAGGCGGTTCACTTTGTAGACGCTGTCCCCAGAAACACCCTGGGAAAAGTATTGAAACGGTCCCTGCGGGACCAGGTTTAAAAAAGGAGTTACCATGTCTTTACCCAATCGGGAAAACCCCTATTCATTTGACGAGTTCCTGGCGTGGCGGGACAACGCCGATTTTTATGAGAGTGACCCGTTTTTAAAACAGGCCATCCGCTGCTATGCACCAGATGAGTGGGAAGCTCTGGACAAGGCGGCACGTAATATTTCCGTCAAGGTGTCCTCCCGGTGGAAAAAATTATCCGAGGATGCGGCCGTGCCGGAAAAACGGCCCTACCTGGTCCATTATGATGGGCATAACCACAGAATCGACCACATTGTCCGCCCCATGGAAACCCTGGCCCTGGAAAAAGAGGTGTTTGGCGAGCGACTCTTTTCCGACAGCACATCCCCCTTTGAAAAATTGATCAAAATGTACCTGATATACCAACTGGGAGAGGCCTGCATTTCATGCCCCTTGACCTGTACCGAGGGAATGGTGGCCCTCCTGGAATTCTATGCCGACACCCCGGAACTCAAAGAAATTCTGACCCATTGCAAGGAGGGCTTCGGGGATGACATTGCAATCGGCGCCCAGTTTCTTTCCGAAATCCAGGGCGGTTCCGATGTCCCGGCCAACCTGGTGGAGGCTTTTGAAACCGACGGTATCTGGCGGCTGTACGGGGATAAGTTCTTCTGCTCGGCCACCCATGCCGATTACGCTGTTGTCACGGCCAAGCCAAGGGGATCTGAAAAGGTGGGACTTTTTATCGTTCCCGCATGGCTGCCCGGGAACAAGGAAAAGGGGAAACGCAACGGCTGCACCATCAACCGGATCAAATGGAAGATGGGGACATCGGAATTGACCACGGCTGAGATTTCCTACGATGGTGCGGTGGCATATCCGGTGGGCCCTCTGGAAAGGGGCCTTTCCAATGTGGTGGGCATTGTCCTGACCCATTCCCGGCTGACCGTGGGCATCTCCGGAGCGGCCTTTATGGCCCGTGCCTGCCGGGAAGCCGCGGCCTACAGCCGGAAACGAACGGCATTCGGCCTTGCCATCTCAGACTTTCCCCTGGTGAAAGACCAGATCGACCGGCTCACCCTTTTCTCCAAACGAACCCTGGCAGCCACCTTCAAACTGTACCGGGATTTTCTCTCTCTGGACGGGGGCCTGAGAAAGGGGATGAATTCGGACGAACCCGTGGACATGAAGATGAAGCGCTTCAATATCCGGGAGCTGATCATGCTCCAGAAAATCACGGCAGCCTGGGACAGCACGGACATGCTGAGGCTGGCCATGTCAGTATTCGGGGGGCACGGGGTGATGGAGGATTTCTCTTCCCTTCCCAGACTGTTCAGGGATTCGGCCATCAACGAACTCTGGGAAGGCCCCAGAAATGTGCTTCTTACCCAGATGCACCGGGATTTTCAACGGGCATCCGCCTGGTATCCCCCGGCCCGGGTTGTGGCTTCCATGCTTGCCGGTGCCAAGCCCGCCGTTCGGGAACACCTTGAAAAAGAGGCGGAAATCCTGGTGGCCCATCCCGATCTGTTCAGCCCGGATCCCGAGACCCTTGATGTCTGCAGGCGCTGGGACAGGTTCTGCCATGACCTGACCCATGCCTATCAAGACTTGGCCTTGGAAGAGGTAACGGCACATACGGTCTGATCCAAATCCTCCTTGAACTGTAACTGGCTTTTCTGGTAGGGTTCAGCTCTTTACCCTGTAACCATTTAAAAAGGTGTACATGAAACAGACCCCCTTTGCCAAACTCAAGGAAAAAGAGAGGAAAGCAAGACAGAACCTGATCGTTAATGCAGCGGAGCGGCTTTTCTCCGCCAAACCGTTCCCCAAGGTCAGCATGAGGGATATTGCCGATGAGTCGGGCATATCCCTCTCTTCCATCTACCGGTATTTCCCGGACCAGGAATCATTGTTCATCGAGGCCTTAACAAGGGGGGCAAACAAGATACAGACCCGGCTGGACAAGGTAATCAAGGACAAAGGAGCCACAGTTGAGGATCTGGCCGCCACTTTTGTATCCTTTCTCATCGAAAACGACCCGTACTTCCGCATGATGACCCATTTCATGCTGGATGGTGTCCTAAATACCGCATCCGTGGAAAAACTCAACCGGATCGAACGGGTCCTGCTGAACCAGTTCAATGCTTTTTTCAGCCGGCTCAATCCAGAGGGCAGCCACCGCCTGACAGCCCATGCCTTTTTCGCCGCCCTCAACGGCATTCTCATCACATACCGGAACTACCCCGGCCGGGACATCGAAGATGTGCACAAGCACATGAAGCAACTGGTATCTGTGATGGCGTCCATGTTTTCCCTGACGATAGCATCAGGGAATACCCGGTAACAGCACCCGGCATGTGAAGGTGTGAAAACCCTTTTCATTGACCGCATTTAATGGTACAAACCGGGCCATGACTTTTTTTGGCCCCATATCCCTTCACGGCGGACATTCCGGTGAATTCTGCTGCCCTGCCGAAGACCGGCTGGCAGATATCATTGCGCAGTATATTCAGATGGGCTTCAGGCAGGTGGGGGTCACCGAGCATATCCCGCCGAAGCACTCAAAATTTCTGTATCCGGAAGAGATTGAACAGGGCCTGACCGTGGACCATATATACCAGCGGTTTGCGCGGATGCTGGAAATGAAATGAATGATCCAAACCTTGTCATTGTGTTGAAAGAGCCCCAGGGGCCTTTGAATATCGGATCGGTATGCCGGGTGATGATGAACTTCGGGGTCAGCCGGCTGCGGCTGGTGAACCCCTGCAGGGATTACCGGTCCCTGGAAGCCCGGAAGATGGCCCTGGGCACGGTGGAGATTCTGGAAAACGCAGAGATTTTTACGGACCTGCAAACCGCCCTGGCCGACATCCATCTCACCTTCGGCACCACCCGCAGGTTCGGCAAATACCGCAAAAATTTTCTCACCCCGGCCACAACAGCCCGGCAGACCAGTGAATGCGGCCCGGATGTCAGCTGCCCCCTGCTGCTGGGCAGAGAAGACACCGGCCTGGAAACCCGGGACCTGGACTTGTGCCAGCACTTTGTCACCATCCCCACCCATGATGCCTATCCCTCCATGAACCTGAGCCATGCCCTGGCAGTGCTTTTGTATGAAGTCTCTCTTGCATCCGGTCTCACCGGCGCGTTTCACGATCCCGCCCCCAAACAGCCGGCATCCGGGCAAGGGATCGAAGCCCTGTTCACCCACATGCGCCAAACTCTGCTGGACATCGATTTTCTGGACCCCCAGAACCCGGATCACCTGCTGCGGACCTTCCGTCGCCTGTTCGGGGATGCCGGCCTGACCCCCCGGGATGTCCGGATACTCCAGGGCCTCATGAGCCGCATCGACTGGACCGAAAACCAGCGCAGAAAGCTTGCCAAAAACCGTTTTTGACCCTGGTCTGTCCAGATTTCAATTGCACTGCCGCCTGGGGTCTGGTAGGCTGAACAGCACACCGGTAACTGACACCGGAACAGTGCGCCGGGATGCGGCGGAAGAGACGGGTAACCGGGATCCGGCAGTCATCAACAGACAAAAAAGAGGGCCATCTTCATGACAATCCGCATTTGTGTGGCAGGTGCCACAGGCTGGGTGGGAAAAGAGCTGATCCGCGCCATTTATCAGCCGGATACTTCTGAAACATTCACCCTTTCAGCGGCAGTGGCACGCAATGCCGCGGGAAAACCCATCGGCGAGGTGCTGAACCTGGGGTTTGCCGGGGTGGTTGTTTCAAAAACCGTGGCAGATGCCCTGGCAGGCAGTGATACAGATGCCCTCATTGACTACACCCACCCGGATGCCGCCTTTGACCATGTAACAACCGCAGTCAAAAACAAGGTCCATGTGGTCATCGGCACTTCCGGCCTGACCAGTGACCAATACCAAAGAATCGATACCCTGGCCCGGCAGCATGGCGTGGGGGTCATCGCGTCCGGCAATTTTTCTCTGTCAGCCATGTGGATGCAGCGCCTGGCCCTGCAGGCAGCCAAAGCGTTCTCCCAGTGGGAAATCCTGGATTATGCCGGTGCAGGCAAACCGGATGCCCCTTCCGGCACCGCCCGGGAACTGGCCTTCCGGTTACGTGAGGTCAACACCCCGGCCTGGGAGGTGCCCCCGGATCAGGTCCAGGGCCCTGACGGGGTCCGGGGCGCATCCCTGGACGGATCCCAGGTCCATTCCATGCGCGTTCCCGGATTTGTGCTGTCCACGGAAGTTATTTTCGGGCACGATGATGAACGCCTCACCATCCGCCATGATTCAGGCACCAAAGCACAGGCTTATGTAAACGGCACTCTAATGGCGGCCCAAAAAGCCGGCACCGTCACCGGGCTCATCCGGGGGCTTGACCGGATTCTGTAAACCGGAAAACGGTCTGTTTTACTTGACAAAACAGCGATCCCATGGCTTAAAAAGAGTAACGGCAACCAAATTTGCAAGGGAGATGCCATCATATGATCAAGCGGATACTTGTGGGACTGGGCGGGACACCATTTACCAAAGCCGCCACCCAGTGGGCTACTGAACTGGGGGACCTGCACCAGGCACAGCTCACCGGGGTTACCATTGTGAACACCAAAAAACTGGAAAATGTGGGTCCGGTGCCTGCCGGGGCTGGTGCCTATGCCCAGCGCATGCGCGAAAAAAAAATCCAGGTGACCAAAGAGGGCACGGAGCAGGCCATCGCCGTTTTCAAGGAGCACTGCAGCAACCAGCAGGTGGTGTGCCGCAGGATCCAGTATGAACAGGGGGATACCTTTGAGGCCATGATCGATGAAGACCGCTTCAATGACCTCACCATTTTCGGGCTCCGCAGCATATTTGAATACGGCTTTGTCACCGACCCGGACAAAGCCATCATCAAACTGCTGCGCCAGGGGGTCCGGCCCATTCTTGCGGTGGCGGAAAAGTACCGCCCTGTCAAAAACGTGCTGGTGGCCTTGAGCGGCTCCATGGAATCAGCCAGGGCCACCCGGGATTACCTGCTGTTAAATCCCTGGCCCGGGGCTGCCATCCGTCTTGTCCACTTTACAAAGCACAAGGAACCGGAACCGTTTTTACTGGAAAAAGCAGCTGATTATTGCCAGGCCCATGGGTTTGACGTGGATACCGACCTTGTGGAAGGCAACCCGCGGTCTGATCTGCTTTCCTTTGCCCATGACCATGATGCAGACCTTATCGTTATGGGTAACAGCTCCCAAAACATCATCAAGCGGAGTCTGCTGGGGGATACTGTGCTGGAAACCATCCATTCGGCAGACATACCTTTGTTTTTGTCCCAGTAGCCATGAAACCGCCCCTGCCAGACATTGAAAAACCGCCGGCGTGCTGCAGGGGTGGGCTTTTTTCCAGTATTCTGCCCCTTGCCCTGTTCGGGCTTTTGTGCCTTGCCTGGCCCCGAGTGGTGCGAGGAGACATCTTTGCTGTCCAGTGGGCCTGGGTTCCCAGCCTGGAACTGGATCTGGCATTCCGCCTGGACGGCCTGGGGCTGCTGTTCGGCCTCATCATCACCATGACCGGTTTTTTTGTCTCCGTGTATGCATCCAGCTACATGGCCGGGCAGCCCCAACTGGGCCGGTTCTTTTTTTATCTGCACGGGTTCATGCTGGCCATGCTGGGCATTGTTGTATCCGACAACCTGCTTTTGCTGTTCATTTTCTGGGAAGCCACCACTGTTTTGTCCTTTCTGCTCATCGGGTTTGACCATGAAAGCACGGATGCAAGAGAAAGCGCCCGCCAGGCCCTTCTGGTTACCGGCGGCGGCGGTCTTTTCCTGCTGGCGGGCATCCTTTTGCTCAAAACCTGCGGTGCCGGCATGACCATGAGCCTTTTGGCCAGTACCGGGGATCTCATCCGTACCCATGCCCTGTATCCGGCGATTTTCATCTGTATCCTGGTGGGGGCCATGACCAAATCCGCCCAGGTGCCTTTCCACTTCTGGCTGCCCGGCGCCATGACCGCCCCCACCCCCATCAGTGCGTTTCTCCATGCCGCCACCATGGTCAAGGCGGGCATTTACCTGCTCATGCGGTTTCATCCCGTGCTGGGGGGCACCTCCCTGTGGATGGGAACCCTTGTGGTCGTTGGCGGGGCCACTGCCCTGTGGGGGGCAATCCAGGCCCTGGCCCCCTGTGATCTCAAGCGGGTTCTGGCCTATACCACCCTGATGGCCCTGGGCATCCTGACCCTGTTTCTGGGGGGGCAGACCGTTCTTTCTCTGACAGCCGCCGCCACCTTTCTTATGGTGCATGCCCTTTACAAGGCAGCTTTGTTTCTGGCTGTGGGCAGTATCGACCACCAGACCGGCACCAGGGATCTTGACCATCTGGGCGGGCTGTTGAAACAGATGCCCCTGACAGCCCTGGCCGTGGCAGCCGCCACCATGTCCATGGCAGGATTTCCTTTGTTTTTCGGATTCATCGGCAAAGAGATCATGTATGAAGGGGCCCTGGCAGAAAAGATGTTCCCTGTCTTTGCCACAGGTGCCACCCTGGTATCCAACGCCCTGATGACGGCGGTGGCAGCCATCATCCTTATCACCCCTTTTTTAAAAAAAGCATCACAAGAGATGCAACCCGTTCAGGAAGCCCCCTGGACCATGCGCCTGGGTCCGGCCGTCATGGGTATACTGGGCATCATATTCGGTATCATGCCTGAATGGGTATCCGAAAACCTGATCCAGCCGGCAGTATTCTCCTTTCACCCGGAAAGGGAAGATATCCGCCTAGCCTTTTTCCACGGCATCAAGCTCCCCCTTGTGCTCAGCATCTTTACCCTGGCCCTGGGAAGCCTGATCTACCGGTACCGCATCCTGCTGCGGCATGGCATACAGACCGGCATTGACCGGCTTTTGATCACCACCCCCGGTCTTTACAGATCCGGACTGGATATGTTCCTCAAAACTGCGGGCAGGTTCACAGGCACCATGCAGAACGGATCCCTGCACTTTTACTTTTTTGTCATTATTGCCGTCATGACCGTGCTCGCAGGGGGAAGCCGGCTGCCCCATATGCTGAATATCCCGGTTGTGCCCGAAATATCGGGCCCCCTGGCGGCCATGGGGCTGTTTGCCTTTATCCTGGCATCCACCCTTGTGGTGGTTATTGCAAAGCAACGGCTTTCCGCCATCGGGGGCCTTGGGGGGGTGGGTGCGGGCGTGGCCCTGACGTTTCTTGTTTTCGGGGCACCGGACCTCGCCTTGACCCAGCTGCTGGTGGAAACCCTGACACTGATTTTTGTATCCCTGGTACTGCTGCGGCTGCCCCCCATGGGAGAGGCAAAAAAACGGTCCCGGTCCAGAACCGTCCGGGATGCGTGTCTGTCACTGGGAGCGGGCCTGGTGGTGGCCTCTCTTCTGATCGGGGTTGTGCAGACCCCCCTGGACCGCAGCCTCACCGCTTTTTTTGAAAACCATGCCTATATTGCCGCTCACGGCCGCAATATCGTCACTGTGATCCTGGTGGACTTCAGGAGCCTGGACACCCTGGGGGAAATCTGTGTGGTGGTGCTGGCTGCCTGGGCAGCAGCAACCCTGATCCGCAAAAAAGAGGTGCGGTAAATGCAGTCCATTATATTAAAAACAGCCACACGCCTCATGGTGGGCTTGATGCTGGTATTTGCCGTGTATCTGCTGCTGCGGGGCCACCATGAACCCGGTGGCGGATTTTCCGCAGCCCTTCTGGCAGGCACGGCCTTTGCCCTGTTCGCCATCACCCAAGGCCCTGACCAGGTCAGACAGGCCATCCGGATACCCCCGTCAGCCATGGCCATGACCGGCCTTGCACTGGCTGTATCTGCCGGGCTGCCGGCCCTTTTCACATCAAAACCTTTTCTCACCGGCATCTGGCAGCATTCCGGCGCCATCTGGGTGGGCACGCCGCTGGTCTTTGACCTGGGGGTTTTTTTTGCGGTACTGGG
>JAIPDY010000038.1 GCA_021737445.1 Desulfotignum sp.
AGAGCCCAGGCCCTCATCGACATCGCCCACCCGGATGACCGCCAGTTTCTGGTCACCCAGGCCAAACAGCGGAAAATCATTTATCCCAATCAGATCTTTTTGTCTGAATCAGCCCATCTTTACCCGGCCCATATTGAGGAAACCAAAACATTTAAAGGCGGCAGTATTGTCCGGTTCCGGGCCATGAAACCCTCTGATGAAGAGATGATGCGCCGGTTTTTCTACCGTTGTTCCAGAGAGATGATTTTTTACCGGTTTTTTTATTCCATCAAAACCATGGATCACGACAAGATGCAGACCTATGTGAACGTGGATTATCAAAAGGAGTTCTCCATTGTGGGGCTTTTTGTGGAAGAGGGAAACCAGAAGATCATTGCAGAGTCCAGGATGGTGAAAGATGAGCGCACCTGTTGCGGGGAGGTGGCGTTTCTCATCGATGAACGGTTCCAGGGGATCGGGATAGGTTCCTATCTTTTGTCCCGCCTGATTGAACAGGCCAGGGAACAGGGATTCGAAGGCCTGACCGCTGAGGTGCTGTCAGATAACCAGCCCATGATCAAAGTCTTTGAAAAATCGGGACTGCCCCTGAAATCCCGTTTGGAGAACGGGATTTATCACCTGCAGCTCAATTTTACTGATTGATGCTTTTTTTAAATAAAACAGCTTCAACCAGGCCGATGCTGTTGTTTTCAAAGTTGTGTGACATGGTAAATGGAAAATGTGAAGCGTTTTTTCCAAACACCAGGTGAGGCCCCAGAGAAAGGGGGGTACCAGCCTTTTTCGGGGCAAATTCTCTGGCTTTCTGCCAGTACCGGCACCCGGCACCGGTGGTATCCACCACCTCATCAATATTAAATCCATTGGCATCAAAATGTGCAGCCAGATTGTTCCAGGATTCCAGAAACGATATGGTGTCACTGGCGGCCCAGGGAACCGGGAGAGCCAGGTCTGGATGGGTCCCTTTTACAATTTCATGGAGAAGCAGAACCCCTCCGGGTTTGAGCACCTTGAAAAATTGCTGTGCTGCCGCCTGTTTGTCCTGGATATTCATAAGGATATGCTGACACAGGACAGCATCAAAGGTGCTGCCATCCCAGGGCAGATCCAGAATGGAACCGGCCAGAAACTTAATTTTTTGGGAGAGGCCGGTTCGCAGGGTCAGTGTTTTTGCGGCATCGATATAGGTGGTGGACAGGTCAATGCCTGTTACCCGGCAGCCAAAGGTGCTTGCCAGCAAACGGGATGATCCCCCTAAGCCGCACCCGGCATCCAGAATATGACTATCAGGGGAGATGCCGGCCTTTTCCACCAGGGCCAGGGTGGCCCGGGTTCCGCCGGTGTGGAGCTGGTCCACCCTGGCCAGGTCTTTTACTTGAAGCAGTTCCGGGTTTTTCCCGGCGGCAGTCAGTCCGGCATCAATTTTTTTGATCAGATCCCGGGCATGATAATGTTGGCGCACATGGGTTTCCATAGAAACGGCCTTGGTTTAAAAAACCCGGCTTGTCCCGCAATGGGTTGCAGGACAGCCGGGCTTACAGGGTTTTTTCAGGATGAAAGCTGGGGCAGATCAGCGAAAAAATCCAGGGCCTCCGGATTTTTCAGGGCATCCTTGTTTTTCACATCCTTGCCCTCGATCACTTTTTTCACCGCCAGTTCCACTTTTTTCATGTTCAGGGTATAGGGCACGTCCGGGCAGGCAATGATTTTGGCCGGCACATGCCGGGGAGAGGCATTGGCCCTTATATCAGCCCGGATTTTTGCCTCCAGATCCTCGGTGAGATCATACCCTTCTGCTAATTTCACAAACAGGATCACCCGCACATCATTGTTCCAGGACTGGCCCACCACCACGGAATCTTCCAGTTCCGGCATGGCATCCAGGCGGCGGGATATCTCTGCTGTGCCGATGCGGACCCCGCCCGGGTTCAAGGTGGCATCGGACCGGCCGAACATGATCACCCCGCCCCTGGGGGTGACCTTGATGAAATCCCCGTGGGTCCAGATGCCGGGGAACTGGTCAAAATAGGCGGAATGGTATTTGGAGCCGTCCTCATCTCCCCAGAAATAGATGGGCATGGAGGGAAAGGGGGCTGTGCACACCAGTTCCGCCTGCTGGTCCACCACAGGCTTGCCTGTGTCATCATAGGCATAGACCGCCATACCAAGCCCTCTGCACTGGAGCTCTCCGGTATACACCGGTCCCATGGGGTTGCCCAGGGCAAAACAGCCGTTGAGATCTGATCCGCCGGAAATGGAGGCCAGCTGCAGGTCGGATTTGATATGGTCGTAAATGAATTTAAAGTTTTCGTCCGACAAGGGAGACCCGGTGGACAGCACGGATTTGAGGGGTGTCAGGTCAAATTGTTCCTTTGGTTTGACCCCGGCGTTTTTCAAGGCTTCAATATACCCGGCACTGGTGCCGAACACAGTGATCTTTTCATCCTGGGCCATGCGCCACAGCGCGTCCGGTCCCGGATGGAAGGGGTTGCCGTCATACAGCACCAGGGTGGCCCCCACGGACAGGCTGGCAGTGAGCCAGTTCCACATCATCCACCCGCAGGTGGTAAAATAAAAGATGGTGTCCTCTTTTTTCAGATCCGTGTGGAGCACCAGCTCCTTTTTCTGGTGGAGCAAAACCCCGCCGATGCTCTGGACCATGCATTTGGGCAGGCCTGTGGTGCCTGATGAATACATGATATACAATGGGTCATCAAAGTCCATCTGGACAAAATCGATGTCTGTTGCGGCCGGGTCCTTGAAATCCGCATAGTGCACGGCATTGGGAAGGGCGCTTATATCGGGTGTGTCACTGATATAGGGCACCACCACGATTTTTTCAATGGAGGGCAGTTCCGCCACAATACCGGCGATACGTTCGATGGAGGATAAGGGTTTGCCCTTGAAAAAATACCCGTCTGCCGTGAACAGCACCTTGGGTTTGGTCTGGCCGAACCGGTCCAGCACCCCTTTGATGCCGAAATCAGGCGAGCAGGAAGACCATACCGCCCCAAGGCTTGTGGCGGCCAGCATGGCAATGATGCTTTCCGGCATGTTGGGTACAAACCCCACCACCCGGTCGCCGGCTTTCACGCCCAAGGCTTTGAGGGATGCTGCGGTTTTGACCACCTCATCATAGAGCTGGCTGTAGGTCAGGGTCCTGCGCACCGCATCCTCTCCTTTGAACACAAGGGCGGTTCTGTCATCTTTGAATCTCAGCAGGTTTTGTGCAAAATTGAGTTTAGCACCGGGAAAAAATTTTGCGCCGGGCATTTTGTCTTTGTCCTGGATCACCTGTTCATAGGGGGCAGATACCTTGATATCCAGAAAATCCCAGGCAGTGGCCCAGAAATCCTCCAGGTTTTCCACAGACCATTCCCACAGCTGGGTGTAGTCTGTGAAATTTTTGTTGTATTTTTCATTCACAATGGTCATGAACCGGTACATGTTGGTGGATCTGATCCGTTCTTTGGATGGTTCCCACAGTTTTTCAGGCATTGGTGACACCTCCTTATTCGTAGAGAACCGCAAGTATGGTTGCTTTATCGGTTTTGGCCGTCAGGTAATGGGGGGTGGTGGACAGGTAATAGGCGGAATCCCCGGGAGACAGGTCATAGGATTTTTTGGCAATGGTGAGATTGGCCACCCCGTCCAGCACATAGATGAACTCCTCTCCGTTGTGCATGGAGATCTCTTTTTCCTCGGCTTTTTCCAGCTGCACGATCAAGGCTTCCATGTGGCGGCCCTGGACTTCCGGGGCCAGGCTCATGTAAGAATACACGCTTTTTTTGCTGGTCTTGGAGGCGGATCTGGCCACGGGCCTGCGTTCATTTTTCCGGGTGATGGAATACAGTTTGGTGCCCATGCCTGACACCAGTCTGCCCACGGCCGCATCCAGGGCTTTGGAAAGTTTCATCACCATGCCCAGCTGGGGTTTTTCCCTGCCGTTTTCAATATCTTCCAGGCGCGACACTTCAAACCCGGTGAGATCAGACAGGTCCTGGAGTGAGATGCCCCGCTCCTCTCTTAGCTGCTGGATCCGTTTTCCCACCTCATCCACGGACCTGTCATCACCACCTTCAATATTTCCGGTGAGGTCCTCAAAATAGTCCACGTTGATATGGGGAGTTTTGTCTTCCTTTTCCATTGCATCTCCTTTGTTTAATGGGTTATTCCGGAAATTTCTGATCCGGGGCCTCTCCCAGCTTTTCCTTGAGTTTGGCCAGGCCGGGCCGGGCATATTCCATGTGGCCCTGGGTGAGGGTCCGGCCGTTGATGATGGCTTCGCTGCGCAGCCGGTGGCCCACGGTTCTTTCCATCTGTCTGCCCAGCCACAGAATCCGGTCCACATCATACCCGTGTTCTATACCCATTTCATCGATTTGTACAAGGGTATCTTCCAGGCATACCAGGCCCACGTAACGGGGGTCGTCATAATAGTAGTCGCCGGTGCCTTTGATGGGCCGGTCATCTAAAAAATTGGCCGGCTGGCCTCCCAGTCCTCCCAGGGTGCATTCAAAATGGCAGATGCCTGCCTGGAGGGCCGCCAAAGTGGAGGCGGAGGCCACCCGTTTGGTTTCATGGAAATGGGCGATGTGCAGGGAGGTGTCCGGGATCTCATCTAAGATCATGGAAAAATACCGGTACACCTCAGGGGCGGATGCAGAACCGTCGTGGTCTGCATGCTCGATGTCTGATGCCCCGATATCCAGCCAGTGTTTGGTGAACTTTACCGCATCCTTGAGTTCCGTGGCCCCGCCGATGGGAGACCCCCAGATGGTGGACACGGTGCCGCACATTTTAATGCCGGCATCCTGGCATTTTTGGATGCACCGTTCCGCCTCTTTCCAGTAGTTGGGCAGGGTTGTGCCGGAATTGGCAAAATGGTGCTGTTCTTCGGTGGAGACCATCATCAAAACCCGGTCCGGACCCTTTCCTTGTTTTTTGAGCGCAATGGCCCTGTCCACGGAAGGTTCTCTGATGGTGATGGCGGTCAGAGTAACATCTTTCATGTCAATGCCTTTTTTTGCGGCCCGGGACACAAAACTGTCCGACCGCAGGTGTGCCAGCAGTTCCTCTGCATCGGAAAACTGGGGCATGTTCCTGGGATTGCCCAGGTTGGTGACCTCGATGTTGCGGCACCCCGCAAAGATCAGTTCCTCCAGATAGGTGATCTTGGCCGGGGTGGAGATGAATTTTTCCAGGTGCTGAAACCCGTCCCGCACCGTGATATCGCCGATGGTGACTTTTTGGGGCATTCTGGGAAAAATTTTCCAGTAATCATATTCTGTCATGGTATTTTCTCCTGCTTGGTTTTTTATATTATATGGCTGCGGCAAAACGCAACACACAACTTTGAATTTTGCTGTCTGAATCTTGTGGGGCTAAAACCTGAAGTTTCCAAAGCCTGGTTCGCCAATGGGTTTCACCAGGCTGACCTCAAATGCCATGGCCAGCCAGTCCCGGATTTCATCAAATTTGAGCACCCGGTCGTTGAGCAGCCGGGCCGCGCAGAAAAACGGATGGGCTTCCCCGTCATACTTGTCGATCATTTTCTGCTGGAATGCGGCAATCTCCTCTTTGGTCATGGGTTTGCCTGCGGCGTTGCGCTTGGCCTGTTCGATGCTCAAAAGCACACCGCCGGCGCTTTTGCCGCTCATGACCGATGTGCGGGCCCGCATGGTGGAAAACAAAAAATTCGGGCGGTAGGCACGGCCGCACATGCCGTAATTGGCAGCCCCGTTGTCCGGGCCGATCACCAGCTGGATCCTGGGCACCTGGGCGCAGGAAACCGCCCGCACCATGTCGGCCCCGTATTTGCCGATGCCGGCGTGCTCTGATTCCGATCCCACCATGTAACCCGGGGAACTCTGGATGAACAGCAGCGGGATCTTTTCATGGGAGCATCTCACCACCCATTCCGCCACTTTTTTGGCAGCTTCATGGAATATAATCCCGGCCCCGTTGGAGCAGATTACCCCGATGGGCAGTCCTTTGATGCGGATCCTGCCGGTGAGGATGTTGGTGCCCCGGCCCGGGGCAAAATTTTTCTTGGCCTCGATGAATTCAGAGCTGTCGGCAATGGCCTTGATGAAGGCCAGGCCCTTGATGCCTTTGTGAGGGGATGCGGGCAACACATCATACACCGCAGACGGGCCGGTTTCCGGCTCTTGTGGTTTGTACCGGTGCAGGTGCAGGGTCTGGGGCCGGGTCAAAGACAGCAGCTTTCTGACCCTGGCAATGGCCTGGGCCTGGTCGGTGCACAGATGGTCTGCCCCGCCCGAGGTCTGGGTGTGCACTTTGGCGCCCCCTAAATCTTCGGCAGATATCTCTTCGCCCGTGGCCATCTTCACCAAAGGCGGCCCCCCTAAAAAGGAAAAGGACTGCTGGTCGATCATGATGGATTCACAGGCCATGAACACGATATAGGCACCGCCTGCGGTGTTGCCGCCGGTGCTTAAGGTCACCTGCCGCAGGCCTTTGGCGGACATTCTGGCCATGTTGTAGAAAATGGAGCCAAAATGCTGGTCATCGGGAAATACATCCGCCTGCATGGGCAGAAACACCCCGCCGGAATCGGCGATGTACACGCAGTTAAGGCCGCATTTTTCCGCAATGGCCTGGGCCCGCATGTGTTTTTTCAAGGTGATGGGAAAGTAGGTGCCTGCCTTGACCCGGGAGTCATTGGCCATGATCATGGTCCAGTTGCCGTGGATTTTTCCGATCCCTGTGACAATGCCGGCACAGGGGACATCCTCCACCCCGGGGTATCCCATGCCGAACCCGGCCAGCATGGACAGTTCAAAAAACATGGTGTCCGGGTCGATGAGATCTGTGATCAATTCGCGCACCGGGCGCTTGCCGCGTTTGGCAAGGGCATCCACCGCTTTTTGTCCTCCGGGCCAGACAGCTGCCTGCCGTTTTTTTTCCAGTTCCAGTTCCTGGTCCTGCCAGAACGCTTTGTTATCGGTCATGGGGTTTATTTTCCTTTATATACTGGTTTTCGTTTTTCCTTGAACGCGGTAAGCCCTTCAATCCGGTCTTCAGTGGGAATGGTCACCCGGTAGGCATTGGATTCAATGGCCAGGCCCGTGGCCAGGTCTGTTTCAATGCCTTTGTCAATGGCATACTTGGCCATTTCCACGGCAACAGGACCGGTCTCGGCGATCATGGCAGCCATGTCCAGGCAGGCATCCATGAGTTTTTCAGGCTGTGCCACTGCATTGACAAGACCGATATCCAAAGCTTCTTTTGCATCCACCCGGCGGCCGGTGAAAATCAGCTCCTTGGCCTTGGCCACCCCGATGATCCTGGGCAGGCGCTGGGTTCCGCCGCCGCCCGGGATAATGGCAAGTTTTGTCTCGGTGAGTCCCATGGATGCGGTGTCTGATGCAATGCGGATGTCCGATGCCAGTGCCACTTCTGTGCCGCCCCCTAAGGCGATACCGTTGACAGCACAAATTACCGGCATTTTCAGGTTCTGGATGGCGGTGAGCAGGTTTCTGATGGTGACGATGAACTGTCTGACCTGGTCCTGGGTCAAGGAGGCGCGCTCCTTGAGGTCTGCCCCGGCGCAGAACGCTTTTTCTCCGGCACCGGTGATGATGACACACCGGATATCATCGGCAAACTGCAGCCTGTCAATTTCATCTCTTAAAGCATATAAAAGGTCAAAATTCAGGCAGTTCATCACTGAGGGCCGGTTCAAGGTAAGAATGGCGGCCTGGTTTTTTTCCTGTTTGACAAGCAGTTCCTGGGTGGTCATGATAATATCTCCCTTTGGGCCTAACACCCGATATATCTGGAAATTACGATCCGCTGCACTTCAGAGGTGCCTTCTCCGATCTCCAGCAGTTTCTGGTCCCGAAAGAACCGTTCCACATTGTATTCTTTCATCAGGCCGTAGCCGCCGTGGATCTGCACGGCATGGTTCACCACCCGGTTCATCACTTCCGAGCAGTACAGCTTGCCCATGGCCGCCTCTTTTTCATAGGGCCGTTTGTGGTCTTTCAGCCAGCAGGCTTTGTACAGCAGGTTTCTGGCACATTCGATCTCCATGGCGCAGTCCGCCAGTTTAAAGGCAATGGCCTGGAATTTGGAAATGGGCTGGCCGAACTGTTCTCTTTCTTTCGCATATTTGAGGGCCAGGTCATAGGCCCCCTGGGCACCGCCTAAACCCATGGCCCCGATGGACAGCCGTCCCCCGTCCAGGGTGGCCAGCATCTGGTGGAACCCGTCCCCTTTTTTGCCCAGGATGTTTTCCTTTGGCACCCGCACATCGTCAAAATACAGCTCTGCCGTATTGGAGGAGCGCCACATCATTTTTTTGTGCATGGGCACGGCCTTGAAACCCGGGGTGCCGGCTTCCACAAGAATACAGGAATATTCGGGCTTGCCGCTGTCTCTTGTGCCGGTGATGGCCTGGACCGTCACCCCCATGGTCATGTCACAGGCGGCATTGGTGATGAAAATCTTGGACCCGTTGATCACCCATTCATCACCGTCCAGCACGGCCGTGGTTTTGCTGCCCCCGGCATCGGACCCGGCTGTGGGTTCGGTGAGCCCGAATCCCCACAACCCTTCGCCGGCGCACAGTTTTGGCAGAAATTTTTTCTTTTGTTCTTCAGTGCCGAAATAATAGATGGGGCCGATGCCCAGAGAATTGCCCGCTGCAATGGTGGCGGCCTGGGAGCCGTCAATGCGGGCGATCTCTTCCACCGCAATGATATATGAGATATAATCCATTGCCTGGCCTTCATAGTTTTCTGAAACAAACATGCCGAAAAGACCGATCTCACCCATTTTTCTGGTGAGCGCTTCGGAAAACAGCTCTTTTTCGTCCAGATCCCCGGCCTGGGGGGCGATTTCTGTCCGGGCAAACTTTCTGACTTCCTTACGGATCATCTCCTGCTCTTTGGTAAGGTCAAAATCCACCCTGCGCCTCCTTATAATTTTTGGTTATTGATTGGGACTGTCCTGTTCCAGGTTCAACCATACATGCCCGACAAGATGAAAGAAAAAAACTGATCGAGCGCTCAGTCTATTTATCTGGATACTACAATCAGGGTAAATAAATTGTCAATATTTTTTTTGCTTTATTTTTATTATCCACATGTCTACAATAGAAATAAAGCAGCTGTATGGCAAAAGCATGAAAAAAAGACGTCTGAACCTTATCAATTAAGGAGGTGTGTGATGGATTTTAAAAAAATACTCAACCCGGTGGACGGCTCTTCCCATTCAGCCAATTCGACCCGGTATGCCATTGATCTGGCTAAAAAATTTAACTCCCGCATCATTTTGCTGCACTGTCATGCCAGATTTCCGGTGGTGTTGTCTGAACCTTATTTTCAGCAGGCCATTGATGAGATCATGAAATCGTCGGAAGATCTTGTCAAACCCTTTGAAGATATGCTGGAAAAAGCGGGTGTTGATTTTGAAACAAGGATTCTGGAAGGAACGCCAGGTACCCATATTGCTGATGTGGCAAAGATTGAAAAAGTGGACCTCATTGTCATGGGATCCAGGGGGGTATCAGATCTGGCCGGGCTTTTTCTGGGCAGTGTGGCCCACCAGGTTCTTCACAAAGCGGAATGTCCGGTGTTCATCACCAAATAGTTTTGTGTGCGGGGTCAAAAAAAAAATTTCTGACCCCGTTTTTATTGTTTGTATCCGATCATGCGCAAAAATCCTTTTCGTTTTTCCACATCTTCATCTGTTTCAATGCCTTTTGAAAAAAATCCGTCAATCACACCCAAAATACCCCGGCCCTGATCTGTCTGGGCCAGAATCACTTCCACGGGATTGGCTGTGGCGCAGTGGATGCGTGCCACCTCCGGCACATTCTGGATAGTGTTGAGGATGTTGATGGGAAACATATCTTTCATGAAAATGATAAATGAATGTCCGGCAGACAATGCATATGCATTTTTTGTAGCCAGTTTTGTCAGCTCTTCATCAGTACCGCTGTGACGTACAAGGCATTCCATGGATGCCTCGCAGAACGCGGCTCCGAATCTGGCACCGGGCACGGTGCATACGATTGCCTCATGGATATCTTCGATGGTTTTGATAAAATGGGCATGCCCGAGAATAAAGTTAAGGGCTTCCGGATTTTCAATGGCAACGGTTTTCAGTTCCATAAGATCTTCCTTTCAAAGTAAGAAGTGGGTCTTTGTTATATATGTGAGTTTATTTACCTTACCCCAACCGCTTTATAAAAAAAAGCAAAAATTCAATCAATGCAGGGCCAATCTTTTGCTTGACAACCAGGTTGATTCATGTGAAAAATATATGATTGAGCGCTCGTTCATGGGGTTTCTGCCGGGGTGCTGCTACCACTGATCAGGAGGTTCCATCCAGCAAAGCAAAGGAGTATATGGTGGCAAAGGCAAGAAAAAAAAAGCAGGTGGTGGCTGATCCAGAAGTCCCCACCCAGATCAAGAATCCTGAGCTGGTCAGAGAGCGCCGCCGTCATATAATCGATTCAACCGTCACCCTGTTTATTGCCCACGGGTATCATAAAACCACCACCCGCATGATTGCAAAGGCAGCCGGGTTTTCCATCGGTTCTTTATATGAGTATGTCAGCTCCAAAGAAGATCTGCTTTATCTGGTGTGCAAAACCATTCATGAAGAGGTGCAGAAGGCTGTGGAGGATGCACTGGCTGACAGCAGCGGGAACCGGGAAATACTGGCTGAGGTGATCCGTCAGTATTTCAGGGTCTGTGACAAAATGGCTGACCATATTCTGCTCATGTACCAGGTGACACAGTTTCTGCCTGAAAAATGGAAAGAAAGGGTTCTGGTCAATGAATTGAATATCACCGATATTTTTATCACCACCCTGGCACAGATGTCCGGAAAAAACAACTTTCCGGTGCTGAACGCCAAAATTCTTAATCTTGTGGGTCACAATATTTCCGTGCTGGGACAGATGTGGGCATTCCGCCGGTGGCATTTGAAAAAAAATTTTACCATAGACCAATATATTGCCATTCAGACCGATTTTATACTCGGGCTTGTATTCTAAAAAAAGGAGCAGCCATGACCCAGGAAATGAAAGCGTATATCCCTCAAAATTCCATTAAGATCGTTACCGCCACCTCCCTGTTTGACGGCCATGATGCCGCCATCAATATCATGAGGCGAATTCTTCAGGACACAGGTGCTGAAGTGATCCATATCGGCCACAACCGGTCAGTCAAGGAGGTGGTGGATGCTGCCATTGAGGAAGATGCCCAGGGGATAGCCGTTTCAAGCTACCAAGGCGGTCACATGGAATATTTTAAATATATGAAAGACCTGCTGGATGAACTGGGAGCTTCCCATGTCAAAATTTTTGGCGGTGGCGGCGGCGTGATAATACCGGCGGAAATGGATGAACTGCACGCCTATGGCATCACCCGGATCTATTCACCCGAAGATGGCGCAAAAATGGGCCTCCAGGGGATGATCAACGATATGATGCGGGCCATGGATGCCCCGTGCGTGGATTTTGACCAACTGGACCATGACCGGCTCTCCGTGGACAACAAACTCATTATAGCCAGGTTTATATCTGCGGTCCAGGAAGCCTGCGCCCGTCATCCTGACCAGCTGGAGAAGATCATGGCAAAGGTGGCTCCCCTGGCCGGTGCCCGTAAGGCACCGGTTATAGGTCTCACCGGCACGGGCGGGGCCGGCAAATCCTCTTTGACCGACGAGCTGATCATCCGCATTCTCAGGGATCTGCCTGATGTGACCATTGCAGTCATCTCCTGTGATCCCTCCCGGCGCAAGACCGGCGGTGCCCTTTTAGGGGACCGGATCCGCATGAATGCCATTGACAGCGACCGGGTTTACATGCGGTCTCTGGCCACCCGGCGCTCCCAGACCGAACTGCCTGAAGCCCTGTCCCATGCCGTGGAAGTGGTCAAAGCTGCCGGATTTGATATGATCCTGCTGGAAACTGCAGGTATCGGCCAGGGAGATTCCAGGGTGGTGGATCTTGTGGACATGTCCGTATATGTGATGACTGCTGAATATGGTGCCCCTTCCCAGCTGGAAAAAATAGACATGCTGGATTATGCGGATATCGTGGTGGTGAACAAGTACGAGAAAAAAGGGTCAGAAGATGCCATCCGGGATGTGAGAAAACAGGTTCAGCGAAACCACAAGGCCTGGGACAGGGATCCCAGAGATCTGCCGGTGTACGGCACCATCGCCTCTAAATTCAATGACGACGGCCTCACGGCCTTTTACCACGCCCTGCTGGATCTCATCAACCAAAAAAAAGGGATCCGGTACACCTCTGCCCTTCCAAGGATCGGCGTAAAGGAATCTTCATCCAAAACCATTATTATTCCGGGGGAGCGGACAAGGTACCTGGCTGAGATCGCAGACACTGTCAGAGACTACCACAAAACAACCCGGGACCAGGCAGAAACGGTGCGCCGGCGCTGGCACCTGACATCTGTTCTGGAGGAGCTGGAGGGATCTGCCGGAGATATGGATCAGGCCCTGGCCGGCCTGAAACAGGCAGTGGCAGACACCGGCGCCGGTGTGGAACCATTGACCGATGAATTGATTGACCAGTATCAGACCAGTGCCAGGTCCTTTGAAAAAGATGAACTGGTATACCATGTACGGGACCGGGAATTTAAGGTGCCACTGTACACAGAATCTTTGTCCCATTCAAAGATACCCAAGATCGCACGGCCAAGGTTTTCAGACCCGGGAGACCAGTACCGGTGGATGAGAAAAGAAAATTTTGCCGGGCAGTTCCCATATACAGCCGGGGTGTTTCCGTTGAAACGGGCTGATGAAGACCCCACCCGGATGTTTGCCGGCGAAGGCGGGCCGGCTGATACCAACCGCCGGTTCAAGCTGCTGTCGGAATCATATCCTGCCAAACGCCTGTCCACTGCCTTTGATTCGGTGACCCTGTACGGGTTTGACCCGGACCGGCGGCCCGACATCTACGGCAAGATCGGTACCTCCGGGGTGAGTATTTGCACCCTGGAAGATGTCAAGGTGCTGTATGACGGGTTTGATCTGTGCGCGCCCAACACCTCTGTATCCATGACCATCAACGGTCCTGCCCCCATGATGCTGGCCATGTTTTTAAATTCCGCCATCCATCAGCAGATGGACAGGTTTGAGAAAAAACATGGCCGCAAACCCGGTGAAAAAGAAGCTGCAGAACTCAAGGCATTTGCCCTTTCCTCGGTGCGGGGCACGGTCCAGGCCGATATTCTCAAGGAGGATCAGGGCCAGAACACCTGCATCTTTTCCATCGAGTTTGCCCTGAAAATGATGGGGGATATCCAGCAGTATTTCATCGACCACCAGGTGAAAAACTTTTATTCGGTTTCCATCTCCGGGTACCATATTGCCGAAGCCGGAGCCAATCCCATCACCCAGCTGGCATTGACCCTGGCCAACGGGTTCACCTATGTGGAATACTACCTGTCCAGGGGCATGGGTATCGATGAATTCGCCCCGTCTTTGTCATTTTTCTTTTCCAACGGCATGGATCCTGAATACACTGTCATCGGCCGGGTGGCCCGCCGGATCTGGGCGATTGCCATGCGGTACAAATACAGGGGCAATGACAAATCCCAGAAACTCAAATACCATATCCAGACCTCGGGCCGGTCCCTGCACTCCCAGGATATCCAGTTCAACGATATCAGAACCACCCTCCAGGGACTGTGCGCCATTTATGACAACTGTAACTCGCTTCACACCAACGCTTTTGACGAGGCCATCACCACCCCTTCTGCGGAATCGGTGCGAAGGGCCCTGGCCATTCAGCTGATCATCAACCGGGAATGGGGTCTGGCCAAAAATGAAAACCCGCTTCAGGGTTCATTTATTGTGGATGAACTCACCGATCTGGTGGAAGAGGCCGTGCTGGTGGAGTTCGAGCGCATCACGGAGCGGGGAGGGGTCCTGGGCGCCATGGAAACCGGTTACCAGCGGGGCAGGATCCAGGAGGAGTCCATGTATTATGAGCATCTCAAGCATTCGGGCAAGCTGCCTCTGATCGGCATCAACACCTTTGAAGACCCTGATGCTGATTACGCGGGCATGGCCAACCATCTGGAACTTTCCCGGTCCACTGATGAACAGAAAAACGCCCAGCTGGAACGTCTGGATGCGTTCAAGGCGAACCATGAAAATGAACAGGAAACCGCCCTGAAAAGATTGCAGCAGACCGCTCTGGACGGGGGCAACATGTTCGAGGAACTCATGGAGACCGTCAAGGTCTGCTCTCTGGGAACCATTACCGGAGCACTGTACGAGGTGGGAGGCAAATACCGCCGTAATATGTAGGCATGCCGGGGTGACTTTTTTGGCAGAGTACCCCCACCAGGGGCTCCGCTGTGCAAAGAGAACTCGGAACCCATATTTCACCGGCAGCCATCGGTGTTATCAACGGCTAGTGCCGGGGGGCTGTGTGGGTCGAATCCCATTCTGGCGTGTTTGTTACAAGGAGTTGGGCATGCGAAGCGTTAAAAACGGCAAACTGTCTGAGGACATACCTGCCCGGAGTTTTTGACGTTTAGCGCAGTATGCCCTACTCCTTGTCAAACACGGCAGACGGGTGAGACCCACACAGCCCCCCGGCACGGGTCTTTGACCTACAGCCTTCCCCGGGAGGGTTTAAGCACAACAGGATGCTCCCGGGTGGATAAATGCTTGCAATGGACACGGACAGCTGATACATTGCAGCTGCAATATAGCGAATAATTACAGACAAGCAATAAGGAGATACAACCCATGCAGAACCCTGTCATCGTCAGTGCCGTCAGAACCCCTCTGGGCAGTTTCGGCGGGACGTTGCATACAATGGGCGCCACAGACCTGGGCGCCCTGGTGATTAATGAAGCCATTGCCAGGGCCGGCATCGAATCATCCCGGGTCAATGAATGCATCATGGGCATGGTGCTGCCCTGCGGTTACGGCCAGAATCCGGCCAAGCAGGCCGTGGTCAAGGCCGGGCTGCCCTGGGAGGTGGAGGCCATTACCATAAACAAGGTGTGCGGATCTTCCCTCAAGGCGGTGATGCTTGCGGCCCAGGCGATCCAGTGCAATGATGCCGAAGTGGTGGTGGCCGGCGGTATGGAAACCATGAGCATGGCCCCCTATTATATGGACAAGGCCCGGTGGGGACACCGTATGGGCCCGGGCCGCATAGAGGACCACATGGTCCATGACGGGCTGTGGGATATTGTCAACGATTTTCACATGGGCATGTCCAATGAGCTGTGTTCGGACCGCTGGGAGATCTCCAGAGAAGACCAGGACCGGTATGCGGCCGAGTCTTACCGCAGGGCCAATCTGGCGGTGGCATCAGGCCGGTTCAAAGATGAGATCATGCCGGTGATTGTGCCCCGGCGCAAGGGAGATCCCAAAATTTTTGATACGGATGAATGCCCCCAGGACACCTCTTTTGACCTGCTGTCAAAAATGAAGCCTGCCTTTAAAAAGGATGGCAAGGGCACGGCAGGCAACGCCTCCATTATTTCCGACGGGGCATCTGCCGTGGTGGTCATGAGTGAGAAAAAGGCAAAAGAGCTGGGCTGCAACATCATGGCGAAGATCGGTGCCCAGGCATCGTTCGGCATCGACATGAAATATGTGCTCATGGCGCCGATTTATGCCATTCCCAAGGTGTTGAAAAAAGAGGGTGTCGGTATTGACGATATCGATCTGTTTGAGATCAATGAGGCGTTTTCCGGCACATCCGCAGGCATCAACAAGGTGCTGGAACTGGACCCGGACAAGGTTAATGTCAACGGTGGCAGCGTGGCCCTGGGCCATCCCATCGGCGCTTCAGGCACCCGGGTATTGACCACGCTTTTGCATGAAATGGAAAAACGCTCAGTTAAAAAGGGACTGGCATCTTTGTGCCTGGGCGGGGGCGAGGCGGTTGCCATGGTGGTCAGCCGCTGACACTGAATAAAAAAAGGAGAATAAAATGGATATAAACACATTTGGCGTTATCGGCGCAGGTCAGATGGGCAACGGCATTGCCCAGGTGGCGGCAGGTGCCGGGTTGTCGGTGATCATGAGCGATATCAAGGATGAATTTTGTGAAAAAGGTGTGGCTGCCATTACCGGAAACCTGGACCGGATGGTGGCCAAGGAAAAGATCACCCAGGCGGACAAGGCGGCTGTTCTTGAACGGATCACCACCACCACGGATCTCAACGGCATGGCCAAGGCGGATTTTGTCGTGGAGGCGGCTGTGGAGCGTGAAGACCTGAAATTCAATATTTTCAGAGATCTGGACAAAATCTGTCCGCCTCACGTGATTCTGTCCACCAACACCTCTTCCATTCCCATCGGCAGGATCGCGGCCCAGACCTTTCGGCCGGACAAGGTGATCGGCATGCATTTTATGAACCCTGTGCCTGTGATGAAACTGGTGGAGGTGATCCGGGGCATTGCCACCTCTGAAGAGACCTTTGAGACCACCTGGAAACTGTCTGAAAAATTCGGCAAAACCCCGGCCCAGGCCAGTGACTATCCAGGGTTTATAGCCAACCGGATACTGATGCCCATGATCAACGAGGCTGTGTTCTGCCTGTACCAGGGCGTGGGCAAAAAAGAGGACATTGACACGGTGATGCGCCTGGGCATGAACCATCCCATGGGGCCCCTGGCCCTGGCCGACCTCATCGGCCTGGACACCTGCCTGGCCATCATGGAAACCCTTTATGACGGATTCAAGGATTCCAAATACCGGCCCTGTCCGCTGCTTAGAAAATATGTGGAGGCAGGATGGCTGGGCCGCAAGACCGGCAAGGGATTTTATGACTATAAATGAAGAACTGCCGACCCGGATCAGCAATTTCCAAAACCGGCTCAAATCCCGGGATCTTGACGGGGCACTGGTGATCCAGAAGGCAGACCTGTTCTATTACACCGGCACCACCCAGAACGGGTGGCTGTATGTGCCCTGTGACGGGGACCCTGTGTTTATGGTGTTCAAGGATGTGGCAAGGGCCCGGATTGAAACCGGTTTGCCGGAGGTGATCCCGGTGCTGAGTCCAAAAAAGATTCCGGACATTCTCTTGGGCCGGGGCCTTGATCTGCCCGAAACCCTGGGCATGGAGCTGGATGTGCTGCCGGCCGGTCAGTTTCTGCTGTTCCAAAAGATTTTCAGACAGAGCCGGATCACGGACATCTCCTTTGAAATCAGACATCAGCGGGCCGTGAAATCCGCATTTGAGCTTGGATGCATGCAGCGGGCCGCGGCCATGGCCGACCAGGTGGCTGAAAAGGTGAAGGACCTGCTCCAGGCAGGCATGCCGGAGATCGAACTGGCCGGGCGCCTGGAGGCCCATGCCCGGAAACTTGGCCACCAGGGACTGATCCGCATGCGCCTGTGGGACAACCATCTGTTTTACGGTCATATCATGTGCGGGGCATCTGCTGCAGTGCCCGGATCACTGGCCTCTCCCACGGCCGGTGCCGGGCTCAATCCCAGCATCGGCCAGGGTCCGGGCAAAGGTTTGATCCGGCCCAACCAGCCGGTACTGGTGGATTATGTGTTTGCACTGGACGGTTATCTGGCTGACCATACCAGAATTTTTTCTTTGGGACCTGTGCCTGATGAACTTCAAAAAGCCCACGAGGCCATGCTGGCCATCCAGTCGTCGGTACAGAAGACTGCGGTTCCCGGTGCTGTGACCGGCGATTTGTACGAAATCATGGTCGGCATGGCAGATGATCTGGGATATGGGGAGTATTTCATGGGGGCTTCAGACCCGAAAATCCGGTTTACAGGCCATGGCCTGGGCATTGAACTGGATGAATTTCCCTTTATCGCCAAAGATCAGACCCTGGTTCTGGAGCCGGGCATGACCCTGGCCCTGGAGCCCAAGGTGGTATGGCCGGGTAAAGGGGTGGTGGGGATAGAAAACACCTGGGTGATCACAGAGACCGGACCGGAGCGCCTGACACGGTTTCCGGATGCTGTTTGCGTGCTGTAAAATCAATAAGTGATGTTAAAGGGCTTCCAGGATTTTTTTGGCAGTGTCAGCGCCGTTGAAATCCTCTTGAACTGCCAGGGCGGTGTTAAGGGCTTTTTTTGCCTCTTCAGCCCTGCCCAGTTTTTCATAGGCCAGCCCCAGGTGATAAAAAAACACAGGATTTTCAGGATCGATCCCGGCAGCAGCTTCAAATTCCATGGCAGCGCTGTCATAAAGTTTCTTTTTATAGTATACCCATCCCAGGGTGTCCATGATGGCCGGCACCTGTCCTGTCAGTTTTTTGGCCTGTCTGGCCAGTTCCAGTGCCTGGTTGAGTTGTCTGTTTTGTTCTGCATACAGATAAGCCAGGTTGTTGAGAGCCGGGACATGGGCCGCATCAATTTCAAGGGCTTTCTCATAATGGGTCTGTGCCAGGTCATGCCGGTTTGTCTTTTCGTACAGGGTGCCTGCCAGGGTGTGGGCAGCAGGCTGGTCAGGACGGTTTTCAATGAGCCTGGTACAGGCCAGGATCGCATCGTCGATCCGGTTTCGGGCAATGAGAACTCTGGCCATGCTGATGTAGGGGGGAGCATAGTCAGGGTTTTTTAAAATGGATTGTTCAAAAGTGTCCAGGGCTTTTTCCACCTGATTGCCTGCCAGATAAATGCCGGCTTTGAGATTGTAAATTACAGCGGCAATCACATGATTTTGTTTTCCCCTTGCGGCAAGATGGTCATCACAGGTTTGCAGTGCCCTGTCATACCTGTTTTGCAGTGCATACACAGATATCAGGCTGGAAAACACATCCATGAGATCCGGATCAATTGTCAGGGCATGGGTAAACTGTTTTATGGCCTTGTCATAGTTTTTCTCAGACCGTTCCAGAATCCCCAGACGAAAATAGGCCGAAGGATTGTCCGGTGCAAGAGAGGTGAGCTGTTCAAAGATATCCCTGGCCGGCTGGATTTTCCGGGTTGCCAGCAACACATTTCCCAGCAGCATTGAGGCGCCGTAGTTGTCGGGCATCTGTTCAAGCACCTTTTGGGCACTGGTTCTTGCAAGGTCCATATCTTTCTGGCGCAAATGAATATTTCCCATGAGCAACCGGGCCTGAAAAAGGCCGGGATCTTTTTCAATGGCAGTGGAAAGAAACGATTTTGCCTGGGAGATCTCCCCTTTTTTTTCCAGTACCGATCCCAGAAGATAATAATATCTGCCCGATTCCGGTTCTTCCTGGATCAATGTGTGGAAAATTGTTTCAGCACCCTCAAACTCTTTTTTTTCAGCCAGAATTTTACCTTTCAGGATTCTGGCGGGCAGAAACCCTGGGCGCTGGGCAAGAATTTTGTCCACCATCTCCCGGGCCCGGGCAAAATTTTTATGGGAAAAATAAAATTCCGCACCGGTATTTATAACAGCATGGTTTTCCGGTTCCAGATCCAGGGTTTTCTGGATATAGGCTTCAGCCTCGCTTCTCATGTTTTGGCGGTTATATACATTGGCCAGCAGCATATGGGCGGACAGGTTTTCCGGGTCTTTTTTAAGGGCAGTCAAAAAATGGGTTTCTGCTTTTTCAAGGGCATTGCGGTCCAGATAAAAAT
>JAIPDY010000244.1 GCA_021737445.1 Desulfotignum sp.
ACCCGTATTTTTTGCGGTTCATATGTTTTTTGCCCTATCTGCCACTGGACCGGAAAAAACTCCAGACTGCCAGCCACGATTCTGGAATTGCTCAGGTCCCTTCAGATGGTCAAAAGCAGTTCTTTGGCCTTTTTTGCGGGCAGCTGCTGTTTGCAGGGTTTTTTTTCCAGGTCAACATGATTTTGATTTTTACAGGTCTCCCGGTATATGGCATCTATAATAAACTGGTTGGCCTGGTTAAATTTTGGATGCTCAAGATGGGGGCCAAGAAGATAAAAAACACCCGACTTAAAGGGGATTTTCAATACAGCTCCCTGGCTTATCAGCGTTTGCCGGGCAATCTTTAGGGTTGTCAGAAAAGATGTTTTCGGGGTAAACCCCTCATACACCGCCAGAACCCAGGAAGGATCACGGGCTTTCATGCCCGGCCCCCCATAAAGGGGGGCGCGGAATTCAAAGGTTTTTCCTTTATCAAAAAAAGAGGTCGTTTTTAATGAGACAGCTTCCCTTACCGGATGAAATACATAGTCACAGCCGTAGGCCGTACAGAATTTACAGGTTTTGACCGTTGCCTCTGGAAAGGATTTGCTCAGATTTGTGATTTTGACATCAACAAAATTGAACAGATCCAGGGGGTGTTTTGATGAGTTCATGGGAAGATAGGCCCCTGCACATGAACCGATATAAATACCGCCTTTTTCAACAAATGCCCTGATATTGTCTCCCCCTTTTTTGCCAAGGCTTTGGGCTACGGCAAAGGTGTCTCCGCCGGATACAATCAGCGCATCAAGGGTATTGATGTCGTTGTTTTGAACAGAAAATTCATCCAGAAAATGCAGGTCATAAAACCCTGCCTTTTCAAACAGATCCACAAACCAGAGCCAGGAATGGGAGGTGCCTGCGCCTGCATAGATCCCTATTTTCGGATAGTTCATTACCTTAAGTTTTATCCGCAGATATCATCTATGACAGCATCCAGAATTTTTTGTGTCAGCTCAAGCCCTGTACCAATATTTGCAAACGCAAGCATGCTTTCTTCAGTCAGTTCCGGACACATGAGAGCAAAAACGGGTTGAATGCCAAAAATCATGGCCACGGCCTGCCTTCTTTCCCACCAGGCACTTATTTCATCATCACCAGACAGGTTAAAATCATTGAAAACAGGGCCTGCCGGGCACCAAGGCGAAAAAAGGCCTTTGCCGGGGATGGGGATGGTCCCTGTTATGGCATCAAAAGAGCCTGTTATCTCTTCCAGACCGGTCTTTTTGCCCAGCGTGGCCACAGCAAAAGGATCAATCCCGTATTTTGCACATGCTTTTAAAGCCTGTCCAGTATCTGACGCTGAAAGGCCCAGTTTTTTAAACGCAATCAGGGCATGGATATCAGAAATCAGCACACCAGGCTCCTCTTTTTTGGATTCTTTGAGCAGGCCAGGGTCCTCATCAAGGAAAAATGCGGTATTGGTTGCATAGGGGGTAAAATAATCGGCGCTGTGCCGGTGGGTGACAGGATCCATCCACTCTTTTGCGCCTTCTTCTCCCAGAGCATCAAGAACAGGGGCCAGCCCCTTGTTTTCAAGAAAACTGTTTTCTTTGACAGTTTTGAGCAGTTCAAGGGATTGTTCAACAAACTCTTCTGGCTCAGCAATCTCTAACATTCCCATGCCTCTGAAGGCAAATCCTTTCAGATTCCTTGCCCCGAATAATTTGCCGAATCCGAACCGGTCCGGGCTGCTCCAGTGGTTATAACAGACCTGGGCATAATCAGACCCTTTTTCACCAGCCGGGCCGATCATCATGGTCTGGAGCAGATCATCCCCCACAAACTTTCTGATGGCATCTGTCGATTCCCAGACATTTTTTCCCCACACATCAGAAGCATCTGAAATATCAGCCACACCATCATGAATCCATAAATATACGGGAGTGTCTGACCGGCCCTTGACAACAATATAGTCAAACCCGCAATATTTGATTTCAACACCCAGCTTGTAGATGACAGGACAATGGCAGACTTTTCCTGTTACAGGGCTTTTTGCGGTTATCTGGGCGGAAGCGGATGCCGGATATGTGGTGCCGGAGAGCAATCCGGTTCCAATCACAATAGGATCATCATCCATATATTTTTCGTACAGATACTTGGTAATGCCTATACCGCCGATTTTTTGTTCAACAAGCGCCTCATCCATTTCCTCTTCTTCAACCAGGGCAGCGCCTAAATCTATGACAAGAATCTTATCGGTTGATAAATATTCCATACCACTTTTCTCCTTGTTTAATCCAGCGTAATTGCATCTACCGGGCAAAATGCAACGCACATGGGCCCGTAATCATCCATATCTTCACAAAGGTCACACCCCTCTCTGAGCAGCATGGGTTTGGCCGAAGCATCGGCTTCCCTGTCAGGATCGGCCTCTTCACCTAATTTGTTTATCTCGGTCCCGTCCGGGCGTGCAACAACCAAAACATCCTCCTCTTTTAAAAGCACACCGAAATAATCTTTTTTTTCTTTGGCCCGGTAAGCCACAATACAGGCAGAAAGAAACGCAAAACCATCATCCCTATGGTAGCTGCATACCATCTCACAAGCCATGCAGTTGGTACACTTTAACGCATTGATTTGAATTCCCATGTCATTTCCTTACTTTATTGGATTGGTTGGTTTAAATTACAAACAGCATGATTCCCATACTATAAATAATATTTGTACCGCAACAATATTTTAAGTGCCTCTTCTTCGTAGTCAAAAGAAAAATAAATGTCAATAATAAATATTAAAACATCCGATCATTTAATATTTAAAATATTTCTTGACAAGAACAGATGAAAATGTAATCGATGCTTTATTGAAAAATTTGCATTTGACATTTTCATTTAGGATAAAAATTAAATCAATGGGTTTTAAGTTTGAAACTGTAAAGGCCAACAGAATATCTCAGAATATTGTTGAACAGATCAGAAGCGCGATTCTGGAAGGGGAACTGAAAATCGGTGACCAGCTTCCTTCGGAAAAAGATTTTGCCAGGCATTTTGGTGTCAGCAAGTCATCTCTCAGAGAAGCATACAGGGTTTTAGAGGCCTATGGTCTTCTGGAAATCCGTCAAGGCATGTCAGGCGGTGCGTTTGTTAAAAAGGTCGATCTGGCCACTATCAAAGACAGCTTTGTGAATTATCTGTTTTTTCAAAATCCCGGTATCAGGGAATATACCCAGATCAGAACATTTATTGAACCCCAGGTGGTAAAAATTTGTGCAGAAAAAATTACCGACCAGGACCTTGAATTTCTTGAAGACAATATTTTAGCCATGGAACATGAACCGGATGGGGAGGCGTTCATGAGTGACCTTGATATTGCTTTCCACAAAAAGCTGGTGGAGATTGCCGGCAATAAAATCATCAGCCTGATTGTTGAAAGTGTACAAACTGCCTTGATCAATATCAAACAGATTGTGCACACGGACAGGCAATTTTTAACAGCGGTCTGCGACAGCCATACAAAAATTGTCAATGCTTTGCGGGACCGTGATCCGGAAAAAGCAAGCCAGGCAATGATAGAACATATTAATGAGGTAGAAAAAGGAATGTTGGCCAGTAAAGGCGGAATTATGATTATTACTGAAAATGGCCTGTTAAAGAAAGAGCAGGGCAGCCAATAATTTCGATATCAGGGTAATACTTGTAATAAGATAAAATCGCAGGAGGAACTAAATGACCGAAATGCCGAAAAGATCAAAAACAGATTCACAGATCACAAAAAGATTATGCGAAATCGTCGGTGAAAAAAATGCCACCGACATGAAGCACATTCGTTATGCATACTCGTATGATTTGTCATTTGTGATGCCCAAGCTGCCGGATTATGTTGTCATGCCGACAAATGTCGAACAGGTCCAGGAAGTCATGAAATTTGCCAACCAGGAGAAAATTTCCGTGACCCCCTTCACGGCAGGTACCAATATCGGCGGCCTGTGCATTCCTGAAAATGGCGGTATTCTGCTGGATATGAAACGGATGAACCGGATTATCCGTATCGATGAAGAATCCCATTACGCAATTATTGAACCTGGCGTGTCCCATGCCCAGTTTGCCAGCGCACTGGCAAAATACAAGCTTCGGTTCAGCTGGCCTGTGGGCCCGCCGTCTGCCTCTACCTCCTCTTGTTCCATCAGTCATGGTATCGGCGGATTGAGCGGCCGGTACGGTCTCAACAGCGAAGAAATAACCAGCATGGAAGTGGTATTGCCCACAGGAGAGCTGGTTCGGGTGGGCTCCTGTGCGATTCAGGAAGATGCCTGGCACAGTTGTCTTCCCCTGCCCAGAGTGGACGGACTGTTCACAGGGTGGCTCGGAACTACGGGTGTTGTTACAAAAATCGGATTGCGTGTGCACCCCATGCCCCCCATACTCAAAGTGTTTACTGCATCTACTGAAAATATCGGTCATATGGCATCTTATCTGCGAACCCTTGGCAACTATGAAATATGTGATGATCTGACCGGGGTGTCGTGGTGGCTTTCCCAGGTGCCAATTCCCTATCCCTATAAACCCAAACCATCAGATGTGCCTGAATGGATCTCTTTTGCCACCACATTTTCCTGGACTGAGAAAGAAAAGCAGGCCAGAGAAGAGATCTGGAAAATGGTGGTGGATGAAGAAACAAAGAAAGGCTCTTCATTAAAGGAAACAGAATATCCTGAAGAGGCCTTGAGAGCCAGGACCCAGCTTCCCAGCCAGATTGTCGGTTCAACCAAAAACTATACCAAACAGGGAGGGGCCGGAATTTCATGGCCTGGAACCTTTACACCTGTCAACAAATGGGAACCGGTTTACGAAGAATGGAAAAAAATACTGATGGCCCGGAACTTGTCGCCATCGGTCCGGGTTACCAATTACAGGGGTGTTCATTATGGGATGCTCAGGGCCATGATCCCGTTTCCCAAAAAAGATCCCGCATCCATAGAAAATGCAAGGCAGG
This sequence comes from Desulfotignum sp., assembly GCA_021737445.1. Classification (GTDB taxonomy): domain Bacteria; phylum Desulfobacterota; class Desulfobacteria; order Desulfobacterales; family Desulfobacteraceae; genus Desulfotignum. Next base: position 4,975 of record JAIPDY010000244.1, read on the forward strand.
CCATTGTTGAATGTCTGAAAGTTGATCTGGATAACGGCGGCATCCCCTACAAACCGCCGGTTGATTTCGGGCTGGAGATCAATAAAAGGGCACACCCAGGATATATTGAGCTGTTAAAAAGGGTAAAGCAGATGCTGGATCCCAATGACATTATGAATACAGGGAAGCTGGCGTTGTAGGAATCTTGTAATTGAAATTTTATAAAAAAACTTGTTTTGTCAATAGTTTTTGGAGGCTTTTATGAAGTGGGATATTCCTTCACTTGAAGAATTGGAAGATGCGGTATGGAAATGTACGGCCTGTGGTAATTGTAAAACAGCTTATGATTTCGGGCCGCCGCCGACTTATGGAGAAATCTGCCCGGCCGGTGTGGAATATGGCTTTGACGGGAACATGGCATCCAAAGGCAAGATCGCCTTTGCCAGGGGAATCCTTGACGGTCAGCTGGAGTGGACCCAGGAGTTTGTCGATGATATTTACAGATGCACCATCTGCGGCGGATGCCAGAACCAGTGTGAACTGGACCATAAGCCGGTAATTCCCGAGATTATCGAAGCCATGAGGCGCAAGGCTGTTTCAGACGGTGTCGGCCCCATGCCCAGCCAGAAAGTCATTGCCCAGTCCATGAGAAGCTATAACAATCCCTACCAGGGCCCGCGACGGGTTCGCACCGACTGGACAAGACCGTTTAAGAAAGCAAAAAAACCGATCAAAAACATTATGAAGGAAAATGCCCCCATCCTGTTTTATGTGGGCTGTACCGGCGCTTTTAACCTGCCGGTGAGAAATTTTCCAGTGGCAACTGCATCAATTTTTCAGAAGCTGGGACTGGATTTCGGCATTCTTGGAGAAAATGAGATCTGCTGCGGCTCTACTGCCATGAGACTGGGAGATGTGGATGAATTCAAACGTGTGGCTGAAGCCAATATGAAAACCTTTAAGGACCTGCATGACAACCATGGGGTTGAAACCATTGTCACCTCATGTGCCGGATGTTTCAGGGCCATAAAAAAAGACTACAGCCTGTCCGATGAATATGAAGACCACCTGGGCGGCCTCAAGGTGATCCATACAACGGAGTTTCTTTTCAATTATTTCAAAGAAGGCAAAATGGAGTTTACCAGGGAGCTTCCCTGGAAAGTGACCTATCATGATCCTTGTCACACCGGCAGGCACCTGATCCAGTTTGATGTGGATGAGGATGGATCCAGACAGTGGAAAGGGTCGTATATGGGAAAAAATGAAGAAACCTGTCTTTATGACATCCCCCGTGAAATGATCAGAGCCATTCCGGGTATTGATTTTGTTGAAATGGAAAGAATCCGAAGCAATTCCTACTGTTGCGGCGGCGGCGGCGGTGTCATGACAGGATATGGGGACTGGGCTGCAAAAAATGCCGGACTCAGGGTACAGGAAGCCCTGGATACAGGGGCAAAGCAGATGATTTCCATCTGTCCTTTCTGTCATTTCAACCTGAATGAAGGATCTAAGAGAATAAAAAGCAATATGAAGGTGTATGATCTGGTGGAACTGATAGACATGGTGCTTTAGGCCGGCTGGATCATATTAAAATCAATCACGTTAACCGGAGGGGGCGACAATGAATTTAAAACAAAGAGTCATGAATCAATTGGACGGGAAAACCGTTGATATGACCCCTGTTGGGTGCACGACCACATACGGCGTAGTGGAGTTGATGAAAAAATGCGGCGCAGAAAGACCTCTTGCAGATACAGACCCCGAAGCCATGGCCACCCTGGCTCTGCCAGACGAACTGGCCAGTTTTGAAATGGTCAAGGCCATGGGATGGGATATTACACCCATGAGCGAAGCCTTTGGATGCGGTCTTGGCGTTCCGCAAATTGATCTCCAGTATTGTTTCAAACAACATCCATATGCTGAAAGCCTGGATGGATTAGTTTATCAAGATGATTTTCTCGAAAAGGGAAGATTTCCCGCCTATAAAAAACAATTTGAAATTCTAAAGAAAAAGGTGGGGGAAGAAAAAGCGATTTTTGGTGAATCAGAAGGCGCCTTTACCTGTGGTGCCAATCTTGTGGGAACTGAAAATTTCATGCGATGGACATTCAAGCGCCAGGCAGATGTGGAAAAAATCCTTGAAGTCACCAAACAGGCCATGATCGATGTGATCAATTTTGCCTTTGAAAACGGGGCAGACTATTATGTTATGGCAGAACCGACAGCAGGCCCGTCCGTTATGAGCCCCAAACTTTTTAAAAAATTTGTTGTCCCGATGTTGTCTGATATTGCTGCCAAAACAAACGGACCTTTGGTTGTGCATATCTGCGGCAATACAGACATGATAATTCCCCTGATGTGTGAAACAGGGGTAAAGGGATTGAGTATTGAAGAAGGCGCCAATATGAAAGAAGCTGTCAGGATCGCCCATGAAAACGATGTCAGGATATTCGGCAATGTGGCTGCCGGGACCACGCTTTTTATGGGAACACCTGAACAGGTATATAAGGAATCCATTGCAGCCCTTGAAAACGGAACAGATTTTCTCTGCCCCGGATGCGGCATTGCGCCGGGATCTCCTCTGGAAAATGTGCAGCAGCTCAGAAAAGCAAGGGATGACTTTTTCAAATAAAGATGTTCGGTTCAGTGGGGAATTCAACATCTGCTGGAAAATGAGAGTCGAATATCCCCGATAACAACAAATCATCAATAATTTGGAGGTAGCAATGAAGAAAATTGTCACGATTTCGCTGAGTCTAATGATGGCGTTCGTTTTAATGTCATCGCAACAGGTATTTGCAAAAGATCCTGTAAAAATCGGGGTATTGGTTCCTTTGACCGGCATTGTTGCGCAGGGTGGTCTTGAGATGAAGATGGGGATTGAAATGGCGGCCGAAGAAAAAGGAACCATTCTGGGTAGAGACATTAAACTGTATGTTGAAGACACCCAGGTGAAGCCGCCGATTGCAGTATCAAAAGCGGAAAAACTGGTATACAAGGATGGCTGTAAAGCACTGATCGGAGTGTTTTCCAGTGGTGTGGGCCTGGCGCTGGCTTCAAATATCGACAAACTGAAAGTACCGTTTCTCAGTACCCATGTGATGACAACGGAATTTTATGGAATTCACCCCCTTGTTTTCAGAAGCGGTCAGCTGGCCAATGACCAGACAGCTGTCGGCAATGTAAAAGGTATTATGGCCCGGCCGGACCTGAAGGAAAAAACCTATTACGTCCTCGTTCATGACTATGCATGGGGCCATGATGCCGGCCAGCGGTTTATTGACCTGGCCAAGGAAAACGGGATTAAGATTTATAATGAAGAATATGACAGAGCCCCCATTGCAACAAAAGACTGGTCATCTTATATCAGTAAAATCAAAGCATCCGGTGTGGATGGGGTATACATTGCTTTTATTACCAATGTTATTCCTGTTTTTGCCAAACAGATGTCTGATTTCGGACTTCAGGGAAAAGTAAAAACTATCTCTGCGGCCGCGCCCGGACCTCTTGAACTGGAAGCAGGCGGAGAAGCCTGTTTTGGAATTTTTGGTGCCTCTGACTGGTCATGGGATGTGGACACCCCTGCCTCAAACAAGTGGGAAATGGCATTTTGGGAAAAATACAAAACCATTCCCTCTGATGCAGCGGCTCACAGCTATGTGGGTGCCATGAATCTTTTCAATGCAATTGAAAAAGCGGGCAGTACAGATGCACAGGCCATCGCCCAGGCCCTCAAGGGTATCAGTTTTGACGGTCCTTACGGTAATGTCCGGATTTCTGCAAAAGACAACTGCATGCGCAACTCTGCTGTTTTGACAGAAACGATGGCAGCGCCGGAAAATCCGTTCGGTGCAAAGGTTACCATGAAAGTGTTACATACTTTTACAGCAGAGGAGCTGGGGCCGCCAGAATAAAGACCGGCTGAAGGAAGATAAGGTCATTACAGAATCCTTTTAATTAAATTTCAACTATCTGTATGAAAATATTCCTTAGAATATTTTCATACAGATATAAAGGACGGGCAACCTTATTATGAGCGGAACATTCAGTATTGCAATTGATTTGCTACTCAACAGTCTTGTTCTCAGCGGCGTTTTTCTCATTGTCGCCATGGGTCTGAATATTATTTATGGCCTGAGCCGTATTATGAACATGAGCCATGGTGCCTTATATGCAGTGGGTGCCTATATAGGCTATTCACTGGTGGCAACCGGTGTAAATTATTTTGCAGCCCTTATCATCACACCCATTTTAGTGGGGATCATCGGACTGTTAATCGAAAGAACCATTATTCTGCCCATGCGTAAAAGATCCATGGTATACACATTGATTCTAACCTATGGATTGATGTTTTTTCTCGACGGAATGATTAAACATATCTGGGGGAACAGACCGCGGTTTATTGAACTGCCCGAATTCATGCAGGGAATGATTTCCATCCTTGGCACGCAATATCCGGTTTACCGGCTGATGACCCTGTTCATGATCGCGGCAATAATGATCGCGTTAATGCTGTTACTGAGCAAAACCAAAGCCGGCATAATAATGCGTGCTGCAAGTACCATCCCGGAGATGGTGTCGTGCATGGGCATCAACATGAGTTATGTCCACATGGGCGCCTTTATGCTGGGTTGTGCCATGGCCGGTGCTGCCGGAATCATTGCAGGTCCATTGACAACCATTGATCCTTTAATGGGAGGAGAGATGCTGATCAGTTCCTTTGTTGTTGTGGTGATAGGCGGTTTGGGGAGTCTTCGGGGAGCGGTAATCGCAGCAATTCTCATCGGTTTTGTTCAGACATTTACAGAATTTTTTATTACTGATCTGGCAATGGTAATTGTTTTCATTATGATGGCCGTTATCCTTGCTTTCATGCCACGCGGACTTCTTGGGGAAGGAAAATTTGAATAATGAACAGCACGACATCGATACCAGGTATCAGTAAAAGATTTTATCCTTTGAAAATTTTTGCGGTTATTCTTATTTTATGCTCTCTGGCCCTGTTCCCCTTTATATCGGACAATCGATTTTACATCAGCCTGATAACCGAGATGATGATATACGGACTGCTGGCCATGAGCCTGGATGTACTTCTGGGTTATACAGGATTGTTGTCATTTATGCATAATACCTATATGGGAATCTGTGCATATGCTGTGGGTCTGTTTTTAATCCATATATCTCCTACGTCACTGTGGCTTGCCTGTTTTGCAGGTGTTGTATTCACATCATTGGTTGCACTGCCCGTCGGATGGGTTCAGGTGAGAACCGGCGGACTGGCGTTTGCGCTGCTGACGCTCGCATTTGGCATGATGTTTTATACCATTGTCTGGAAATGGTATGCCGTAACCGGTGGTGACGACGGGTTGATGGGAATGCCCAACCCGGATATAACTTTGTTTGGATGGCATCTTGGCAGCTCGAGTGACCCTGTCAATATTTATCTTTTTACCCTGACAGTTGTGACCATCTGTTTTTTCCTCACCCGCAGAATTATTAATTCTCCTTTTGGGGCAGTTCTGGAAGCGATCCGCGAAAATGAAGACCGCGCTTCTTTTGTGGGGATCAATGTCCGCAGGTACAAACTTCTGGGGTGGATGCTGGCCTGTATTCTGGCCAGTATCGCCGGTGCGCTGTTTATTTTGTATAAAGGTTATATCGGACCGTCCACCATGAGCGCTTTTGCCGGTGCCGGTGTGTTGATGATGGTTCTTTTGGGCGGTATGGGATCATTGTGGGGGGCATTTGCCGGTGCGTTTATTTTTATTTATATCCAGGATTATATCAGCACCATGACAGAACACTGGGAAATCTTTCTTGGGTTGTTTGTTATTTTTCTGGTGTTGTTTTTACCAACTGGATTTGCCGGCCTGGGTGATTATTTCAAACGATTTCGAAAGGCGTGAAAATGGGTGAACTGCTCTGTACAGAAAATGTCTGCTGCCATTTTGGCGGTGTGATGGCGACCGATAATGTCTGCTTTCGTGTTAACCAAAACGGTCTGACATCAATTATCGGCCCGAATGGTGCGGGCAAGACAACGTTTATCAATATTGTCACCGGAAAAATAAATGCCAGTGCAGGCAAAATAATTTTTAAAGAAAAGGACATCACCAATAAATCACCCCATGAACTGGTAAAAATGGGTATCTGCAGAACTTTTCAGATCAACAGCCTGTTTCAGAATTTAAGTGTGTTTGAAAATTTAAGAATTGCCAGGCAGGCCATGCATGGGGGCTCTTTACGCCTTTTTTCATCAAAACAGAGTCTTAAGGCGGTTACACAAGATACCTGGGCAATGCTGGAAAAGCTGGGATTGAAAGAGATGGCGGCCCGGCCTGCAAAAAACCTTGCATATGGGGATCAACGCGTGCTTGAGGTGGCAATTGCCATGGCTGGAGATCCAAAAATTTTGTTTCTGGATGAACCCACGGCTGGGATGTCACCTGCTGAAACACTGCACATATCCAAAATGATCAAAGAACTGGCCAAAGATATCTGTGTGGTTTTGGTGGAGCATGACATGGATATGGTAATGAGTATTTCAGACAGGATTACTGTTTTACAGAACGGCGGCATTATTTCAGAAGGAACGCCCGAGGAAATCCGAAACAATCAACAGGTCAGGGAGGCGTATCTTGGGAAAGAAGAATAAAATTCTCAATGTTGAAAATATCCAAACCTATTATGGTGTAAGTCATGTTATCCAGGGGTTATCCATGTTTGTGGAAGAAAAGGAAGCGGTTTCCATTCTTGGCAGAAACGGAGTGGGGAAAACCACGACCCTTCGATCGATTATAGGACTGACACCGCCCCGATCCGGAAGCATCTTTATAAACGGCAAAGAAACAACACGATGGCAGCCCCATAAAATCTCCCGGCTGGGGGTGGCGTATGTGCCGGCAGAAAGACATATTTTTCCGGGCCTGACAGTGGAAGAAAACCTCAGAATGGCTGCCAGACCCGGAAATGGTAAAGACGCATGGACCATTGAAAAAATTTGCGATCATTTTCCGATACTGGCTGAGCGCACTGCACAAAACGGTGCTACGCTCAGTGGAGGGGAACAGCAGATGCTGGCCATTGGCCGGGCACTTATCAGTAATCCAAAAATCATCATAATGGATGAACCATCCCAGGGACTTTCTCCTCTATTGGTTCAAATGATTACTGATGTGGTCCTCAAATTTTGTGTGCAATCGGGAATAACGCTCCTGATTGTCGAGCAGAATTACAGAATGGCACTAAAAGTAGCTGACCGGCACTATTTAATGGATAACAGAGGCGAAATAGTTTCGATTGCTTCAACCAGAGAGCTTGAGGACAACCCGGAAATCATACAGTCTCATCTGGCTGTATAACGACGTCATGATGACTCTGAAAACCTATTTTCATTTGTATGTAAAATAAAATTATGCACAGTACCTTTCAAAACAAAATAATGTTTTTCGGCTGTCCCCTGGACTGTGATGAAAAATATGACTCCATCCAGGAAAAACGGCATATGCTTCATACAACAGTAGGATTTGACGATCCTCTGGATGGTGTCATGGCATCTTTTTGCAGGCAGGATGTCCCGGCAGATCGCTGGACGAATCTCGGGTCATTACCCGTGCCGTCCTGGCTTGGACCCAAGCCGCTTTCAAAGGACCGTGAAAAAATAGACACCGAAAATTTTATTGCGTTTATTGACGGCGACGGCTGTAAAAAAATGGCAAAAGACGTAGGTCAGTTCGTGATGGACCGGATTCTGCCGCACATACCCTGTATGGTCGCCGTTGATCATTCTCTGACCGGCGGCGTTTATTCGGCCCTGTCGCACCATTATGGCCGAGAAAATCTGTCCCTGATTATTATAGACAGCCATACGGATGCGATTTCCATGCCCGTGCTTGCAGGGGCCATTCAATATGATACAGAGATAAATACGTCATCGGTTCATGACAGCAAAGATCCATTTTTATATAATCGGTCAGATTCATATAATGCCAGTTCGTTTGTCCATCATCTAATCATGGAAAACCAGGTAGACCTTAAAAATGTATTTATCATCGGGGTCAGCGATTATCCTGAAAAAAAATTTTTACGAATCAAGGACCCCCGAATTAAAAAATATACCAATACGTATGTGAATCTCAAACGCCGGGGAGCGAAAATCATCACTCAAAAAGAATGCAAACTCAATTTTAAAAAAATTACCGGCCTTCTCAATAAAATTGCAACGCCGTATGTCTATGTGTCTATTGATATGGACATCGGGGCCAACAACGCACTTGACGGTGTGAGGTTTCGAAACTGGAAAGGATTGAACGAATCACAGATATATAAACTGACAGATGCTGTGGCCAAAATTTTTTCCGGTTCAATTCAATTGGCCGGCATGGATATCTGCGAAATAGATTCCCGAAGAGCGGGTGTTGTCAACCATTCAGGAAAAGACAGGACATATGAAATAGCGGCAAATTTGATCAGGAAAATAAGTTTTAATACGGAAGCATCAGGGGAAACCTTTTCCGCTTCCGGTTAATGTTTTTATAGCAGTTGGAAAAACAAGGAAATATTTTAAACAAATTAAGGAAGACATTTAAACAAAGGAGTAACAATGGAAGAGAACAGGTATTTTGATATTGAAGATGAATCAGCAGAGGTTCCCGTAAAAAAGCTGAAATATTTTGTCGATGGAGAATTCAAGGTGTCTTTGACAAACAATTACATGGATTGCTATAATCCTTCCACAGGAGATATTATTGCCCGTGCCCCGCAATGTACACAGGCAGAGGTGGATGCCGCCATTGAAAGTGCCACCAAAGCATATCCTGAATGGTCTCAAACGCCTGTGAGCAAGCGGGTCCAGGTATTATACAAATTCAAAGCTCTGGTTGAAGAACACCTGGAAGAACTGACCTATCTTCTGTGCCAGGAAGAAGGTAAAAACTGGACGGAATCCATGGGCGATGTCTTAAAGGTAAATGAAGTGGTTGAATTTGCCTGTGGCGCTCCTCACCTGATGAAGGGTGAATCTCTTATGCAGGCGAGCAAGGGATATGATACGGTTCTTTATCATCATCCCATTGGTGTGTTTGCCGGCATTGCCCCCTGGAATTTTCCAGCGATGATACCCCACGGATGGATGTCACCCATCTGTATTGCCACAGGAAACTGCATGATTCTCAAGGCAGCCAGCTTTGTTCCCCAGTCAGCGCTGAGACTTGCAGAGCTCTGGCGTGAAGCCGGCCTTCCCAAAGGTGTCCTCAGTGTTGTAACCGCCGGAAGAAATGAAGCGGAAATTTTCCTCAAACATCCGGATATCAAAGGTGTCAGCTTTGTAGGATCCACCAGTGTGGGAAAACATATCTACAAAACAGCGGCTGCTCACGGAAAAAGGGTTCAGGCACTGACGGAAGCAAAGAACCATGCATTGGTCATGAGGGATGCAAAACTTGAAAGAACGGCCAGAGGAATCATCAATGCCTATTGTGGATGTGCCGGTGCAAGATGTATGGCCTGCCCGGTGATTGTGGTTGAAAATGCCATTGCTGACGAGCTGATCAGCTACCTGAAGGAATTTGTTGCAGAGATGAAACTCGGACCGGCTTATGACCCCAATACCGGCATGGGACCCATCATGAATGAAGGCCACTTGAAATTTGTCACCGACTGGATTGAAAAAGGGATCCAAGAAGGTGCTGAACTCATCGTCGACGGAAGAAATCCTGTGGTGGAAGGGTATGAAAACGGATTCTATCTGGCCCCGACCATTTTTGACCATGTCACCGAAGAAATGACCATCGGTGATGAAGAGGTGTTTGGTCCTGTGCTCTGCATCAAACGAGTGGATACCTTTGAAGAGGGCCTGGCCATCATGAACAAAAGCCGGTTTGCCAATGGATCGGTTATTTATACCCAGAATGGACACTATGCCCGTGAATTTGCATTCCGCACAGATGCCGGTATGGTGGGGGTTAATGTAGGTATTCCGGTCCCCTTGGGAATTTTCGGGTTTACCGGACACAAAGATTCCTTTTTCGGGGATCTCCATGTCATGGGCAAAGACGGATTTGCATTCTTCACAGAAAGCAAGTGTGTCACCCAGACCTGGTTTCCTGAAACAGAAGAAGCGGTTGGAAAGGTAGACACTTGGGATGGGACCATTTCTTCCATGCCGGACAAATATAAATAGCTCTGTTAACAGGTGATAACCGCCTGTGTCGTAACAAATCTGCGGCCGTCTGTTTTTTTTATGGACTGCCGCCGATTTGCATACCTTCTGTTATGGATAAAATGGTGCTGTCTGATATTTTTTAGTCTTGGTTAACGCTTGTTAGAAAAGGGGATCTCTGATAAAAACCATTTGTTGTTTTGTATAAAAATGAGGAGATTCACACATGCAGCATCTTATTCCTGAAATACAAAGCCTGGGCATTCATGTTCATGAGGAAATGACCGGGCGCAAAGGCGGAGCAGGCCCTGCCGAGGGTCGTGCATTCATAGTCAACGGGATACCGGTCAGTGTGCCCATTGCGGCAGACTATGTTTCAAAATCACCGTTTACCCTGAGAGAAACAAGATCAGGGTATTGTCTTTTAAAAAACAACACCCCGGTCTTGTCGACCATCCAGGTGGTTCCGGAACCCAGATTTTACACCAGATTCACAGAAGATGGCATCTCTTACAGGCAGATCGCTCTCCTACACGGCAAAGACTGCCTGGCAACAACCGTATTACAGAAATGTGTCCATTGGAAACATGCCAAAAAATGCAGTTTTTGTGCCACTGAAGCCTCTCTTTCCAACAAACAGACCATTGCAGAAAAGACCCCTGCCCAGCTTGCCCGGGTGGCCCGGGCTGCCCGGGATATGGATGGGGTGACCCATATGGTCCTCACCTCGGGCACAGGTGATCCGCCGGGAAGCGAAATTTCGTATTTGGCGCAATGTGCCCGTGCCATAAAAGCCAGGGTCCATATACCGTTACAGGTTCAGATTGCACCGCCCAAAGATCTTGCCCTTATTGACGAACTCAAGGATGCAGGGGTTGAATCCATCGGCATCCATATTGAAAGCTTTGATGCTGACATTCTTTCAAAAGTAGCCCCTGCCAAAGCAAACATCGGTTTACGCCATTATGAAAAAGCCTGGAAAAAAGCCGTTCAATTATTTGGCGTCAACCAGGTGAGCAGTTTTATCATTGCAGGCCTGGGAGAAACCCGCACATCCATTTGCTGGGGAAGTGAATTTCTCGCAGATTTAGGAGTTTACCCGTTTGTGGTTCCCCTTCGTCCTGTTCCGGGCTCCAGACTTGAAAAGGCAGTACCGCCTGGCCCTGATATCATGAAGAAACTGTATGACAGTATTGCCAAAATTCTTCAGACCAAGGGCATTGCCACGGATAAAATAATGGCGGGATGTGCACGGTGTGGAGCCTGTTCAGCGTTATCAACCTATGAAAAAACAGAAAACAAACTCCTTTTTCATTCTGCCAGGACCCGGTTTGAAAAATCCGAGGCATTCAGAATTCGAAAAGAGATCTTTGTTCATGAACAGGGCATGTTCGATCGGTCTGATATGGATAAAAATGATTCCGACTCCATCCATCTGGTTGCCAAACAAGGCCAAAAGGTGATTGGAACCGTCCGGGTTTATAGAGCCGATACGGGTTGTGATCACTGGATTGGGGGCAGACTGGCCGTTGAAAAAAAATACAGGGTTACCCGTGCTGGTTCAGGTCTTGTGAGAGAAGCCATGAGACGGGTGAAAAAGCAGGGATGCCGGGTATTTACAGCCCAGATACAGGAAAAGAATATACCCTTTTTTTTACACCTTGGCTGGAAACCCCTGGGACCTGTTGTCTTGCACTTTGGCAGGCCGCATCAGGAAATGGAAGCAGATTTAGACCTTGTACCGGAAGATGTATTGATATGAGCGATATTGATTTAGATAGAATTATCGCGTCCATCAGAAATTATACAGGTCTTGTCCGCAAAAAACCGATTAAAGCCGTTGTTGAAAAACTCTATGCCACCCACAAATATGGGGATGCTCTGGCGAATTTTGGCGATGATGCCGCAGTGATACCCTTTAATGATGAATTTTTGCTTTTTGCAACAGATGGAATGATGACAGGTCTTATCATTAACGAGCCCTATGCTGCCGGCAAAGCCTCGGTCATGGTCACTGTGAATGATATATATTCAATGGGGGGCCGCCCATTGGGCATGGTTAATGTCTTGGCCAGCGGGGATGAAAAGCAGCGTGCCCTGATTGTGGCGGGAATTGAAAAAGGGTGCCACAAACTCAAAGTGCCCATGCTGGGAGGCCATCTCCATCCTGACCCCACAATTTTAACGCCTTCTTTGAGTGTGGCTATTCTCGGGAAGGCCAAAAAGCCCCTTCGAAGCCATCTGGCCCAAAAAGGGGATGACCTGATTCTGGCGATGGATCTGAACGGGACCCGGGGTTGTAAATCTGTTGTCAGCTGGGATGCCAATTCCGGGAAAACACCGGAACAGCTGTTGTACAGGCTTGAGACCCTGCCGATGATTGCAGAACAGGGATGGTCCTGTGCAGCAAAGGACATCAGCAATGCCGGTATTCTGGGCACGATTTCGATTTTTCTGGAAAATTCGGGAAAAGGGGGAATTATCCATGTTTCTGCCATTCCATGTCCTGATGAAATCGATCTGATGGACTGGCTTTGCTGTTTTCAGAGCTTTGGGTTTATTCTTGCGGTCAGACCGGAAAATTCCAAAAAAGTGCTGACATTGTTTTCAAAGCGGAACATTGATGCCAAAATTATTGGGAAAGTCACTGATACAGACCGGGTAGTCCTGGATGATGCACACACCTCGCGGGTGTTGTTTGATTTTAACATTGATGAGATAACAGGTATCCGTTATAAGACACAGCCTTGACGGCCATTTAACAAAAATTGTTTTGATCCGTCAATGTGGAGATTTTTTGATGCCGATAGACCCGCAGGCCAGAAAAATACTTGACGAGAGCATCAGCCTGCCTGCACTGGAAAACCTGAGTGTTGATGCAGCCAGGAAAAGATGCCGGGATGCATTCTGTGCAAAAGAGATTCTTGAACATGTAAACAACGTTGAGAATCGAATTCTGTCTCTCACTGTCGACCAGTCCATTTACAACATTCCGGTTCGCATCTATACCCCGGATGCCAAAGAGCCTTTGCCGGTGCTGGTGTATTTTCATGGTGGGGGATTTGTGGTGAATAATCTGGATACCCATGATGCGATTTGCCGGCATCTGGCGAATACGGCAGACTGCATCGTGGTGTCTGTGGATTACGCCCGGTCACCGGAATACCGATACCCCGTGGCACTGAAACAATGCTACCGGGTCACCGCCTGGGTGGCGGAAAACGCGAGAGTACTGGGCGGAGATCCTTCACGAATTGCCGTTGGCGGTGACAGCTCCGGGGGCACCCTTGCTGCAGGTGTTTCCCTGATGGGAAGAGACCTTGGCACCCCTCACATCTGTTTTCAACTTCTTTTGTACCCGGCCCTTGATTATTATCTGCCCGGGACAGATTCCTACGAAAAATTTTCAACCGGATACGCATTAACCCGGCAGACCATGAGATGGTTTTTCAGTCTCTATCTTCCAGCAAATTTTAACAGGGATGATCCTTATCTTTTCCCGGTCCGGGCGCAAAGCCATGATAACCTGCCGGTTACCCATATCATAACAGCGCAATATGACCCATTAAGAGATGAGGCAGAACAGTATGCAGGCCTGTTGGAAAAAGCAGGCAGCGTTGTAACACTGAAACGGTATTCCGGTATGATTCACGGCTTTATTATCATGCATAAAGCCATTGACATCGGCAAAAAGGCCCTGAAAGAGGCCGGCATTGTTCTGAAAAACCAATTCACCAAAGAAAACAATTCAAACCAGGCAACAAAGATATACAGGGAGAACGCGTATCATGTTTATTGACGGAAAATGGAAAAAAGCTGAAAACAATGCAACATTCGAAGTTTTGAATCCTGCAACCGGTGAAATCCTCGCCACGGTCCCTGACGCAACCCATGAAGACATTATTTGTGCCATCAGCGCAGCAGACAAAGCATTTCCCATCTGGTCATCTCTGACGGCTTACCAGCGCTCTCATTATTTATACACCGCCCATGAACTCATGATGAATAAAAAAGAAGATCTGGCACGGATCATGACCCGGGAACAGGGCAAACCCCTGGCGATGGCCCGGAATGAAGTGCAGTACGGGGCAGATTTTCTGCTGTGGTTTGCCGAGGAAGCCAAGCGGGTTTACGGCAGGACCATTGCTTCCGCAAGGCCGGATCAGCGCTTTATCGTTTTAAAGCAGCCTTTGGGTGTTGTGGGGGCAATCACCCCGTGGAATTATCCGGTGTCCATGATCACAAGAAAACTGGCTCCGGCCC
>JAIPDY010000039.1 GCA_021737445.1 Desulfotignum sp.
TCGAATCGTTGTTCATGAAAGCCTTTCCTTTGTGAATTTGAGCGGTTCACTTTTGGAAAGGCTTTCATCATTTATTCCCGTAAATGTCAAACACTGGTGAGTCCCCCGGCAGAGCCGGGGGTTTACCTAAATGCAATTAGAAAAATGCTCGCATAATTTCTGATATCAAACAGTCAACATAAATTATCCGAAACAAAAATATTCACAGCAGTGAAAAATAATGAATACCATTTCAAAGCTTGACTCTGCAACACGCTTTTTGAAACAGCCGGGCCAAAGAAGCATGTTCACCTATGTACAATAATGGACATGTCGCCTGCTGCCAGGTTGTATAGTACAGCAGATCATTTTTTCTTGGTTCAAGTGCCATCCAATTCGAATTCTTCCCAATAACAGCCTAAATCCGGCCATTTAAAGCCCTTCAGAATATCAGCACCCCAGTAAATCATTGTCCTGTGTGAATCCAGTGGCCTATTTGGTACCTTACCCGGCATGGCCGCCCAGGGCCAGGGAGGCACCGATGCGGAGTTCATCGGAAGTGACCCCCGTGGTCTGGCCTGAGACGGAGACATCTGTGACGGAATCCCCGCACCCGGCCATGCCCGTTGCCAGAATCATGAGAAAAAAGGCTTGCTACGATCCATGCCGCAACCCCGGCCGCCCTGGATCTGTATCTGCTCTGAACTGCGATCCCAAAACCCCTGTTTAACAGTGTAAAATCCGAGTCTACCAACAGCCGGGCGCCATGTCAATGTAAAGCTCGCCAGATCAGGCAGGAACGCCTTTTCTATAGATTTGGATGAACTGATATAGGAAAGGATACCGTCCGTATCATCCCGCTTTTTTGCCGGGATGGGCTCTCAGGCGCTGGATCATATTCGTATTGGCCTTTCTGAGCTCGCATATTGTGGGCTTTCTAATCTCGTAGAGCACATCTTCCATCTGCCCCATAATTTTGAGCATGCGGTCCAGCTTTTCATCGGAAGGTTTCTCATGTGAGAGGTTTCTCATAAAATTATACAATTGATTTTTCAATTCACCTAGTTTATCCATAGTTCCCTGAACCCACTTCTCTTTACCCGTTGAAATTTTTATATAAAATTTAAGCCAAAACCCCGCTTTTTGTCAAGAAGAGAAAGCGAGCCGCAGCGGCAGGGCCAACGCACGTAATTGATGTACGGCCTCTATGCTTGTGAAGGCTTTCATTTATCCAACTTTCTGAAGATATTTCTGATCCATGGCTGCCTTGAATAGTTTTGTTTTTATGCTTCCTTTACCTGGTGGGATCGGTGCACCATGTGGCAGACATCTGCTTTGATTATTCTGCGCAAACTTATGGGGAAGCGGTCAGGGCCTGCGGCTCTGCCGATGATCTGTACATGGCATATTTCTACCGACAATTTGAAATGATCCAGGCGGTCCGGCCTTTTGTGGTGGGCCATTTCGATCTGGTCCGATCAGGAAAAGGCCATCATTGATGCCCATCTCCTATACCTTTCGGATACATCCCTTAAAAAGAAAATTTCCATGGCAATCAAAGACAATGTCAGTCAGGAAGATAGCCAGCATCTGAAATTGTCAAAATAAACCAAAAACTTCCAAACCGAAGCTGAATTCTAGTATTTTGACCTATTTTTTGGCATTTTTACAACCTCATATTGAAAAATATCTTCCCGGTCTTCCAGTTCAATGCCTGCTCAAGTATCATTACCCCATGGCTGAAAGTTCATGGGATGAAAAATTTTATGATACAATCCCAAACCTGATTTCAGCTATCTTTGATTCTCCAGAATCGATCCCAGCATTTTTCCAATGCCTGTGGCGCTTTTTTGGGCTTCAATGCCGTATTCTTCGGGCCGGTTTGCCTGGGCCAGTTCTCTGGTTGTCAGGCCCATGTGCTTGTAAACATTGCCTGCGACACAATCATGGCCGCAGCCGCAGTCATAACACTGCTGATGGCCGGGGTCTGTAAATGTTGCGATGACTGCCATATGGTTGCTGCGCATCATCATTTCAATAAAGGAGGTGGCTTCTTTTTTCTCCTGGTCCCGGTCCAGCCCCACGGCAATCCCTAATTTTCCGGCAAGCGGGAAGGCGCAATTATGCCGTAATGAAAATGTTCTTTCCCAGAAGGCATGGCCAATGGCATTCAACGTACCATAATAATTTCCGCCTCCGAAAACCAGCGCATCTGCCTGAATTATTTTGTCCACAATTTTTCCAAAATCATCTTTCTGAACGCATGTGCCGGTCCGGGCGCATGTAAGACATCCAAGACACCCTTTAATGTTCAATTCAGCCAGATGAATCATTTCATATGTCACGCCGGATGCCTCAAGGATATCTTTTACAATTATTTTGGAATACGCCCCTTTTCTGCCGCTGCTGCTGATTCCGACCGCTTTCATGTTGTATATCCTCCCTGTTTTGAATAAAAATACTAAATTGTTGAAACAAAAATAACATACCATTCTTATTTCGGAAACACTCAATTTTCCACCCTTTGCCGGCGGCGGGTCAGTCAACAGGACAGGGAGGGCTGCGGTTAATAACCGTCTTCACATCAATTGAATCATCCTGGATGATGGAGTGGCGTTTATTCAGAAGCCGTTTTCGATGGCGGACTTACTCTTTTTCCTGGGATGGCAATTTCTGGCTGCTGAAATTGAGGGCGGTCTTGTGTTGATTGCCATCAGACGATGCTTATAGTATGGAAAATAAAACCAAAACAAATAGGAATGAAAGGATTTAACAGTGGAGACGACCCTAAAACATTTTATAAACGCACTTTTTATTCTCGTTTTCCTCGCTGGGTCAGCAGTGGCCCTTGGCAACAAACCTGAACACGATATGGATGACCATGAAAAGGCCAGTATAGCAAGGATTGGAGACCTTATTCATGAATCCGTAGTGGACGGTTATATGCTGGCGTATCATATTTTGGATCTTCGGGATCAAAAAACAGATGGAATGGATAAGGCGTCCATGGATAGAACCTATGCCATGACAAACGAAAATATAGATAAACCACACCACCTTATGCTTTACATTATGGACAAGAATCATAAACTCATCTTAAAAGGCGAGGTTGGATTCCTGATCAAAGACCCTGAAGGCAATTCCCAAAAAATAAAGGGAATTTATATGGACAGAGGATTTGGTGCAACCGCAGACATGAAAAATAAGGGGCTTTACACCATAAAGACAAAAGCTATTATCAAAGGTAAGGAATTGCTGGATAAATTTGAGTACGAAATGGAGTAAAACAACTATGGTAATTCTTAATTTTGGGAGTTTTCAAAATTCTGTATCATGGTCTGGCCTTCAGAAGGGGCCATTCCCATGCCCATATTCTGCATTTTCATCATCATGCCTTTTAAGCCTTCGTAATCAACAGAGATTTCCGTTTCCTTTTTTAGGTTTAAGTTCTGGTCATATTTGTACAGCCTGTTTCCGATCATGACAACAACTCCACCATCTTGCGTGGCCACCATGGATTTGCTCATCATGCCCTTTCCCATGTGATCCCGGCCCATCATGCCCTGGCCTGACATTCCCTTATACCCCATCATGTCTTTACCGGACATCATCGTTCCCATTTTGCCTGTCTGATCATCGCTTGCCTGGGCAAAACAAATGCCGCCTGAAGTCAAAATAAATGCCGTTACGATTGCTATAATTGTTAATTTTCTCATGTTTTGATCTCCTTTTTTTAATGTTTTTGGATCTGTTCAGTTCAGATTTACGTTTTTTCATGAGGATTTCAATGAGGTGAATGCTGTATTTTGGGAGAAAAATTCATGTATAACTGCTGGTGCCATAAAAATTTATCAGGTTTCCCAGCCGCCTGCGGGAAAAAAACGCCTGCATATCATTTCAGATCAGAATACAGGTTTCCCCCATTGCGATTTGTTTTTGCACTATATAAACAACATACTAAAGAAGTCCCCGGTTCAGGCCAGGGCGGCTGTCAGTCCCTGATCCGCTGCTTCAAAGCCCGGATGATGCCGGAACAGACCTGGTTGGCATCCGCCACCATGGCCACATCCGCCAGTTTCATCATGGTGGCGTTGGGGTTCTTGTTCACCGCAACGATGAACCTTGCATCGGCCAGGGCAGCCGTGTGCTGGATGGCGCCGCTGACACCGAAGGAGAACAGCACCTTTGGCCGGATATGCTTGCCGGCCTGCCCCACCAGGGCTTCGGATGATACCCAGTCCGCATAGACCACGGGCCGGGTAGCTCCCACCTCTGCATGCAGCAGGTCTGCCAGGTCAAACAGCTTTCTGAATTTGCCCTTTGACCCCATGCCCCGTCCACCGGTGATGACGATATCCGCGGTTTCAATTTTCCGGGCCCGGGCCGGGTGCAGTTCTGATTTCAGGCACCGAACACGGGGGGAAGGCATGGTATCGGGCAGGGGAACGGGGATCACCTCTCCTTTTGCTTCATCATCATGGGGCAGTTCCTGGAAGGTGCCAGGCCGGATGGTGGCCATCTGGGGCCGGGTGTCAGGGGTGATGATCTTTGCGACAAGGTTGCCCCCAAAAGAGGGCGCCTTCTGTACCAGCTGGCCGTTTTCATCGATGTCCAGGTCAATACAATCCGCGGTCAGTCCGGTTTCCAGCTGTTTGGCCACCCTGGGGGCGATCTCCTGGCCGAACCGGGTGGCACCGATGAGCAGGGTTTCCGGTGCAAATCTCCTGACCAGGGCAGTCAACAAAAAGGCATAGGATGCCACATTATAGGTCTTCAGGAACGGATCATCTGTGACATAGACCTTTTGTGCGCCATGGGCAATGTATTCTTTGACATAGGCATCCACCTGGTCCCCGAACACCACGGCACACACTGTTGCATTGGTTTTTTCTGCCAGAACGCTGGCCCGGGCCAGGATCTGGAGGGTGACCCGGCTCTGGAAATAATTTCTGTAATCCGCCCATACCCAGATCTGTTTTTCCACACTCATACGTCCCCTTCATGGTCATGGGTTTTCAGATCTTTTCCCATGGCACTGGAAATAATTTTTCCATAGTCGTCAAACAGGGTGTCCACCATTTTTTTCACAGCACCTGTTAACACCCGGTTTTCCTTTCGGGTGACCGGGGAATACACATCAATGATTTTTGTGGGAGAGGATGTCAGGGCGTTGAAATCCTTGTTGAGCCCCAGTGCCGTGCCGTCCATAATCCGGATATCACCGGCGTTGAATGCCGCTTCCACACCGCCCAGGGGTACATACCGGGGGGTATACAGATCAGATTCATCGGCATGGTCGATGGTCACAAGCCCGGGCAGGTCCATCTCCATCAATTCCATGAAATCATCCACATGCCGCTCCACCCGGATGCAGTCATGGACCAGTTCCAGGCGGCGGGCATATCCGATAGCCGGGATGTCCAGTTCTTCCGCCAGCTGGGGTCCCACCTGGGCGGTCTCACTGTCACTGGACATGGCGCCGCACAGGATCAGGCCGGCATCCGGACAGTGATCTGTGATAAATTTTCCCAGGATAAAGGCGGTCATGCAGGTATCGGCCCCTGCCATGCGCGGGTCTGTGAGCAAGACCCCCTGGTCTGCTCCCAGGGCTTTTGCCTCATACAAAATTTCTTCGGCCATGGGCGGTCCCATGGAAACCGCGGTGATACTGGCCTGGTTTTTTCCCATACCCGCCTTTATCTGCAATGCTGCCTCCAGGGCGCGCCGGGCAGAAGGATCCATCATGCCCTGGGCGGTTTCCCGTTTCAGGGTCCCGGTTTTCGCATCCCAGGGCAGTTCCGATACCATGGGAACCTGTTTGATGCACACAATGATATGTAACATACAAAATGCCTTTATTTGTTATCAGGTGGGCCGGGTCAGAATATCCCTGGCAATGACCATGCGCTGGATTTCACTGGTGCCTTCATAGATTTCAGTGACCTTGGCATCCCTGAAATACCGCTCCACGTCGTACTCTCTGCTGTAGCCGTACCCCCCGTGGATCTGCACCGCCAAGTTCGTCACCATCCCTGCCGTGGTGCTGCAGTGGAGCTTGGCCATGGCAGCTTCGGCAGAAAAGGGCCTGCCGCTGTCTTTGCGGGCTGCGGCCCGGTAGAGCAGAAGCTGTGATGCATCGATTTGGACCGCCATGTCAGCCAGATAGTTCTGGATGGTCTGGAACCGGGAGATGGGCTGTTTGAACTGCTGACGGGCTTTGGCATAGGATACCGATTCATCAAACGCGGCCCGGGCAATGCCCAAAGCCTGGGCAGCAATACCGATACGTCCGGTATCAAGGGCGGACAGCCCGATTTTCAATCCCTGGCCAATGGTTCCCAGGCAGTGGTCTGCCGGAATGGCACAGTCTTCAAAAAACAGAGATGCCACCGGGTTGGCCCGCATGCCGCACAGATCCTCAATCTCCCCCACGGAAAAACCAGGGGTGTGGTTTTCCACGATAAATACAGAGGATTGGGCAGGATCGGTTTCAGATACGGCAAAGACCAGAATGGTGCTGCAGATGCCGCCGTTGGTCACAAAAATCTTGGTGCCGTTGAGGATAAATCCGTGGTCTGTCTTCCGGGCCACGGTCTCCACCCCGCCGGCATCGGAGCCGGCATTGGCTTCGGTGAGGCAAAAAGCGCCGATACTGTCACCGGCCGCCATGGGCGGGACAAACTGCTGCTGCTGCTCCCTGGTGCCGAACCTGAGAATGGGATAGATCCCCACACTGTTGTGCACGGTGATGCACAGGCCCAAGGCTGCAGATACCCGGGAGATCTCCTCCACCACAATGGCGTAGCTGATGGTGTCCAGACCGGCCCCGCCCAGATGGGTTGGTGTCTGAAGGCCAAAATAGTGCAGCGGTTTCATCTTTTTTATGAGATCTTCGGGAAACCCCGGTCCTTTGTCCATCTCCGCTGCCCTGTGCCGGATCTCATTTTCCGCAAATTCCTGCACGGTCTTGCGGATGAGCTGATGTTTCATGCAGGGATTAAAATCCATACCCATTCCTTTGCTGTATGTTCCCGGAAAGGTTACGCCCCCAGGGCCGCTTCAAGGATGTTCCGGTAATCGGCCTGCCCTAAGTCCCTGGGATTGGATGCATTGGAGTTGTTTTTACAGGACATGTCGGCAATCAGGGAGAACTGGTCAGATCCGATATCCAGGTCTCTGAACGTTGGAATCTGAAGGGCCTTGGACAGGTCTTTGATTTTCTGGATGAACATTTTTGCCGCCTGGTCATCGGATACAGCATCAATGCCGGTGGTCCGGGCCAGGGCTGCCATTTTCCGGGTGCAGGCCGGCAGGTTGTAATCCAGGACATGGGGCAGGAACATGGCATTGGCCACCCCGTGGGGGATGTCATACAGGGCACCGATGGATTCGGAGATGCAGTGCACCCCTGTGACATCGGCATTGCCGAATGCCAGGCCGGCCACCATGGAGCCGTACATGAGATCTTCTCTGTGCCGGGCATTGCCCTGGATATCGGCGAAGGCCTTTTCAATGGATCCCAGGATCAGCCCCACCGCCTTTACTGCATGGGTATCGGTGATCAGGGTGGCCGGCTTTGCCAGATAGGCTTCCACAGCATGGGTCAACGCATCCAGACCGGTGGCCGCAACCATGGGTGCAGGCAGCGTTGCGATAAGATCCGGATCCACAATGGATACAGCCGGATACAGCTTCGGCCCCTTGATGCTCATCTTGAATCTGCGGTCCACATCGGTTATCACCGACACCCAGGTGACCTCTGATCCGGTACCGCAGGTGGTGGGAATGGCCACAAACGGCAGGGGGTCCACTGCATATTTTGCTTTGCCTTCATAATTCTGGATATTTCCCGGATTGGTGGCCAGCAGGGCCAGGGCTTTTCCCGCATCCAGCGGACTGCCGCCCCCTAAACCGACCACAAGATCCGGCTTTTGCCGCCGCAGTACTCCAGCGATCTTGTTGATGGTATCGGATTTGGGGTTTGCTTCGATGCTGTCATATACCGGGATCTTTCCCAGCTGGTCCAGCACCGGCGCAGCAAGACCGGCCCGTACCACGCCCTTGTCCGTCACCAGGACCGGATTTTTCGCCGCAATAACCGTTGAAAGCGTCTGAATCTGTCCTGGTCCGAAATACAGCCGTGACGGCATGTGATACTGCATGGTATCCTCCCTCTGTGCCGGTCTTTCTAAGCGAGATGTTCTGCCACCAGTTCGGCAATGTCCCTGGTTTTTACCTGTTCATCCTTGTCCAGTTCCTTCATGCCGTCCTCGATCATGGTCAGGCAGAAGGGGCAGCCCACAGCCACGGTTTCCGCATTTTCAGCCACGATCTCTTTTGAGCGCTCCACATTGATGCGGGACCCGATGGTTTCCTCCATCCACATACGGCCCCCGCCGGCGCCGCAGCAAAAACTTTCCGTACCGTGGCGGGGCAGCTCGGACAGGCCCTGGTTGGACAGGCCCCCCAGAATGGATCTGGGGGCATCATAGATCTCATTGTACCGGCCCAGGTAGCAGGGATCATGGTAGGTGAGTACACCTGCCAAAGATTTTTTCACCCTGATTTTACCCTCCGCAATCAGCTGGTTGATGAAATCGGTGTGGTGGATCACCTCGTAGTGTCCCCCCATCTGGGGATAGTCATGCTTCAGGGTGTTCAGGCAGTGAGGGCAGGCGGCAATGATCTTTTTCACCTTGTACCCGTTGAGCACCTCGATGTTTTCGGTGGCCATCATCTGGTACATCATCTCGTTGCCGGCCCTGCGGGCAAAATCACCGGTACATTTTTCCTCGGTACCCAGGATGGCAAAATCCACCCCGGCGGCCTTGAGAATTTTCACCAGGGCCTTGGACACCTTCTGGGTTCTGTCATCAAATGACCCGGCACATCCCACCCAGAGCAGGTATTCCACGTTCGGGTCATCGGCCATGAGCTTGACATCCAGGCCCTCGGCCCAGTCAGCCCGCTTGTCATACCCGATGCCCCAGGGATTACCGTTCCGTTCCAGGCCCTTGAAGGCGGTGTTGAGTTCCTCGGGATATTGTCCCTGCATCAGGGTCTGGCCCTGGCGCATGGCAATGATCCGGGGCACATGCTCGATGGTAACCGGGCACACCTGTTCACAGGCCCGGCAGGTGGTGCAGGCCCACAGGGTATCCAGAGCAATCACCTCTCCCACCAAAGCTTTTTCAGGTTTGAACACCGCCATCTTTTCCTTGATTTTAGCGTCCGCCTCATCATCTCCGGTCAAAGTTTTTGCCAGTTTGGCCCGGAGGATCAGGTTGTCGGCATTGGCATAAAGCTCCGCCTTGAGGGTATCATTGAAATCATGCAGGTTCAGGGGCTTGTCCGTGACATAGGTGGGGCACACCTCTTTGCACCTGCCGCATTCTGTGCAGGTATACAGATCCAGCCCCTGTTTCCAGTTGAGCTGGTACAGGTGGTTGACACCCAAAGTCTCATCCTCCCATACTGATTCATCCTCCAGATCCAGCAGTTTAATCTTTTCATGGGGATAACCCAGGTGTTTAAGGAATACATTGGGCAGGGAGGTGATGACATGAAAATGCTTGCCCAGGGGCAGAAGGTTCAAAAAGGTGAGCTGGGTGATGATATGGACCCAGAACATCAGCACCATGACCCGTTCCAGCCCCACAGGGGAAAACCCGGATATCACATTCCCGGCCGCAATCGTTACCGGTGTCCAGAGAAATTCCTGGCCGAATGTCGGGTTATTGAAAAAATGCAGGTCCCCTGGATTGCCGTGGGCGGTGATGAGCATGAACCGGGACCCGTCATACAGCAGGTCAGATACCATCAATATGCCGATGAGACCCAGTACCAGATAGGCTTCCCAGGTGTTGTGGAGCCGGGGCGGTTTGACCACCATGCGCCGGTAAAAGGCATAGATCACCATGAGCAGGACCACGCCCTCCATGATGTCCTTCAAGGCGATATACAGATATCCCAGGATGGAGGATTCCCCCAGCAGCGGCAGCTGGAATCCATGGACATAGCCTTCGCCGTAAAGGGTGATGGACCTGATAAGCAGCACGCAGAACCCCCAGAATATCAGGGCATGCA
Source organism: Desulfotignum sp. (assembly GCA_021737445.1). GTDB lineage: Bacteria > Desulfobacterota > Desulfobacteria > Desulfobacterales > Desulfobacteraceae > Desulfotignum. The sequence goes on from JAIPDY010000039.1 coordinate 10,066, forward strand.
TGATCCCGGATGCGCGCTCTTTTTTTCTCCCCACCAGGCGTTTCTGGCCCAATGCAATGACCACCAAGTTTTTCAGCCGGTCTTTGATATGGTTGAACCGGTCAGCAGGCTCCAGGGCCATCAACAACAGAATTCTCTGATACATGGTCCGGCCGAAAATAGCCAGACCCACCGCAAGTACAAGTGTCATAAACAGGGGACTCATCTCTACCTCATGCACAAATTTTGGGGTTGGGGCGCTCAGGCCCGTATTTTTTTAATTTCTTCCTTGAGCAATGGTACCACATCAAACAGGTCCCCGACAATCCCAAAATCCGCCACATTGAAAATCGGTGCTTCCGGATCCTTGTTCACCGCCAGAATCACCTTGGCGCCGTTCATACCTGCCAGATGCTGGATGGCGCCGGAAATGCCCACAGCCACATACAAAGACGGTGCAACGATCTTTCCTGTCTGGCCCACCTGCTTGTTGTGGGCCATCAACCCGGCATCCACCATGGCCCGGGAGGAACCGAATCCGGCGGCCAGGTCATCTGCCAGATCTTTTACCAGGTCCACACCAGCCTGGTCTTTGGCACCCCGTCCCACAGACACCACAATATCCGCATCTGCCAGATCGATCTCGCCGGAGGCATCGGAGATCAGCTCTTTGACCACGGCTGCCATGTCTTTTTCAGGGGGATCCAGGGTGACCACATTTTCAGTACCGGTCGCTTCCGGATCCGCCTCAAATGCCCCGGCCCGCACGACCGCCACCAGTTTTGGCACGTTGATTTTCACCTTCTGGAGCACCTTGTTGGCAATGGCCGGCCGCACGATATGCACAGCATCCCCGTCAATGGTCACATCAATGATTTCCGTGGCACAGGCTGCCGTAAGCTGCGCCGCCACCCTGGGGGCTGCTGCCTTGCCGGTTTCGGAGAACCCGAACCAGACCATGTCTGCAGAAAACGCTTTGGCCGCTTCCACCACCGCCGCAGCAAAAGGGGCTGCGGAAAAAATCTCCAGAGACGGGTCATCGGCAATATACTGGGTATCTGATCCTGCCGCAGCCAGCTGGGGGGCCAGATCTGCCACATTGCTGCCCACGGCCACAGCAGCGGTGGCAGCACCCAGGGCCCGGGCCTTTGACAACAGTTCGGCAGTGCTTCCCTTAAGCACGCCCTGCTTGATATCCGCAACTACAAGTATGTTTGTCATAATCACTATCCTTACAAGTTTGATATGGGTATGATGATTGAAATCTGCATTTTTTGTGCATGCTGTAAACGGCAGCCATATGGTCACATATGGTCAGCACGTCCGGTTATAAAACCTTTGCCTCATTTACCAGCAGCTGCACCACCTTTGCGGTGATTTCGGCGGGATCACCTTCAAATTTCTGTCCGCCCTTGCGTTTTTGTGTGGGCAGAAATTCCACAATCTCGGATGCGGGTGCGGTGCCTCCGATCTCTTCAAAAGAGGTGCCAAGGCCGGCCAGGTCCATGACCGTGATCTTCTTTTTCTTAGCCATCATGATACCCCGCATGGCCGGCAGCCGGGGTTCATTGATGCTGTCACTCACCGTTACCACGGCCGGCAGGGTCACATCGACGATTTCCGTGCCTGCATCCCCCAGCCGGGATACCTGGATGTGGGTGTCATCCGTGACTTTTATCTCGATCACATTGCTGACACAGGGGATGCCCAGAAATTCACCCAGCATGATGCCGGCCTGGCCGGCGTCCGTGTCCTGGGCCTGTTTGCCGGCGATCACCAGATCATAATCCCCGGCCTCATACACTTTTTGCAAGACCTTTGCAAAGGTGGGGGAATCGGCTTTTGCAAGGGCGGGATCATCGATGTGAATGGCATTGTCGATCCCCATGGCATAGCATTTGCGGATGATATCTGTGTTGTCTGTGCTGCCCAAAGATACCAGGGTGGTTTCCGCCTTGTGGGCCTCCTTGAGCTGGACAGCAGCTTCCACTGCATTTTCATCCCAGGCATTGATCACATACTGCAGCCCTTTTTCCACAATGGCGCCGTTTTCCACGTGGATATTCAATTCCACATCAACGACTTTTTTTACGGTTGTCAGAATTTTCAATGGTTCCTCCTTATATTTGTCTCATATCCGGGATTGCGCCTGTTTGTCAGGATATCACCCGCATGTTGTTATTATCCCGGATAATCCGGTTTTCCCCGCACACCACCATGAGCTGGTCATCTCCTGTGGGAAAGGCCAGGGTCATGTTCAGTGAGGCCCCCATCCGGGCAGCCAGGGCCGTGGGCCGGGAATTGGAGATCATCACCGGGATACGTGCCCTGGCCGCTTTCTGCACCAGTTCATAGCTGATCCGCGAGGACAGCACCAGAATCCGGGCCCGGTCCAGGGCGTGCTCCAAAAAAGCCTTTCCAATGGCTTTGTCCAGGGCGTTGTGCCGGCCCACATCTTCTGCAAAGGCCAGTATATCACCTGTTTTCCCAAACAGCAACGCTGCATGGGAGCCCCGGGTGCGCTGGTAAAATTTCTGATTTTTTGACAATGCCGCAATACAGCCAAAAGCCTGGTGCAAGGAAAAGGTGAACCCGTCCGGAGCCGGCTGCACCGCCGACTGAATGTCTCTGAGCATCTCCTTGCCGCAGATACCGCAGCTGGTCTGGCTGACAAAGCCTTTTCGTTTGAGAAGATGGCCCACTTTGTCCCGCCGTTCCGGTGTGAGCCAGACATCAATGACATTGGGGTCCAGATCAGCGTCATATCCCGTGGTTTTTATATCATCGGGTGTGTTCACCAGACCTTCGCCCAGGCAGAATCCGGCAGCATGCCGGATTTCATTCCCCGGGGTCCGCATGACAACGGAATAGGACTTGTCTTCAATGCGGATCAAAAACGGCTCTTCCCCTATCAATTCCATGGGAACCGGTTCGCAGGTATTTGACCGGCATTTGAATACCGTGAAGTGCTGGGTATTTTTTTTATTTTCCACCCGGGTTATATCCTTATTGAAAGCCGGCTATTTTCCGGCTGACTGTTCCGTTTTTGCGGCATCCGGAAATGACAGGGCCTGGGTGTAGACAAAGGCTGCCTGGAGATAGGAAGTGGGGCACAAGGGAAAACATTCCTTGCAGTCATTACATACTTGTGCCGCAATATCAGGCACAAAGCTGATCTCCTTGTTGATTCCCCGGTCCACGAACCCTATGGCGTTTTTGCCGGCCACTTCTGCGCAGTACCGCACACACAGGCCGCAGTGGATGCAGAAAGATGCGGATCGTTCATACCGGTTGGGATCAGCATTGTATTCCTTTGCCAGTGTCACAAGGTCCGGTGCATCCGGTGCATGGGCCATGAGCAGCTCGATGATGGTTTTGCGCAGCCGGTCCACTTTCTCAGACCGGGTTCTGACAATGATATCCTTTGCCGCCGGAAACACGCAGGAGACCACATACTTTGTCCAGCCCCGGTCTTCCACCTCCACTATGCACAGCCGGCATCCGCCGAACGGTTCAAGCTTTTCATGGTGACACAGGGTGGGAATATAAATTCCTTCTTTCTGAGCGGCTTCCAGAACAGTCATGCCCGGATCCGCTGTCACGGTTTTCCCATCGATCTCAAATTTTATATCACCCATGATGACCTAACCTTTCTCTTTTGTCTTTTTTCGAATGGTTCGCTCTTCCGGGGCCACAGGGTCCGGCACCGGTTCGCCCGACAGTTTGATCACGGAAGAAAATTTGGGCGGGCACACCTCAAAACAGGTGCCGCACCGGGTACATTTGTCCTGGTCAATGATGTGGATCAGTTTTTTGTCCCCGTCTATGGCATCTGCCGGGCACTGCTTGCGGCAGGTGCCGCAGCCTGTGCACTTGTCCGGATCGATGTAAAATGAAATCAGTTCCTTGCAGGACAGGGCCGGGCAGCGCTGGTCGTTGATGTGGGCTTCATATTCATCCCTGAAATATTTGAGCGTGCTTAAAAACGGGTTGGGTGCGCTTTTGCCCAGGGCGCACAAGGACGCTTCCACCGCGGTTTCAGACAACTCCTCCAGCAGTTCGATATCTCCTTTTTTCCCTTTTCCCTGTGTGATGTTGGTCAGGATGCGGTGCATCTGGCGCAGGCCTTCTCTGCAGGGCACACATTTTCCGCAGGATTCATCTGTGAGAAATTCTATGAAATACCTTGCCACATCCACCATACAGGTATCCTCATCCATGACAATCATGCCGCCGGACCCCATCATGGAGCCGGCCTTGGTCAGCTCGTCAAATCCCACCTGCAGATCCAGCAGGTGTTCCGGAATACATCCTCCGGAGGGTCCGCCGGTCTGGACCGCCTTGAATTTCTTGTTATTGGGAATACCGCCGCCGATATCATAGATGATCTCCTTGAGGGTCATGCCCATGGGCACTTCCACCAGTCCGGTATTGGTGATCTTTCCCACCAGAGAAAAGATCTTGGTGCCTTTGGAGCTGTCCGTGCCCACAGAGGTGAACCAGTCTGATCCGTTGTTGATGATCAAGGGGATATTGGCCCAGGTCTCCACATTGTTGAGCACCGAGGGTTTTTCCCACAATCCCTTGACATTGGATCTCACATACTTGGGTCTGGGTTCCCCTGCCTTGCCCTCCAGGGAGGTCATAAGGGCCGTGGACTCTCCGCACACAAACGCCCCTGCCCCCTGGTGGACAATCACCGTGAAGTCAAAGCCGGATCCCAGAATATTTTCTCCCAAAAGGCCGTAAGCCCGGGCCTGTTTGATGGCCAGGTTAATGTTTTCCACGGCCAGGGGATACTCCTGGCGCACATAAAAATACCCTTCATGGGCTTTGACGGCATACCCGCCCAGAATCAGGCCCTCCAGAATGGAATGGGGGTTGCCTTCCAAAAGGGCCCGGTCCATGAAAGCGCCGGGGTCCCCCTCATCTGCATTCACGATCACATATTTGACCGGGTCATCCGCATTTCTGGAGCCTTCCCATTTTCTGCCGGCGGGAAATCCCGCCCCGCCCCGGCCCCGGATATTGGATTTTTTCACCTCTTCCAGCACTTCCAGGTCGGTCATCTGCCCTAACGCTTTGGCAAGGGCGGCATACCCGCCCAGGGCAATGTAGTCATCAATGCTTTTGGAATCTATCTTGATATTGTTGCACAAAACCGTGCGCTGCTGGGCTTTGTAAAAGGAGATATCCGACTCTTTGACCGCCCGCTCCCCGGTGGCCGGGTCCTGGTAGCACAGCCGTTCCACCACCTGTTTGTTTTTGATGGTCTGTTCGACAATTTCAGGCACATCCTTTGCCGCAACCTGGAGATAGCAGATCTCTTCGGGATAGATCACCACAATGGGCCCCTGCTCACAGAATCCCGGGCACCCGGTGCCTTTGGTGGAGACACGTGCTGACAGATCCTGGTCTGTGATCTCTTTTTGAAATGCAGCAATGACCTCATCGGCTCCAGATGCCACACACCCGGCTCCGGCACAGATGGATACACAGGGATTGTCAGGATCTCTTCTGGATAATATTTCCTGTCTGAAGCTTTCCAAAGCTTCAGGCGTTTCTAACCGCGCCATAATTTTCCCCTACTCATATGTTTTTAAGGCTTGTGCTGTTTTCACCGGTGACATTTTTCCATGGACCTTGCCGTCCACTTCCATGACAGGGCCGAGGGCACAGCAGCCCAGGCAGTTCACCGTCTCCAGGCTGAATTTTAAATCCAGATCTGTTTCCCCCGGCTTGATGCCGGTGGCATCTTCCACCGTATCCAGAATCCGTGTGGCACCCCGGACATGGCAGGCGGTCCCCACGCAGATATGGACCTTGTGGCGCCCTTTCGGCACCAGGCTGAACGCCTTGTAAAAGGTGGCGATGTGCTGTATCCGGGTCAACGGCACAGACAGCTTCTCACTGACCCGTGCCAGGGCCTGTTTGGAAAGCCAGTTGTTTTCTTTTTGGATATCCAGCATGATCTGGAGCAGATTGCTGGGCTCCCCGTTATGCTTGTCAATGATCTGATCTACTTTTTCAATGTCCATAGGATGCTTTCCTGCAAATTGTAATTTATGCCCCTGCCAGTGAATAGCAGTTGCTGGCTGTATCATACATGACCATGCCGTGCCGGGAGGAGGTGATCATGTGGCGGGACACATCTGACGGATTCAGGCCCAGCTGACGGGATATCTCACTGGTGGACAACGGTTTTTCCGCCAGCAGCAAAAGAATCTGGCTGACAGCCAGCTTGTCTGAAAACAAACTGTCAAACAACCGGTCCGTGTCCGGGTTGTCAAAAAAACCGTTATAGGCCTGTTTTGATTTCACCGGCACCCGCAGTTTTTCACGTTCCGCCAGGCGCATGAACGGCACCAGATTCCTGGCGGCAGCCAGTTTGAACCGCACCTTTTCTCTGTCCATGCCTTGTTCAATTCCCAAGGGTCCCATCTCTTTTATCTGTTTTGCAAACTCATCCGTATACCGGGCCAGCAGGTTGCCGTCCGCACCGGACATGAATTCGATTCTCAGCCGGTCCGGGTTGAGCCCGATATGGGCCAGTATTCTTTTGGCCATATAGGTGTTGGCCAGGGCATCATAATTGCCGTGGGTGACATAATTGCATTCATCCAGTTTGCACCCGCCGATGAACACCCCGTCCTCTCCGTTGGCAAAGGCCCTGAGGATAAATTCCAAATCCACCCTGCCCGAGCACATCACCCGGATCAGCCGCATCTCATTTGCATATTGCAGTCTGGAAACTCCAGCCAGGTCAGCAGCACCGTATGCTCACCAGTGGCAGACAAATCCCAGCAGTTTCGGCGTAAATTCTTGACCAGCACTCATATATCTGCATCTCCTTTTTTGTAAAGGCTTCTGCGCCTCTGCCGGGTCCATGCCCGGCACCAACCTTAACAGTAACCCAGGAAAGTACTGTAAAAGGGATTCTTGTTTTTATGCTTCTTCCAGTACAGCATCCATCTGTTCCATAATATCTTCAGCAGTTACTGCCGCATCAATCTGCCCGCACAGCGCGTCATTGGTAAAATGCTTGAGCACAATGGCGTTGGTGGGGCATTTGGCATTGCACAGCCCGTCTCCCTTGCACAGAATCGGGTTGACAATGGCTTTTTTGCCTTTCTTTGTATCATGAAACTCGATGGCATCATAGGTGCAGGCGGTAATACAGGCACCGCAGGACACACATGCATACTCATCCACCTTTGCCACGGAACCCGATGCCACCACCGTGTCATGGGACAGCAGGGTGACCACCCTGCCTGCTGCCCCGTAAGCCTGGTTGATGGATTCCGGAATATGCTTGGGATAGTGGGCCGTGCCGCAAAGGAACACACCGTCTGCGGCAAACTCCACCGGTTTGAGCTTTACATGGGCTTCTTTGAAGAAATCATCCGGGCTCAGGGTCACCTTGAACAGACCGGCAATCTTGTGGATGGATGCAGGGGGCCTTACCGCTGCTGCCAGGGACAGGATATCGGCATCCAGTTCCAGGCGCTGGCCTAAGATGGGATCGGTCACCGTGACCCGGATCATATCAGATCCGCCCTCTGATACCGCTTCCACCTCAGGCGGGTCTTCCGGGGTATACCGGATGAACTGTACACCGAGTTCCGAGGCCTTTCTGTAGGCATCCTCTTTAAACCCATAGGTGCGCATATCACGGAACAGGATATAGATGCGCATATCAGGATTCTTCTCTTTGAGCTTTAACGCATTTTTCACGGCATGGCCGCAGCACACCCGGGAGCAGTAGTTGAACTCTTCATTGCGGGACCCCACACACTGGATCATCACCAGGCTTTGGGCATTGACAACAGCCTCATTGCCTTTGGCGATCTGTTCGCCGATCTCCAGGTGGGTGAACACGGCATCGTTTTCCCCGTACAGGTATTCGGCGGGTTTATACATATCCGCACCGATGGCCAGAACCGAGGCCCCGTGCTTGATGGTTTTGGTGCGGCCTTCGGTTTCCACCGTGGTGGTGAAATTGCCCAGATACCCTGCCACATCCGTAATTTTTGCCTCATGGGACACATGAATGCGGGGATTTTTGTATACCCTGGCAATCAGGTCATCCAGATAGGCCTGCACATCCAGGCCCTCCAGGGTGGAATGGATCCGTCTGACCATGCCCCCTAAGTCTTTGCTTTTTTCCACCAGTTCCACCTCATGTCCCTGGGCGGCTATGGACAGGGCACAGGTCATGCCGGCAATACCGCCCCCGACAACCAGGGCGGTCTTGTTCACGGGCAGGTCGAACTCCTTTAAGGGTTCCAGGTGGGCTGCCCGTGCCACTGACATGCGCATGATGTCCTTGGCCTTTTGGGTGGCTTCATCTTTCTGCCGGGCATGGACCCAGGAGCAGTGCTCCCTGATATTGGCCATATCCAGGTAATACTGGTTCAAGCCGGCTTCCCTGAGGGTATCCCTGAACAGCGGCTCCAGGGTTCTTGGGGAACAGGCGGCAATCACCACCCGGTTCAACCCCTTTTCCACTGCCAGGTCTGTGATCTCTTTTGCCGAATTGGTGGCACAGGAAAAAATCTGTTCAGTTGCATATATCACATGGGGCAGGGTTTTTGCGTATGCCACAGTGGAAGGCACATTTACCACACTGGAAATATTGGCCCCGCAGTGACACACAAACACCCCGATTCTGGGTGCTTCTGCAGACACATCCCGTTCTTCCGGATACACCCGCTCCCGGGAGAGTTTTCCCCGGCGGAAATTGAGCATCTCCCCGGTTCTGGATCCGGCACCACTGGCCGTAAAAACCGCTTCAGGAATATCTGTGGGCCCCTGGAAGGCACCGGAGACAAAGATACCGGGCCGGCTGGTCTGCACCGGATTGGATGAATCAATATCGCAGAATCCGTGGGCATTGATGTCAATATTGAATTTTTCTGCAATCTCCTTATAGGCTTTGGGCGGGTTCAGCCCCACAGACAGCACCACCATGTCAAACTCTTCTTCTTTTACCCCGTCATCTGAGGTGGCATACCTGACCCGGATGTTTTTTGTTTCCGGATTTTCTCCGGCAATGGATGCATAGCTTCT
>JAIPDY010000040.1 GCA_021737445.1 Desulfotignum sp.
ACCCATCTCGAACACGGAAGTTAAGCTCTTTAGCGCCGATGGTACTGCATGGGAGACTGTGTGGGAGAGTAGGACACCGCCGGATTATTTATCAAAAGCCCTGATTGTTTATCATAAACAGTCAGGGCTTTTTTTGTTTTTCCTTTATGGAATATTTATTATGCGATATTCTTATCCAAAAACATGCCATGTATGATACTGCTATTATATCTGTTTTTTGGAGAGATCGATGATATCATCTTATGACCGTGTTCCCCGCCATCTGATCACAAGTGATCTGGCTGCCGTTGCCATGGGAAAAAAACCGGCAGACCTGATTATCAAAAACGGCCGTCTGGTGGATGTGTGCACCGCCAGGATCCGGGACAATACAGACATCGCTGTATATAAAGGGTATATTGCCCTTGTGGGTGATGCCTCCCATGTCCAGACAGCTGAAAATACCCGGGTGCTGGATGTGTCAAAACGATACCTTTGTCCAGGTTTGATCGATTCGCATATGCATGTGGAAAGTTCCATGGTGGATCTGCCGTCATTTGCAGCAGGCGTTCTTGCCCAGGGTACCACCACCATCTGTCCGGATATACATGAGTTGACCAATGTTCTTGGTATGGGAGCCGTGGATCTGTTTTATCGCAGTGCCTTGGGCCTGCCTTTGAAAGTTCTCATTGCCATGCCGGTATGTGTCCCCTCGTTGCCTGGTATGGAGGATGCCGGTGCGGTTATCACCCCTTTGGAAGTGCACAGAGCCTATGAAAGCGGGAAGGTGTTTCTTCAGGGTGAGCAGATGAATTTTCCCGGGGTGATCTTTGGAGATGAAACCGTTCACCAGATTATTGCCCAAGGCATGAAAGCCAATAAGGTTCTTACCGGCCATTATGCGGGAGAAGACCTGAATGCCGGACTCAATGCCTATATTGCATCGGGCATGACAGCTGATCATGAAACCACCACTGCCCAGGGGGCCCGTGCCCGGGCCGGCCTGGGGATGTATGTGCAGCAGCGATACGGCAGTGCCTGGCTGGATCTGCCCCGCCTGATCGAGGCCGTGACCCATGATCCTGGCAGCGACACCCGGTTTTATACCCTGGTCACCGATGATGTGACTTCTGCCACCATTGTAAACCAGGGCCATCTGGTCCGGGTTTTGAGAAAAGCGATCCAACTGGGGACAAATCCTGTTCACGCCCTGCAGATGGTCACCATCAATGCCGCACAGATGCTGGAGGCCGGCTGCTGGATCGGGTCTTTGACCCCGGGCCGGGCACCCGACATCCTGGTGGTGGATAACCTGGCGGAGTTCTGCATTTCCCAGGTTTTCTGTGATGGGACCCTGGTGGCTGAAAACAACAGCCTTCTCACATCCATCCCCAGGTTTGATTATCCAAACTGGGCACTTGATACCATGCACCTGGATCCGCTGGATGCAACAGATTTTCAGATTCCTGCGCCTTCCAGAAGAACTGTCAGGATCAGGGTGATCCAACTTTTTCCAGGCCAGGTCCACACCCTGTCTAAAATTGTCACCCATCAGGCCACAGACAGATACCTGGAAGCAGATCCCAAACAGGATCTGGCCAAAGCAGGGATGTTTTTCCGCCATTCACCCAACGGCACTGCAGAAAAAACCCGGGGGATGGGGTTTGTCTCCGGTACAAAATTTCTACCTGGATCTGCCTATGCTTCAACCGTTTCCCACGACTGCCATAATCTTCTGGTGGTGGGAATGGATGATGCAGCCATGGCCCTGGCTGCCAACACCCTTATTGATTCAGGCGGCGGCCTGGCTGTGGTAATGGAAAACCGGGTACTGGCCCATCTGCCTTTGCCCCTGGGCGGTATTATGGGACTTGCATCCATGGAAACGACTGCATCAAAAATTTATGCAGTTGAAGAGGCCCTGGCTATGATCGGCTGCCCCCACAAATCTTTTGAAATGACTTTGAGTCTGCTGGGTCTTGTGGTTTTAGGGGAACTTCGACTTTCCAACCGGGGTCTGGTGGAACTCAAACAGGGGCAGGCTCCCCGGTTTGTTGATCTGGTCTTGGATCCGTGATATGGTATCATCCTGTAATTCAAGGAGAAGGTAATGGAGAAAAATCCTCACCACCTTGTCATGGGGGAACTGACCGATTTTCTCACAGGAGAAACCCGGCCCGACACCCATGATGAACGCTTCCGCCAGAAGATCGCCCAGCACCTGATTCAGGTCTGCAAATTTGACAAAAGTGATATTGAGACCCGACGGCCGGTGATCATCCAGGCCCGGGATAAAAAAGCCTCTTTGCGTATCGATTTTCTTGTGCGGGCCGGGGAGAAAACCGGCATGATGATCCGGTATGCGCCAGGGTCACTGGTTACGCGGCGACTTCCCAACCTGGCGCTGTCCCGGATTATTCACCCGTATCAGATTCCGGTTGTTGTGACCACCAACGGGGAGGATGCAGAGATCATCAACGGCCTCACTGGCAGGGTCACAGATCAGGGGATTGATGCGATTCCGGACAAACAGGCATTGACAGCCCTGCGTGACCAAAAATCTTTTCCCTTGATAACAGAGGCGCTGTTTGAAAAAGCATCCAGGATCGCCTATGCCTGTGAAGTGGACGGGGCATGCCCCTGTGACACGGATGTGTGCATCCAGAACCTGGAGAATAATTAGGAATCAAGCGTTTTGCTCAGGTAATATCCGGTATAGGAGGTCTGGTGCTGTGCCACCTCTTCGGGACTGCCCTGGGCAACAATTTTGCCCCCTTTGTCTCCGCCCTCAGGGCCAAGGTCAATGATATGGTCGGCATATTTGATCACATCCATGTTATGCTCGATCACCACAACGGTGTTGCCGGCTGCCACCAGCCGGTCCAGCACAGAGAGCAGACGGTTGATATCATCAACATGAAGGCCGGTGGTGGGTTCATCCAGAATATAGATGGTTTTTCCGGTACTTTTTTTTGACAGCTCCCTGGCCAGTTTGATACGCTGGGCCTCTCCCCCGGAAAGGGTTGTGGCTGACTGGCCTAAGGTGATATACCCCAGTCCCACCTCCACCAGTGTGGCCAGTTTGGTCTGGATCACAGATATGTTGTCAAAGAACCGGACAGCCTGGTTGATGGTCATATCCAGTACCTGGGCGATGTTTTTGCCTTTGTACCGGATATCCAGGGTTTCTTTGTTAAACTGCCTGCCTTTGCACACATCACAGGCCACATGGACATCGGGCAGAAAATGCATTTCAATTTTAATGATCCCGTCTCCTGCACATGCTTCACACCGGCCCCCCCGGACATTGAAACTGAACCGGCCGGGTTTATATCCTCTGACCCGGGCATCAGGTGTCTGGGCAAACAACTCCCTGATGGGGGGCAGGACACCTGTGTAGGTTCCGGGGTTGGACCGAGGAGTTTTCCCGATGGCGGACTGGTCAATGTGAATCACCTTGTCCAGATGTTCCATCCCGATAATTTGGTCATGGGTGCCCACAGCTTTTGTTGTGTGGTTGATCCGGTTGGAGAGGGCCGGGTAAAGGGTGGACAGCACCAGCGTGGATTTGCCTGAGCCCGAGACCCCGGTCACGCAGATAAAACAGCCCAAGGGAAAAGACACCGTTATCTGCTTGAGGTTGTTGGCCGACACCTTTGCAATGGTCACAGTATTTCCATTGCCTTTTCTCCGGACCGGGGGGATTGGAATTTTTTTTGTGCCGCAAAGGTATTGACCGGTCAGCGAGTCCGGGCAGGCAAACAGGCCTTCGGGCGGGCCGGAAAAAAGAACCTGGCCCCCGTTGACCCCGGCGGCCGGACCCATATCTATGACATGGTCAGACGACAAAATGGTTTTCATATCATGTTCCACCACCACCACGGTATTGCCCAGGTTCCTTAAATCCATGAGGGTTTTGATGAGCCTGGCATTATCCCGCTGGTGCAGGCCGATGCTGGGTTCATCCAGCACATAGAGGACCCCGGTGAGCCGGGAGCCGATCTGGGTTGCCAGTCTGATTCTCTGGCTTTCTCCGCCTGACAGGGTGGCAGCGGACCGGGAAAGGGTCAGGTAGTCAAGGCCCACATTTTCCAGAAAACCCAGTCGCTGGGTCAGCTCCTTGAAAATTCCGGCGCTGATGATTTTGTCTTTGCCGGTCAGTGTCAATGAACAGATCGTTGCCAGGGCCTTTTTAATTGAAAGCCCGGTGATCTCCCAGATGGTGTGCCCCCCCACCCGGACATTGGCTGAAGCCTTATTGAGCCGGGTGCCGCAGCATTTTGGACAGGCTGTAAAATTCATGTACCGGGCAAGATCCTGGCGGACTGATCTTGTGTCTGTCTCATGATACCGCCTTTTTAAATAGGGAATAATGCCCTCAAATTTTTTTTTATAGAGAATTTTTTTCCCTGCCTGCTCCGTATAAAATGGAATGGTTTCCTTTCCGGATCCATAAAGCAGCACTTTGCGGAACCGGGGGGATAACTGCTTAAAAGGGGTATAGATATCTTCTGCAAAATGGGCGGTCAATGCATCCAGAAATTCCATGAACTGAACCGAGTCTCTGTTCTGCCAGGGAAGAACCGCCCCCTGGCGCAGGGAGATACCGGCATCGGGCACAATCAGGCCCGGATCAAATTCCGTGACGGTTCCCAGGCCGTCACAATGGGAACAGGCCCCCTGGGGGGAGTTGAATGAAAAACCTGCCGGGGTGAACGGCGGATAACTGATATTGCAGTTCAGACAGGAGGCGGTCTCACTGAATAAAATATCCTGATTCTGATCCAGGTTCAGGACGATGACAGGTCCCTGTGACAGGCTCAGGGCAAGTTCCAGAGAGTCACTCAGGCGGTTTTCAATGCCCGGCTTGACCACCAGCCGGTCCACCACCACCTCTATGGTGTGCTTTTTGTGCCTGTCCAGACCTGGATGATTCTGGGTGGAACAGATCACGCCATCCACCCGCATCCTGGCAAACCCCTGTTTTTTCATCCGGGTGAAAACCGCTTCATGACAGCCTTTCTGGTCCCGGATCAACAGGGCCATCAGGATGATCCGGGTATTTTCGGGCATGGCCATGATCCGGTCACTGATCTGGTCAACAGACATGGACGCAATGGGTTTGCCGCACTGATGGCAATAAGGGGTTCCCACCCTTGCAAACAGCAGCCGCAGGTAATCATAGATTTCCGTGATGGTTCCCACTGTTGACCGGGGATTGTGGCCGGCGGTTTTCTGTTCAATGGAAATGGCAGGTGACAGGCCGTCTATACTGTCCACATCCGGCTTGTCCATCTGCCCTAAAAACTGTCTGGCGTAAGTGGACAACGATTCCACATAACGCCTTTGTCCTTCCGCATAAAGGGTATCAAAGGCAAGGGTGGATTTGCCTGATCCGGACAGGCCTGTAATTACTGTGAGGCTGTTTTTGGGAATCTGTACATCGATGTTTTTCAGGTTGTGTTCCCTGGCCCCCTGGATGATGATCTTATCCATTACAGGTGCCCGGGTCTGTCTGGTTATGGGCCTGGAAAACCGCCAGCTTTACCGCGGCAATCAGGCTGTCTGGTTCAGCTTTTCCCTGCCAGGCAATATCATAGGCAGTGCCATGGTCAACCGATGTTCTGATAATGGGCAGTCCCAAGGTAATGTTCACACCATCCTTAAAATGGATCAGCTTGAAGGGAATCAGGCCCTGGTCATGGTACATGCATATCACGGCATCACAGCCGGTGTTCAATGCATGGTTAAACACCGTATCAGGCGGCAGCGGACCTGTTATATTCATGCCCTGCTGCCGGGCCGCCCGTACAGCCGGTGCAATAATGTTCTGCTCTTCTGTTCCAAAAAGCGTGTCCTCGCCGGCATGGGGATTCAGACCTGCCACCGCCAGCCTGGGGTGCGGGATGTTAAAGCGTGTCTTTAAAGCGGTGTACGTCAGAAGGATGGTGTCTGCAATCTTGTCCCGGGTCAGGGTTTTTGATACCTGTGCCAGGGGGATATGGATGGTTACCAGCACCACTTTGAGGGTTTTTCCGGCCAGCATCATGGCAAATTTCAGGGTGCGGGTCTGGTGGGCAATCAATTCGGTGTGTCCGTGAAAGGGGGAGCCGGCCATTTTCAGGCCGGTTTTGGTGATGGGGCAGGTGACCAGGGCATCTGTTTTCCGGGTCATGGCCAGGTCCACCCCTGTATGGATATAATCTGCCATGGCCTGGCCTATTTCCGGGGTCATGGCAGTCAAATCAGGCATCTTCACATCCATTGCTGACACTGGCATCAGGTCCAGACAGCCTGGTTTATACCGGCCCTGTTCCGGACGGGTGATCTGATTCAGAACCAGGGGGATGGAAAATTGTGAAAAAGCAAGTTGGATAATATAAGGATCTCCAATGACAAGGGGTCTGCAAAAGTCATGGAGTTTATTCCCATGCAGTGCCTTTACCAGAATTTCGGGTCCGATGCCCAGCGGGTCTCCCATGGTGATGCCGATAATCGGCCGGTTATGGGGGTGCGGCTTTTGTGCAGATGGGGATGTCATAAAACATTGATATGCAGTTAAAAGGTTAAAGCTGCAATATACTATTGGTGACAAAGATTGTAAATATGGTTAAAAAATTATGCCTTCACAATAAAAATTGTGAAACCACTGATATAATAGAATATGAAAATAAATCATGATTTTGTTTTATTTGGCAAAAAACAGAGTAAATACGAAAAAAACGGAGAAAAATAATTTTTGTTCCTGTATGGAAAAACCATGATTTGCTAAAATTGCTAAAAAAAATAACCGGTTGAGGAAGTAGTTGTAATTTTTGGGAAAAATTCTGTTTCACGAAATAAATCATTAAATTTCAAATGGTTGAAATATTGTGCCAGACAAAAACCTAATCTTTCCCTAACACAGGTGATCCGGTTTGACCAGAAATCGATATTCGCATAGAAAAATACATGCTTTTTTTTGATCGGTCACTGTTCAGTGATTAGCGGTTAATTCGGTACAATTAATGATAACTCCAATTTTCTTTGAAGGAAAAAGGCCTGCTTGTTGAAAACAATGGACGGATTCTGGGCACAGGTTAAATCTCAAATCAAAAAATCGATCCCTGACCACAGCTATAGAATGTGGATCGATCCGGTTGAACTTCTGGAATTTGAAGATGACCGTGTCTGCTTGTCTACCCCGAATGAATTTTTTGTCAGGCGGTTAAAAGAAAATTATCTGGCTCTGTTTGAAAAAGAGTTTAATAAACTGGGCCGGCAGGTGCGCATAGAATTTAAAGCTGAGTCACCCAGAAACAAAAAACGCCCCGGTGATTTTGCCGCAGATTTTTTAAAACCAAAAGCAAAGGTTCAGGCATGTCTGCCCGGTTTTGATGCAAGATTCAACAGCGGCAGGATGCTTAAAAAAGGGTACACGTTTGATGATTTTGTGGTGGGGGATAATTCCAGTTTTGCTTATTCTGCCTCCCTGTCTCTGGCCCAGGGTAAAATGAACGGTGCCGGCATACTTTATCTTCTGGGCAAAACCGGTCTGGGCAAAAGCCATCTTTCCCAGGCTGTGGGGCACCATGTCATCACAAACCAGACTTCGCTGCGGGTGTATTATGTGACCGCAGAGGATTTTACCAATGAAATGATTTTTGCCTTAAGAAATAATACCATTGATACGTTCAAGGAAAAATACCGTAAAAAATGTGAGGTGCTCATTTTAGAGGATATCCATTTTTTATCCGGAAAAAAAGCCATTCAAAAGGAACTGGCCATCACCCTGGATTATCTGCTGAATGCCAACCGGAAAATTATTTTTTCAGGCTGTGATTTGCCCGATGATATTCCCAAGCTGGATGATCAGCTTAAATCCCGGCTGACCATGGGCCTGGTCACTGAAATCCAGGCCCCGGATTTTAAAACCCGGGTGAAAATTCTCAGAAAAAAATCAAAAAATCTCAACTGCATCATTCCCACCCCGGTGACAGAATACATTGCCCAGGAATTGTGTGATGATGTCAGGCAGCTTGAAAGCGGCCTGTTTGGTGTGGCAGCCAAAGGACAGCTGCTGGGGCGCCATATTGATATTGAGCTGGCAAAAAGTGTGCTGGCCAATATTCGCAGGCACCAGAAACGCATTACCATTGAAGGTATAAAAAAACTGGTGTGTAAAGAATATGCCGTAACTGAACAGGATCTGGTATCAGCGTCCAGGAAAAAACGTATTGTCAAACCCAGGCAGGTGGCGATCTTTTTGTCCAGAAAATATACTGATCAGCCCATCAAAAAAATAGGATCCAGTTTCAAGCGGTATCATGCCACGGCAATCTATTCTGTAAATGCCGTGGAAAAGGAACTTAAGCAAAAAGGGGTGCTGTTTGAACAGATCCAGTATCTTTGCCAGAAAATTGAATCAGGCAAATATTAGATGGGTATGGATGACAAGGTTTACAGGCATCTTGAGAACCTGGTGGGATCAGGTTTTGTAACCAGAAAAAAAGAGGACCTGGTATGTTATTCCTATGATGCGGCACCGGGCAATGCGTTTCTGCCGGATGCAGTGGTGTTTCCAAAATCAGAAACCCAGGTGTCTGAAATAATGAGGCTGGCCCTGAAAAAACGGATTCCTGTCATTCCAAGGGGAAGCGGCTCAGGCATGACCGGAGGAGCTGTTCCGGTTCAGGGCGGGGTGGTGCTGGCCTTTAGCCGCATGAACCATATCCTGGATATTGATTTGGATAATTTTACCGCCACCGTGGAGCCGGGGGTGATCGTGTCCCATCTTCACAAGGCAGTGGAGGATCTTGGCCTGTTTTATCCGCCGGACCCTGCCAGTTCAGACGTATGCACCATCGGCGGCAATGTGGGAGAATGTGCCGGAGGTCCAAGGGCGGTCAAATATGGCGTGACCAGAGATTATGTGCTCGGGCTGCGGGCGGTGCTGCCCTGCGGTGATGTCATCAGCACCGGAGTTTCCACGGCCAAGGGGGTGGCAGGGTATGATCTGACCCGCCTTATTGTGGGATCAGAAGGGACCCTGGCCGTGGTGACCGGAATAACCCTCAGACTGCTGCCCAGGCCGGCGTGTGTGGCCACCCTGGCTGTTTGTTTTGATGATATGGAAAAAGCGGCCAGAACAGTATCGGGTATCATGCGCCAGGCTGTGATTCCCAGGTGTGTGGAGTACCTGGATGAAGCCTCTCTTTTTCTGGTAAAAGACCGGCTGCAATTTGCGCTGCCAAAACAGGCAAAAGCGATGTTGATTCTGGAGCTGGACGGGGATGAAATCACGGTAAAGGCCCAGACAGAGCAGATCAGACAGTTCTGCACCCAATCTTTTGCCCTTGATATCCGCGTGGCAAAAGATCCGGGTCAGGCAGCTGCGTTATGGGAAGCCAGAAAAGCGTTGTCTCCGGTTCTCTATAAAATTGCCAACCAGAAAATCAATGAAGATATTGTGGTACCCATATCAAAAATCCCGGACATGGTGGCATGCATCAAGAGCATTCAAGCGGAATCAGGCCTGACCATTGTCAGCTTCGGCCATGCCGGGGACGGCAATATTCATTGCAATATCATGTATGATAAGACAGATGCTTCCCAGGCGAAACAGGCCAAAAAAGCTGTGGACAGGCTTTTTGCCGCCACCCTGGAACTGGGGGGCACCATCACGGGCGAACATGGGGTGGGTCTGACCAAAATGGCCTATCTTTCATGGGAAATCGGCCGGGTGGAGCAGGATATCATGAAAAAGATCAAAGCGGTATTTGATCCGTTCCGGATCTTAAATCCAGGCAAGATTTTTCCTGATTCTTAAAAAAAATGTTTTTTGAAGTTTCTGTTAATGGGGTTTTGGTGCATACTGATTGTGGATGAGCAGTTTTTCAAGTATGCCGATTTTCGGATGTTTGCTTTGCATAATGCAGCACCTGATTGAAATGGCACAATAGCTGATACACAGTCTGTTATTTTTGCTGAATTCACCAAAACACTCAGGGATGTCCATAGAGTCCTGTTTTTCATAATCATCGCTAATCATCTGGTCCAGCTGTTTTGTCTGCATATGCTTTTTTTTATTCCTCTTAAGATTTTTGTAAATGTAATTTAAGTTTAAGTAAAAAAAAAATTGGTCAACACCTAACTGGAATGTTGCAGTGTCACCATGGACTCCAGTTTGTCCACCAGAACCGTCAGTGTCTGTTTTCTGCATGCACTCACACAGACTCCCTGGTTCAAAAGCCATTTGTCATCAAAGTCTGACAGATTCACCAGGTCCAGTTTGTTGAACACATACAATACAGGAATTTTATCCAGGTCCAGCTGTTTTAAAATTTTTTCCACCGACTTTTTTTGCTGCATATACCGGGGATTGCTGATGTCGATGACATGCAAAATGATGTCTGCCTCAGCCAGTTCTTCCAGGGTGGCATGGAATGCTTCCAGCAGCTCTTTGGGAAGATTTTGAATAAATCCCACCGTGTCTGTGATGATCACCTCGGTATCCCTGGGAAACCGCAGGCGCCTGGAGGAGGGGTCCAGCGTGGCAAACAACCGGTTGGCCGCAATTATATCGCTCTGGGTCAGGGTGTTGAGAAGGGTGGATTTGCCGGCATTGGTGTATCCCACAATGGAGATGACCGGCAGATTTTTTTGCCTTCTTTTTGCTTTTTGCTGGTGGCGCTGTTTGCGTATTTTTACAATTTCTTTTTTCAGCCGGGTGATCCTGTCCCTGACCCGCCTGCGGTTGATTTCCAGCTTGGTTTCACCAGGGCCTCTGCCGCCGATGCCGCCGGTGAGCCTGGACATGGCCGTGTTTTTGGTGATGAGCCTGGGCAGCAGGTATTCCAGCTGGGCCAGCTCCACCTGAAATTTACCCTCTCTGGATTTGGCCTGTTTGGCAAAAATATCCAGAATCAGCTGGGTTCTGTCTATGACCTTCATCTCCACAAAATCGGTGATGGACCGGATCTGGGAAGGGGACAGTTCCCGGTCAAATACCAGCATGGTGGCATGGTTCTGGATAGCTGTGATCACCAGGGAAGACAGGTTGCCTTTTCCCACGACAAATTTGGGATCAATGAGTTTTCTGCGCTGGACAGCGGTGCCGATCACCGTGATTCTGCTGGTTTTACAAAGTTCTTTAAGCTCTTCCATGGAGGCTGCTGCCTCCCGGGTATCCTGGGTTACGGCATTGATCAGAAACGCATTTTCCCGGCCGGATGCCGGTCTGTACAGGGCGTTTTTTCTGGACAGTTCCGCTTCCAGAGCCATGATCCTGGACAGACAGTCGATGTCCAGGTCAAAAATGGTGGCAGCCGGCAACACCTGATAGGGATCTTTGGTTTCATCCGGGAGCACATGTCCGGAATATACATGACCGGGTTTGCCCTCCGGGGTCAGGCAGATGGCGGTGATATAATCCAGGCGGAGCAGGGCAAGGTCGGTGAGATCATCCCGTGTAAGGGGCTCATCCTTTAAATGGGTGTGGATGCATCTTAAGCCTTTCAGCCTGCCAGGGACTGCCATATGATCGGGTGTCACCGGAATGACAATGCCGTGGGGGTCTCCGGCGATGACACAGGCAATTTTGCCGTTTCTGTCCACCAGCAGCCCTATCTGGCGGCGGATATCATGGCTGATCTGAACCAGTTCTGCGGCAATATCCGGGCTGATGATATATTCCGGGGGGGATTTGAGTGAATACAGGTTTTCAATGCGTTTGACCTGGGTATTCCTAAGACCGGCCAGGTTACCATGGACATGTTTGTTCATTGAAATTCCTGATATTCATTTTGTGCCAGTTCCTCAAACCGGGTATACTGCCCGTGGAAATGCATCAGGGCTGTTCCGGTGGCACCGTTTCTGTTTTTGGCCACAATGATTTCCGCGGTCCCTTTTTTGGGGTTGTCCGGTTCTTTGTTATACACCTCATCTCTGTAGATAAATGCGATGATATCTGCGTCCTGTTCCAGGGCACCTGATTCTCTGAGATCTGACATCATGGGTCGTTTATCCCCCCGCTGTTCCAGCATGCGGTTCAGCTGGGACAGCGCCATAACAGGGATATTGAGTTCCTTTGCCAGGGCTTTGAGTCCCCTGGAGATCTCAGCAATTTCAAGGTCTCTTCTGTCGGAGTTGAACGGGGCTTTCATGAGCTGGAGATAATCGATGATTATCAATCCCAGTTCACCGTGTTTCTGATAGAGTTTTCTGGCTTTGGCCCGCACATCCATGACCGTGATATTGGGAGAGTCATCAATGAAAATGGGCAGTTCATTGAGAATGCCGGCAGCATCTGTGGCATTCTGCCAGTCTTCCTGGCTGATGAATCCGGTGCGCAGGCGATTGGAATCGATGCGGGCTTCTGCGGTTAAAAGGCGCATGGACAGCTGCTCATTTGACATTTCAAGGGAAAAGAGCGCAACCGGTTTTTGCTCTTCCAAGGCCACATTCCTGGCAATATTCAGTGCAAACGCGGTTTTGCCCATGCTGGGCCTGGCAGCCAGGATAATCAGATCAGATTTCTGGAGCCCGGAGGTGATTTTGTTCAGGCGCACATACCCGGTTGAGAGGCCGGACAGTCCGCCATCTTTTCCCTGCTGTTCCTCCAGGTGATCGATGTTTAAATTGATCAGTTCCCCCAGGGACCTGAATGATCCGCTGGATTTTTTTTCCGATACCTGGAAAATGGCTGATTCGGCAAAATCGATGGTGTCTGTCACATCGCCCTTGTCTTCGATGCACCGCAGAATAATTTTGGAGGCAGCATCAATCATCAGACGTAATGAGGCTTTACCCCGGACAATTTTTGCATAATGCACGGCATTGACCGCCACGGGTGCGGCATCTGCAATGGATGCCAGATAGGCGGCTCCGCCGATGCTTTCCAGCTCATCTTTTTTCTTTAAGGCATTGGCAACCGTCACCAGATCAGCAGGTTCTTCCTGGGCTGACAGATCAAGGATCACCCTGAAAATTTTTTTATGTGCTCCTTTATAAAAGTCATTCGGAGACAGGGTGTCGGTTATATCAAACAAAACGTCATTGTTAATGAAAATGGCGCTCAAAAGGGATGCTTCAGCATCCAGATCATGGGGCGGGGTCCGGTCTAAAAGGGGATCTGTTTTTCCGGTTTTTTTGGGTGGCACAGGGGATCCAAAATTATTAAATGCCTGTGCCGACACCAATGATGTTTTCGGGCAGCACAGGCCGGGTTGTTTTTTTATTTATCCTGTTTTTGCTCTGCAGCAACAATCACGGTAATTTCAGGTTCCACATCCTTGTAAAGTCTGATGGGAACCTTGTATTCACCGGTTTCCTTGATGGGCTCGGCCAGAAGGATGGACCGGCGCTCCACAGTGATGTTCTGGTTGTTCAAGGCTTCTTTGATGTCATGGGTGGTGATGGAGCCGTAAAGATAAATCTCTTCACGGACCTTGGCCGTGAGTTTGCAGACCACATCCTTGATCTTGTCAGCCATCTCCTCAGCCAGTTTTTTCTCTTTTGCAATCTGCAATTCGAGTTTTGCCCTGGCCTGTTCCATGACGCGTTTGTTCTGGGGGGTGGCAAGCATTGCTTTGCCCTGGGGAAGCAGGTAGTTGCGGCCGTATCCTGCGGCAACTTCACACTCTGAGCCTGCAATACCCAGTGTATCGATGGTTTCTTTTAATATGACTTTCATATAAACCTCCAAAAAGGTTCAGCCCTTTTAGAACGGGCCGATGGTTGTGTTATCATTTTGCGGTTCCAGTTTTCTGAAATTGATCCAGTTGTCAAAGAATCCAAGGCCGATGACCAGGATGAGAAAATAGATCTGTACGGCAATGAGTCCATAGCAGAATACCTTTAAAAAGGTCGGAGATCCTTTTTTCTGGAAATAAAATGATATAACGGCAATTCCTTGAAAAAAATAAACAAGCATCAATATGATCAAACAATTGATGCTGACATATTTGGCCGCCCCAATGGGCATAACCAGGAGCAATCCAAGACCGATCACCACCCAGACAAGTCTGTCAGGTGCCTTGAAACGGTTCAGTTCCGCCAGATTCTTCAAATGTATTCCGATTCTGAGAAGCAGTTTCTTGATGATCAGAATATTGAGCCACACAGTGGTCATGTACGAGACGATGAGCATGCCCGGCATCACAATGAGAAAGGCGGCATTCAAGGTGTCAATCTGTTCTTTTTCGATGCCCATTTCAGTATACAGATCAGATGTCAGGCTGAAGTACTGGGTGATATAGCTGGAAATCATATCTCCCATACCTGCAGTCTGGATGCCGGCATACACGACAAACACTGCCAGAACTGAAACCAGAACACCGGTGACGGTCACGATCATCGTCTTTTCGATGCCCATATGGTGCTCGATGCATTCACCCAGAAACAGTCCGGTCATCAGCAGGGCACCAAAATAGAGTGTATCAAAGGCAAACCCCCGGGTCATCACCATAAGCACAATAAAACTGACAAGTGCCACGATCCCGCCGCTTTTGCGTCCCAGCTTCAGCCGGAAATAGAGCACGGGCAGCGGAAGCAGCAACAGGGCAAACACCCCCAGAAAAGGAAATGTATAGCTGATGGCAAATATCAGGATACACAGGCAGGTCCCAAGAATGATATCCTTGATAACAGAAGGGTTTGAGATGATGTTGGTCACCTTGAATTACTCCGGCAGCCGTGAACTACTGCGGGGGTCTTCCCACAAACGGCAACAGGGCTATCTGGCGGGATTGTTTGATGGCAAGTGACAATTTGCGCTGATGTTTGGCGCAGGTGCCGGTGATCCGCCGGGGAATTATTTTTCCCCGCTCAGTGATAAACTGTTTGAGGCCCTTGGGGTTTTTGTAATCAATTTCCATGCCGTTATCCACACAGAACCGGCATATTTTGCGCCGCTGGTAAAATCTGTTTTTGCCCCCGCCTCTTTGCGCCTGGTCTTTATACATGATATCTTTCCTCCGATCCAAAATTTTCAGTTCTGTACACTGGTGACTGGTTCTGCCGGTTCAGGTTCAGCTGTTTCCGCCTCTGGTGCAGCTTGTTCCTGGCCGGTGTCTTTTTCTGTTTCTTCACCATCATCGACATTGGCGGCGGCAGCTTCAGATGCGGTTTTTGCATCTTCAATATCCTTGGCTTCCTGAGCCAGGGATTGGGCAGTCACATCAGTGGAAAGAAGGATGGTCATGAATTTCATGACATCATCATTGAGCCCCAGGTTTCTTTCAAGTTCCTTTACAAGGCCTCCTGTGCCGCCATAGGTCAGGCAGGTATAGTGGCCCCGCAGTTTTTTGTTGATTTCATAGGCCAGCTTTTTGTTGCCCCAGTCATCAAGATACAAAAAAATTCCATCTTCCCTGGTAATGACATTTCTGATTTTATCAAACAGTTCGGTACGTGCTTGATCCTGAAGATCAGGGTCAGAAATAATTACAGTTTCGTACTTCCTCATTTCATCTCCTTGCGGATATAAAGCCCTGGTATGGTTCCAGAGCAAGGGATTAAACAAACCAACACCTGCCGTTCAGGTGTTTATTAAAACCATTATATATATCATTGACGCAGGGCAGGGTCAAGCTGAAAATGGATTGTTACCAGGGCCAACGCAAGTAACCATTCCTAAGGTCCCTTACGAAGATTTCAGTTGACAAAAGGGGAGGGGTTGTCTTAATCCTGATGATAGTCAACCGGGAGGAGGAAGATGGCACTTTACCGGCAGAAATGGTTCTGTTTTGCGTGTATCCTGGGAATTGTTCTTTTTTCCGGGCTGCTCTGGTTCCGGTTTTACAGGCATCCTTTGTCTGAGGACCCCGGCCGGGGCCTGCCGAATGATACAATGCCCGATGTTGTGCCCTGCGAAACCTGGAAAGCCATTTTCATAAAAGATGAAAAAGCCGGATATGCCGTGTCCAGGGTGAACCGGACCAACACCGGATATAGGGTGGAAGAGACTGCAGCTGTCCGGTTCAATGCCATGGGTATGATTCAGAACATCGATATGGCGACCCGCTCTGAACTCAATTTCGATTTCAGCCTGGATGCGTTTGATTTTTCCATCCGGTCCGGGCTGTTTGATTTCAAGGCTTCCGGCGTTGTGGACGGGTCTGTTTTAACAGTTTCCACCACCGGCGCCGGCTTTGGTGAACACCGGTATGACATCCGCATCAAGACCCGGCCCTATACGACTGCCGGGATACTTCTGGATCTGTGGGCAAACCGCCCGGAAACCGGCACCCGCCTTTTTTATTCCCTGTTTGACCCGGCGGCTTTGCAGTTTGTCCCGGCAACCGTCCATGTCAAGGCCCTTGAAACCGTTCAGGTTTTTGGTGTTCCTGTCCGGGCCCGGGCAGTGGATCTGTCGGTCAACAATCTGACCCAGACGCTGTGGATCAATCGTGAAGGCCGGGTGGTGCTGGAAACCGGTATGCTGGGCATGCGGCTGGAAGCCGGTACCAGAGAACAGGCCATGGCAGGGATCACACGGACTCCGCGCCATGACCTGACCCGCCTGGCCGCTGTCATACCTGACAAACCCATTGAAAATCAGGCCGCCTTGACCGGGCTGGTCATAGGCCTGTCCGGCATCGATCTGTCTGCCTATGATTTTGAGACCCACCGGCAGACCCTTGACGGCAGCCGGCTGACCATCACCAGAGAGTCACTGGCACCGGATACCGCTTCCCAGGCTCCACAGGCCCGGCCGGACCCGGCCCGGTTTCTGTCTGCCGGGCCGTTCATCCAGTCAGACCATCCCAAAATCATCCAGCTGGCCCGATCCATTGTTCAGGATGCATCTGATGACCTCCAGAAGATCAGAAAACTGGTCACCTGGGTGTTTGAACAGATTGACAAACAGCCAACCCCCTCCATTCCGGATGCATTGTCCACCCTGGCGGTCAAAAAAGGGGATTGCAACGAACATGCCGTTCTGCTGGCGGCCCTGGGCCGGGCCGCCGGGATCCCCACCCGCATCGAAACCGGGTTGACCTACCTGGACGGCCGGTTCATGTACCATGCCTGGAATGTTTTTTTCATCGGACACTGGGTCACAGGCGATGCCGTATTCAACCAGGTGCCGGCCGATGTCACCCATGTGGGGATTATGACATCGGAAAACGAAACAGGAACAGCCCTTGCCGGCATGATCGGCAACATA
Organism: Desulfotignum sp.; assembly: GCA_021737445.1. Taxonomy (GTDB): domain Bacteria; phylum Desulfobacterota; class Desulfobacteria; order Desulfobacterales; family Desulfobacteraceae; genus Desulfotignum. The sequence continues at coordinate 17,129 of JAIPDY010000040.1, forward strand.
CAGATCACCATTCTTAAAACCGGACAACCATGATATCCATTCAAAACATCACCAAACAATATCAAGGGGTCACGGCCGTCAACAACCTGACCCTGACCATTCCTTCAGGGTGCCTGTTCGGGTTCATCGGTCCCAACGGGGCCGGAAAAACCACCACCATCCGGATACTGGCCGGCATACTGCTGCCGGACACAGGCACGGTCAGGATTGCCGGCATCGATCTGAACACCCGTCCGGAAAAAGCCAAACAGAAAATCGGGTTCATTCCGGACCGGCCCTATCTGTATGAAAAACTCACGGGCAATGAATTTTTAAAATTCTGCGCCGATATCTACCAGGTGGTGCCCAAAAACTTTATTGTGGCCCGTGACCGGTATCTGTCGCTGTTTGCCATGCAGGATTATGCCGACCACCTGATCGAATCCTATTCCCACGGCATGAAGCAGCGCCTGGTCATGGCATCGGCCCTGATTCATGATCCTGATATCATCATTGTGGATGAACCCATGGTGGGCCTGGACCCGGCCGCCATCCGGCTGGTGAAAAAACTGTTCCGGGATCTGGCCGATAAGGGGAAAACCGTGTTCATGTCCACCCATACCCTGGAAATCGCCGAAAGCATCTGTGACCGGGTGGCCATTATTCACAAAGGCAGTATCCTGACCCAGGGAACCGTTGCCGAGCTCCAGGCCCGGGCCGGTGACTCCCATGACCGGCTGGAAGATCTGTTTTTGGATCTGACCGGGTCAGGAGGGGTCCCGTGAGTGCGGTGATCCTGCTGTTGACCCCGGGACTGCGGGGCATGAAAAATCAGCTGTTTCACAAATCCGCATCCCGCATCCCCTGGAAAATGTTCTTTCTGGCTCTGCTGGGCCTGTGTTTCTGGGCCGGAACGTTCTGGATCTCCTGGCGGGTCCTGGTGTATTTTTCCGCCATCGATGAGATCGGCACACTGCTGTCGTATAAAATGCTGTCCATGATCATTACCGTGGCATTTTCCTTGCTGTTCATCAGTGCCGTTATCACGGCCGTGTCACGGTTTTATCTGTCCAGAGACCTGATCTGTGTTCACGCCATGCCCGTGGCGGCCTGGCAGGTGCTGTTGTCCCGGTGGATAGCCGCTTATGTTGACGGCTCCTGGATGGTGCTGCTGTATCTCATACCCGTGCTGCTGTCGTATGTGCTGGTTTTTGACAGCGGGGGTCTTACGTTTGTATTGATGGGCATGGCCGTCATATCCCTGTCTGTGACGGCATCGGTCCTGGGAGGCATCTTTGTCATCATCCTGGTCATGGTGATCCCGGCCGGCCGGCTGAGAAGCGTTCTGGTGGTTTCCGGCATTATGGTGTTCTGCCTGCTGTATCTGGCTGCCCGCATGATCCGGCCTGAACAGCTGGTGGACCCGGAAGCCTTCAACACCGTGCTGTTGTACATCGCTTCATTGGAAATCCCGGCATATCCCTGGTTTCCCGGCACCTGGTGCTTTGACAGCATTCAGAACCTGCTGGAAAAAAACACAGGCACGGCCCTGATCGATATGGCGCTGTCCTGGAGCTTTTCTCTGGTGGCTGTGCTGGCCATGCTTCTGGCGGCTGACCTGTATTATAAAAAAGGGTTGTCAAAAAGCCTGGGCAAAAAGCAAAAAACGGTGAAAGGACCGGACAACGCCAGCCTGATGCAAAAAAAACAGACCTCTTTGACCAGGGCCCTGGCCTTCCGGGAGATCCGGTGCTTCATGCGGGACCAGACCCAGTGGAGCCAGATTTTTCTGGTCCTGGCCCTGATCGTCATCTATATATACAATTTTACCCTGCTGCCCCTGGACAAATCCCCCATCAAAGCATTTTATCTTCAGAATCTGCTCAGTTTTCTGAACATGGGGCTGGCCCTGTTTGTGCTGACGGCCGTGGCCGG
>JAIPDY010000041.1 GCA_021737445.1 Desulfotignum sp.
CCTTGCTTCAGGGCTGTCTGTTTCCCGGCTGGTCTCCACGGCCTGGGCCTCCGCATCCACGTTCCGGGGATCGGACAAGCGCGGCGGGGCCAACGGGGCACGCATCCGCCTGACCCCCCAGAAGGATTGGGAAGTCAACCAGCCTGAACAGCTTGCAACGGTGCTGCAGATCCTTGAGGGCATCCAGAAAGCGTTCAACAGTGCCCAGTCAGGCAAAAAAAAGGTATCTTTGGCCGATCTGATTGTCCTGGGCGGATGCGCTGCCGTGGAGCAGGCTGCCAGAAATGCCGGTCACGATATCACGGTTCCCTTTACACCGGGACGGACAGATGCCACCCCGGAACAGACCGATGCTGAGTCGTTTTCCGTTCTCGAACCGGCAGCAGACGGGTTTCGCAACTATCTTAAAGCCAGATACGCGGTAACGGCAGAAGAGCTGCTGATAGACAAAGCCCAGCTGCTGACGCTCACCGCGCCTGAGATGACGGTGCTCATCGGCGGGATGCGGGTGCTGAATGCCAATTTCAGAGAGTCCCCGCACGGTGTGTTCACCCGGAAGCCGGAAACCCTCACCAATGAATTTTTTGTAAATCTTTTGGACATGGGAACACAGTGGTCCCATGTTTCAGGAGATGACAACCTGTTTGAGGGCAGTGACCGTGCAACAGGTGAGCGCAAATGGACAGGTACCCGGGTGGATCTCATCTTTGGTGCAAATTCCCAGCTCCGGGCCCTGGCTGAAGTCTATGGATGTGCGGATGCCCGTGAGAAGTTTGTGCAGGACTTTGTCGCTGTGTGGAACAAGGTGATGAACCTGGACCGCTTTGATCTGGGCTGATCATAACCGCAACAGCATCAGGGGGGTGACCCTGCTGACATCGGTTATGGGATGATACTTTCAGCGTTTTTTTTGTGCCTGGCTGCACGGGCATTCACAACGTTCCGGGATGTATTGGCATAGCAGTACACACAGAAATGCCGGCAGGTGTTGTACATGCCGATGTCCTTGCTTAAGATACAGCCGCAGTGTTTTCGCTGCCCCTTGTCTTTTAGATCGACGCTGCCGGCAGCAGGAAACATCTCCTGCTGGCCGGCAGCCCCGGGGCCGGAATCTTTTTGATTGACAAGCCGCATCAACCTGCGGTCATGGGAGAATTCTTGCCGGATCAGGTCATCATCGATGCATCTGTTTTTGACAATGCCGTAATCTGTTTTCAGGTCAATGGATTCACCACAGGTGGCCAGGGTGATGTCCCATCCCTCCCTGTGCCAGTGTTCTTTTAACTGCCTGAGCCCTTGTGCTATCTGCCGGATCTGGGCCAGAGAGGGTTCGGCAGACAAAACAGTGGATCTGTCAAAAAGCGCTGTTTCCCTGACCAGGTTGTTTTGGACCTTTTGATATTTTTTAACATCCACAAAACTGAAAACCAGCTTGTCTGTGTGGTGTTTGATCCGGCTGCCCACGGCCCTGATTTTTTCCAGGAGGCGTTCCGGAGATAACCTAGGGGTGACGATCAAAGGGTCAACCCGCCAGATCACCCGTTCTTTGCCGATCCTGCCGGCCAGTTCCCGGAATGTCTGTATCCGCTGATCCAGGGGCGGAAGATGGGGCTCAAACCCTTCGTGTTCATAATCGTTGAGCGTAAACTGAAAATAAAAGTTGATATTTTGTTTTTCAAATGCATCCAGGCGGGGCATCAGGGGCGCCGGGTTTTTTGACCAGAACACAAACAGGCGGGCCGCCGCAAAGGATACGTAATAGGGCTTTCTGCTGAACGGATTGACCCAAACCGCATATCCGGCCTTCAGCCGGTTGATCAGCCAGTCGCTGTAGAACGCGGGAATATCAGTGGACCGGCTGGCGGAAATGATGACCGGAGCCCTGGCAGGCATCCTTTCTCCACCAGCTGCAAAAAGTGCCATAATACCTCTTCTGTCCCATAAGCGTTGTTCAGGGTTTTGTTTATCGCAGTTCCAAATCTCATGTTGATCAGGCACTCTACAGCAAAACCAGTGCTGCCAGACATCCCGGTACCATGGCGGCCAGCATCAGCAGGGGCAGTCTGAAATGGTCTTTAAACCCGGCAATGAACGCAAATATGACCCCTTTGACAAGGGTATTGGTCAGACAGGCCAGGATAATTCCCAGTACCGCCACCTCAGCAGCCATATCCTGTCTGGCAGACCGGGACAAAGAAAGGGCGATGGCATCCACATCGATCAGGCCGGACACCACGGAAAGCGCATATATCCCGTAACTGCCGAACCATTCTTTCATGGCTTCGGACAGCAGCAGCACAGCGGCCAGCACCAGCCCGAACTGCATGGCCATACCAAGCTGCAGCGGATTTTTCAATGCAATGGGTTGATGGGTGGCAGCCTGTTTTTTATTCTGGCGCGGCCACACAAAAACCAAAGCGCAGATCAGGCCGGCAAACATGGTGGTCAGGGGAATCCACAGTGCACCCAGCAGCCCGGGATTGACAACAAGCACCTCGATAATGACCCGGATAAACATGATGGCAGCAGCCAGCAGAACACCGCCTGAAAAAAGGGTATTGCCCTTTTGTTCTCTTGCAAAACGGGCCAGACTGAAGGTAACTGCAGTGGAAGATACCAAAGCACCGCCGATGGCGGTAACCAGCACCCCTTTTTTTTCTCCTGCAATCTGGATGACCACATATCCCAGAAAAGATATGCCGGAGATCAGCACCACCATCCACCAGGTCCAGTAAGGATTTAAGGCCTCCCACGGGCCATACCCTTTGTTGGGAAGCAGTGGCAGCAGCACCAGGGAGATCACCAGCAGTTTGATACCGGAAAAAAAATCTTTGGGGGTGATGTTTTGGAGCCATGAATGCAGCACCGGTTTATATCCCAGCAGGGAAATGACCACCACCGTCACCCCCATTGCCGGGATGGGATGGCCATAGGATGCCCAGGCAGCCAGAACAAACGTCAGCATCATGGTAAAGGCGGTGGTGGTGCCTACATCCTTGTCTGCCCGGACCTCCAGGATGTGTGCGGCAATGATCAGTGCACAGACTCCGAGAAACCCTGCCACGATAAACCAGGGGGTTATCTGCTGTGATACCAGGGCGGTCACTCCGCCCAGCAGCCCGATGAGGCTGAAGGTGCGGATCCCGGCAATACGTTCTCCTTCATTTTCCTCCCGGTCGTTCCAGCCCCGTTCAATACCGATCAAAAGACCGATGGCCAGTGCTGCGAGTAATGTGAGTACCAGGTTGTAGGAAGATTCCATGCCCCTCCTTTTTAAGGGAGCGTTGTTCAAGATTTTTTCTATCGCAATTCCAGCGGGTTTTGTCAAGATGTCTCACCGCTCCGGGCGGCATCCTGCCGATCTGTTCCTATCCGGTAACCGTCTGCCAAAAAGACAGCCACAGGGGCATGGCAATGATGCAGACCAGATACTGGAGCAGCATCATGCTGGCAACGGCCTGGGTGTCTCCCCCGTAATTGCGCACCATGAGGATCAGGTTGGTGGCCGGCGGAGAGGAGGTCTGCAAGATGATCAGGCTGCAAAACAGCGGCAGGGTCTGGTAAAGCCCCAGGCCGTACATCACGGCAAAGGCCGTGGCCGGCACCAGGACAAATTTGACCCCGGCCACCCGGAAAACATCCGGGAGCGGCGGCATATCTTTCAGGGCGATGCTTCCCAGGGTGGCACCCAGGATAAAAACAGCCAGGGGAACCGTGGCCTGGCCCAGAAGATCCATGGCAGACAACAGGTTTTGGGGCAGCATGGCTGCGGTTCCGGAAACCACCAGAAATATGGCCGCCAGGGTGGAAACCAGGGGCGGGGTGACAAAATCCTTCCACACGATGTCCGTATCCCGCCTGCCGCTCACCAGAACCTTGCCCACGCTCCACATGATGGGAGACTGCCCCAGGATCAGCAGAAAACAGAAAAGGGCCAGCCGGTCGAACTGGTCCGGATAGACCAGCTGACCGATGGGCAGCACAATATACACTGCATTCTGAAAGCTTGCCATGGAAACAAACGGCTGTTTTTTGGGATCTGTGCCGAACAAAAGCGCGGCCATGCCAAGCCCGGCCAGAGAGATCAGTACGCCGGACACAGGCAGTATCCACCACAGGGCAAACCCGGCAGGATCAAACTGGCTCACGGTCTTGACCACGATAAGACAGGGCAGAAAAATGTTGACGGTCACAGTGGAAAGCGCCTGAATATGGGCCTGGGAAACAATCTTTGTTTTCACCATCACCCCGGCGGCGGCTGAAATGATGAACACCTGGAAGACAGCAAAAAAAACCGTGGTAAATGTGGGCAAAAACATGGGTCAGTATGTCACTTTGGGGTTTTGTCCATATACGGCCAGTCGATGTGCAGGGGCCGCTTTTGTGCCATCAGCCAGAGGCCGTCACCACCGGAGATCATCTGGCCTGCATCCGGGTTGATGATCACCCTGGAATCAGATGTCTGCATGGCAAATGTCAGAAAATTGTACGCTTTTTTTAAATAGGTGTGCAGCTCCCACCAGTTCATGATATTTTTGGTCTGCGGCACGAGAACATAATAGATCTCATCTCTGGCATCGTTTCTCAAAAGGACCTGAAGCGGCAAATGGACCTTGTCCTGCATGGCCTGAACCATCATTTCCGCGGTCATCTGCATGATGGTCTGAAATTCACCCGGAACACTGGAAAATGTATCCAGAGACTGGGAGTTCAGACAGCGCACCGTGATCTCGCAGGCGTCATTTTTCAGCTTCAAAGCGTTTATCAGGGCAAAAAGGCTCTGTTCATCATTTCCCGTATGTATGATGATCCTGTCGGCTGTCTTAATACTGGCTTTGGTAAGTGTGGCAGCCGCATCCGGCCGGCCTTTGACGAAAAACAGATTTTCCGCTTCCGGAAAAGGATGGCGGTCCCTTTCAGCCACAATCACCAGCGCATGTCTGATATAGGTTTCATCCCGCTGGATCTCTTCGATCAACTGCCCGGTTTCATCCGTAATGCCCACAATCAGAATATGGTGCGAGCCGTCAAATTTTTTTTCACCGTGCATTTTTTTGTCTCTCCTTTCGATCAGTGACGACGCAACATAGGTGATGAATGCGGCACCAAGGCCGATTCCCATGAACATCGGCAGGATAACCGCTACGATTTTCCCGGGGTTGGATGTTGGAAACAGATCCCCGTAGCCAACGGTTGTGCTGGTGACGACACTCCACCACAATGCCTGGTCAAACCGGGTCAATGCGGAATCCGGAGGCTCCACGATCTGGATCAGCAGACTTGAAACGATCAGCAGGGTCAGGTAGGCAGCCACCAGTGTGACACCTTTTCTCTTGAGACCTGTGCGGATGATTTGTCTGATAAAATGGATCAAGGGCTGCTCCTTTCAGGGAATAGCGTTTATATCTGTATAAGTGACAAGGTATAACAGATGCCGGTTTTTTTCAATGCTGTATCCATTCTGGTCCGGGTCAGTCCAGCAGCCAGGATTCGTGATTGTAAAGTGTCAGTAAAACCGGGTTCAGCAGGGTGTTGATGGATGTGTCAGCTGTTTCAAAGGTGCCTTTGCCGAAAGCCAGTTCACTTTTAAACAGGGCCGGTGTGAGAAACCGGGTGGGAACGTTGAACTGTATCCGGCTGATACGCTCCTTTATCCTGTCTTCCCTGATATGGGGCTGCCAGGCAAGATACCACCCCCAGTCACCGAAGCTCGGGACATTTTCATGATACGGCAGGGTTTTGAACCCGGCACTTTCAATGGTTCTGCCGATGCACAGAAAGCTTTGCCTGGCAAGATAGGGCGAGGTGGCCTGCACCACCATCATTCCGTGCCAGGAAAGGTGCTGCCGGATTTTGTTGTAGAACTGTCTTGTATATAATTTTGACAGTTCAGGGGTTGATGGATCCGGCATATCAACGATGATCACATCAAAATAACCTGAAATATCTGAGAGGAACCGGTCGGCATCCACATTCATGTAACGCACGGATGCCACCTTTTCTGTGGCTTCTGTCCGGGTGCCGTGGTGCCGGTCCGCTGCCCTGATGAACAGGTCGCGGTGAACACCCGGGGTCACCCCCGGCCCGGCCATTTTGACAAGCCGGCTGTCTGCAAGCGCGTTGTCATTGATCCGGGTCAGCAGCGGGTGGGTCTTTGCCAGCTGTGTCATTTCAGGATCAAGATCGACAAGCAAAACCTCTTTGACTGACCTGTATTTTACAACTTCACGCAGTGCACAGCCGTCACCGCCGCCCAGAATCAATACCCGGACCGGAACAGGTACCAGGTTCATGACCGGGTGAACCATGGGTTCGTGATACCGCTGCTCATCCGTGCTGGAAAGCTGGAGGTTCCCGTTCAGAAACAGCCGGATATCATCAAGGGGTTTATAATGGGTGATGGCGATATGCTGGTACTGACTGGTCCGGCTCAACACAACCGGGTCGTCGTAGAGAGGCTGCTCAATTTTGATATTCCATTCCCGGTTGTTGAGGTACCCATAAAAAATGCTGCAAAAAACCGCTGTCATCAGGAGGGGAATCACCACCCCTTTTGAAATCAGGTGCTTTCTGGAAAAATATGCATAGGTGATAAGCGCCAAAAAAAAGTTGGCGCCGGCAGTGACAAATGCGGCCTCAGTGATCGGCATCAGCCTCAGTAGCGCAAACACATAGATGAACGACCCGATCAGGCTGCCCAGGTAATCCGCGCTCAGGATACTGCCCAGATTGGTGGACAGCTCAGTTGAAAAATCGTTATTGATCCGGATGATCACCGGAATTTCAAGACCGATCATGATCCCGATAAAACTGACGAAAAAGTAGAGAACCAGGCTGTAATGGGCGGTATAGCCGTAGGCAATGTATGTCAGTGTGGGGGAAAAACCGCCGACCAGCGCCAGCCCGGTTTCCACGAAAATAAAGGTGTAGATCAGTCTTTTCTTGGGAATCCGGGCCTGGATCAGGCTGCCGAATCCCATCCAGAACAGCATCATCCCGATAACCATGGCCCACTGTTCAAAGGAATTTCCCAGAATCATGGAGGCAAGGCTTGCCTGGATATACTCGAGGATAATACCGCAGGCCCCGCTGGCAAACATGCACAGGCATAAAAGCAGGGAGGCAAAATTAAACCGTTGGGCTGACCCGGTCATAAAGATCGGTCCATATCGGGGGTTACATGGCGTAGGCAATGATGGCGGCCACGGCAATCAATGCACTTTCTGTTACAAGAAGGGCGGCCGCATTCCTGTCTTCAGACACCTCAACTGCGACGCTGGTGGTCGGCAGCAGCAGCCTGTCGATGACCTGCCGGAAAACCAGCAGCATGACAATGCCGAAAACCGCGTAGATAAAAAATCCGGTCAGATCGTTTATCCAGCCTGTGAACGGGCCCGATAAACTGGACATCAGGATGATACCCAGCGCAATCAGGCTGCCGGCAAGCCCGATCCCTGCTGCCGGGTTGTCTGCCTTGATTTCATCGCGGACGTTGAACGGGGTGATCATTTCATAGCACAGCCCCAGGATCAGCAGGGTTATCTGTCCGATGGCAAAAAACAACACCGCACTGAGGATCCCCTGGAGAAAGGTGCCGCCCCCGCCGGAAAAAGAGCCGTGAAGGATAAATCCGGTGGCCAGGTACATCCCGGCCTCCACCATGCCCACGGCCGTATTACCGGTTTTCACCGTCCCGTCCGGCTGTTCGAATTTTCTGATACACTCGGCATCGTTGTCGATATGAGCGAGCATGACGGAATCATTGATAAACCGGGAAAAGAACATGAACCCCGTGATGAACAGCCCGTCGACAACCAGCTGGACAATATCCAGCCAGAAACCTTTTGAGCTGCCGGTCATGGCACCGCTCAGGGCAAAGGCAATGCCCAGATAAAGGCCGGCCCGGCGCAGTCCCACTGCAACATTGCCGTCATCGATATGGTCGTCGTCATTGAACCCTTTGGTCCGCCGGTCATCAATCTGTTTGGCGAGCCAGATAAACCCTGTCCCTAAAATGACGTAAATGCAGGCCTGTCCCAGACCGGATAAAATAAACGCAATGCTCATCAGTTATCTCCTTGGATATGATTATTTGCCCTTGCCTTTGGGACCGCCGCCGCGAAGCCCCGTTGCCGCACCCCTGACAGAAGCGGCCTGGGCTTTGAAACCGCCGCTCTTTGCAAAATGGGTGTTCTGGAAAAGGGGTGATTTTTTTACCAGTGAACCAGACGTGCCGAACTGCCTCATGCCGTTGGAGGTCTTCCCGTAGTAAGGTTTTTTGTGACGAAAGTCGTTATGCCAGCCGGACCAGGCGCCGTATCCATAATAGTGGGGCGGGAAAAAGAAAAGGCTGGAGAACAATGCATACCTGCCGTACCAGGACCAGAAGCGGTTTCCTGATTCATCCCGGCGCCACTCGCCGTACTCAGAATTGCCGACATAGGCCATACCCGGCGGTGCAGCCTCGGTTAGCCGGTCATTTTCAAACACACCATATGGTTTTGCAAGAATGGCCATGCCCAGATGTTCCAGGTTGGCATCAAACACACTTTCATCCACCTGTTCCCAGCCGGTTTCAGAGGTTTCCCCGTTTTCTTCCAGAAGATACTTGTGAAAATAGGTCTCTGCTGCATCATCGACCCAGAAGGCGGCGGCATTGTGGGACCGGCCCGGCCAGTTTTCCGTGGGATCTATGTTCAGCTTGTTCCATGCACTGCCGATGCGGTTCACCAGCTTTGAACCCATGAATCCGGCCGTGATTTCAGCGATTGTGTCAACATTGTCGGCCGTGACCTGTTCATAGAGGTCAGCAGGTACCTTTCGGTGAAACGTGACAAAGCGCGGATCATAATAATTGGCATTCTCATCCCATGATTCCCGCTTGACCGTGACATGATAGGCGATCTTCATGTCCTTGAGAACCTTTGTATAGCTCTGATACAGCTGCTGAAAATCTTTTTGGGCCTCCTGGGCCATTTTGCTAATATTTTGTGCAGTCTGCCGTAAGGCCGCACTGCTGTCCGTGAACGCGGCAATATCACCATCACCGTTTCCGGCATAACGCTCAAACTGGGTGTTCACCACCGCAAGATGCCGGGTGGATTTTTGTTCGATATTCAAAAAGGGTGTGAACCTGGTGCGGATATTGCTGCTGCTGCCGGGAAAATCAGCCAGGGCTTTTTCAAATGCACCGGATTTCAGATCCTGGATGGACCGGCTGATGCGGTTGAAATCAGCTGCTGCCTGCCCGTGATAATCTGCCATGTTTTCCATGGCATCTGTGATGGCGGTGTAGCGGCGTAACGGTGCCTTTGACAGTTCTCTGGCCTCCTGGAGTGTTTTTTTGACCTGGAGAATCCTCTGCTGGGCTTCAACAGCACTTTCGGGCCGGTTTTTTTTCAGCAGGGTGCCAAGGTCTTTGTCGTATATTTCCCTGGCCCGGGCAAGGGTGTGGCCGGCCTCAGTCAGCCGGCCGGCCCAGTTCTCTTTTTGAGCGGTCGGCTGGATTCTGGAAAATGCGGGTGACCGGGTAAGTGCCTGAAATTTTTCGCGCTGGTCCTTGATGATCTTTTCTGCTGCCTGGATGTCAGCAGACAGGTTTTGCGCATTTTCCCTGATGTTTTTGGGCAGACCGCCGCCGCATCCTGACAGCCCGATTACCGCAACCATAAGTAACAATGAAATAAACAGGGAGACAGGGCCGCGATTGATTGGGGTCACCATGTTACACCGCTCCCCTGCTGATCAGCGTGATGCTGTCCGGGTTGACCGGCACAGAGGTGTAAATCCGGTATTCATCCCTGCCTGAGCCCTGCCATTCCTCGATGGTCAAAAAAAGCGACCCTGCTTCATTTTCAAATTCGTACATATAGACCTTTTCCTGTTTTTTCCCCCGGTTGAACACAGCGGCCCAGTCATCTTCATACCAGAAGGTCTGTCCATTGATCACAATACAGTCCCTGTCGCCGGCAATCTGATCGAGGTCCTCTTCATCAATGGCCTGGCCTGCATCATCTTTCAGGTTTCGAAAAAAAAGCTGCTCCTTTGTCATGGACACCTCGAGCACGTCGTCATATTCCCATTCAAAATGGACAGTTTCACCGGTTTCAAGGCAAAGACAGGTCAGTTCGGTTATCACGTATCCTGTGGGGGTCTTAAAATCATCAGAGGTCTCTTCATAAAAATTGATTTCCTTGATCCACCAGGTCTGGCCGAGGTATTCAAAAAAAGCGCCTGGAGCGGCATCCCGGATGCTCAACCGGGATGCCTCCGGAGCCGGGATCAGATCCCTGCGGTCCAGGGTCCGGATGGCACCAAACCGCTCCTGGAATGATTTTTGTTTTGCAGCATCGGGCATGGTGTTCTCCTTTGACAAGACTGACTCGTAAACCAATGTTTACTATCCTTCCCTGCGCCGTGCGGTCAGGGCATCGGTTCTTGACCGGAAGCGGTTGTTCATCTCTCCTAAGGCATTGGAGCTCTGGGTGGCGATCTCAATGGTTTCCCTGCTGATGGCGGCATAGGCGTCAAATGCCTGTTCATAGGTTTTGCAGGCTTCTTCCAGGGCATCGATATTGACGGTCATGCCCTGGCTCATACGGGCGCCTTTGACTGCAGCCTGTCCGATGACCTTTGCCGTGTCTTTCATGGTTTCCGCAGCAGACTGCTGAACCATGTCCAGATGCTGCAGGGTCTCCATCTGCTGCTCGGCAGCCACACGCACCGCCAGTGCATTTTTCACGGCAGTGGAAAGAATCATGTCCGTGCGCTGAACCAGCCGTTTCACCAGATGGGAATTGCGGACCATCATCTCACCGCCGAACCGGGTCTGCAGGTTGGAGTTGTCAATGGTCTGCAGGTCGACAACCGCCATGGCCAGATCACTGGTCAAAGTGGTCAGTGCTTCCTTTTGCCGGGGGTCATCCACCGTGTTGAGATGTGCCGAGAGTTTCTGCCAGATAAGCTGGCCAAGATAGATCTGCTCCTGGAGTTTGGGGTGGATCTCCTTGAGGGCGTCACAGATGGTTGCCAGTTCAGCCGCGTCCATGGCCACCTGGTCTGCCTCGTTCCGCAAATGGTCCCGGATCCCGTCGATGGTGGAGTTGACAGTTTCCCGCCGTTCCGCAATGACCCGCAAAATTTCATCCCCCTTTGGCAGGCGGTTGACGGTTCTGGTGAACAACCCCAGCATCTTTTTGGGGAGGGGCATTTCGGTTCTGGCAACCACCGTGGGATTGACCTTGTCAAGTTCAATCTTGATGGCAAGGATATTTTTCCCGACCGGCGAGGAATCATCTGCAGCGACATTTTTTAATACACTGCCCATTTTGCGGTCATACAGGCTGACCTGGGCCTGGGTTTCATCCATGACGTTCTGTCCGAGGTTGAAAACAAAATTGCCCAGCTGCCAGTCAGAAGGGTCTGCCATGACCTTTTCGACAAATTCATCTGCCCGGGCTTCCACTGCCTGGATATCTTCCACCGTCAGGTGCCGGGGCTGGACCGGCTCAATATTGGCCGGCGCCTGAACAGGGGTCAGCGCTCCCTGGCCGGATACCTGGTCGACTTCAGCCAGAACCGGTGCTTTGGCCTGCCGGACCACTTGTTGAATATCGCCTGCCATGTCGTTCATCTGTTCCTCCGCAGTTCAAAAATAAATTCATGTTTCATTATGAAAATTTCCCTGCTAAAAAGTTGGCCATGGTTTTGAATTCAGCAGTTTCATTTTTTTCTACAATATCTCTGGACCGGTTGGATATCTCCCAAAGACCGTCAATGGTCTGTTTGAACACCCCGGCCTGGCTGGTGCGGCTCTCATCAGACAGATCCAGATACTCCTTCACCATTTTATACAGATGGGTCTTTCCGATTTTCTTTATTTCATAGGTCAGTGTCTCCCCCGGAAACCGGTCCATCATGGCAGGGATAACAGCCATCAGGTCATCGATGATGCCCTCGATCTCTTCTTGCAGCTCATTTGAAAACCGTTTGTCTGTGCGCATCATGATGTTCAGTTTCAGCAGCATTTCAACAATGGTGCTGTATTCCTCTTCCGGAGACGGCGGCTGTGCAGCCGGGGCAGTCCGGTTTTCCGGTTCCTGTGATCTGACGGACCTGCCCGAGGATCTTTTCATGAGAAAAAAGCCGGCCGCAGCAAGAACGATAAGGATTATCACAGCAGTCATTACCATGGTTGAACTCCTTGGGATAAGGCATTTGTCTGTTTGCACAATTTTAAAAAAACAATGACCAGCATAATATTTACACGCGCTGAATACAAATAAAAAATATCACCAGCAGCAGATGGCAGAGGAACAGCTTGGAAAACCGGGAAAATCAGGTTGCGTTAAATATCTGGTGTGACTTTTGTAACAGATCATCAGTGGCCGGAACAATATGCTGATAGACTTTTGTGTTGATCCTGTTATAGCGCGCTGCATTCTCTTTGACAGGCGTGAATGTGTCCCTTTTGCGTACCATACTGTCAATAGCCGCCTGCCTGTCCTTGTATATGCCTAAAGCCAGGGCCGTACAAATGGCCGCCCCCATGCTGGCGGAACCGTTGACCACGTTCCTTTGGGCCGGCACCCCGAAGACATCGGCAAAGATCTGCATGAACAGCTCTCCGTTTGAACCGCCGCCGCTGACCACAATACTGGTGAGCGGCACCCCGATTTCATCACACATGGCCTGGGCATTATTTTTCATGGTCATGGCAATGCCCTCCAGAACCGAGCGGAACATATGCGGCCCTTTGTGGGTGCTGTTAAAGCCGATCATCATTCCGCGTTCATGAAGGCGTGCCGGATGGGGCAGCCAGTTGAGAACCGTATAAAGCCCGTCACATCCCACGGGAACATCTGCTGCCAGGACATTCATATAAGCCTCAGGAGAAAGTTGTCTTTCTTGTGCTGCCGCAATGATGTCGGAACCGAGCAGCTCTTTTACCCAGGTGACAGTGGCCATCCCTCTGCGGATGCCGGAGCTTTCATAGAGAAATTCTCCTGGCACGGCCCCCGGGTTGCACCAGTAGTTCACTGCATCAGGACCGGATGCTGTTCCCGCCATCATGGATGTGATGTAGGTGCCCAGAGATACAAGAACGGTGCCGTCGTTGACCAGACCTGCCCCCAGTCCTTCCACTGCCTTGTCATTTGCCGTGGACACCACGGGAACACCTGCGGGAATCCCTGTGGCACGGCTGGCCTCATCCGTAATGGTTCCCAGCACCGCTGCAGGATCAACCAAATCAAACAGCATCTTCCGGGGGGTGGTGTATGCATCAAACTGTTCATCTTTTTCATACCACGCCAGGGTGTCGGGATCCATGGGCCATGGTCCCACGTAATTGGATCTGGTATCTTTTGTTTCCCCGGTCAGCCGGTGTGTCAGATATCCGGTGCTGGTGGTAACATAACGCACAGTGTCATCCTCATGCTGATAAGGACTTGCCAGGCGAAGATCCATCCAGCTCTGCACAGGAGATGCAAGATTGCCGTCCGCCCTGATCAATGCCCGGCAGCACCGTATGGAGCACAACCCCACACCGATGATATTTTTTTTATCTTTGGTAAATTTTTCAAACATGCCATGACAGGCTTTTTTCAGGCTTTCCCACAGATCATCGCCAGGATGTTCCGCCCGAAAATCACCATAAAAATGGATGGGCCGCAGGTGAACCGTTTCTGAACAGATTTCATGGCCGTGTGTATCAAATACAGCCAGTTTGGTGCTCTGTGTACCGCCGTCAATTGCAATGATATATTGTTCCATCATAAATTTCCTTTGCAAAAAAGCTTTCCCTTTTGCTGATTACCGCATCAAATATCCGCCGTCCACGGTTAAAACAGTGCCGTTAACGTAGTTTGAAGCATCACTGGAAAGAAATACACAGGCCCCCATGAGATCGGCAGTCCAGCCCCAGCGGCCGGCAGGAATATGGGAAAGAATCTGTGCATTGCGTTTGGGATCGCTCCGGGTTTTTTGCGTCAGATCGGTGGCAAAGTATCCCGGGGCAATGGCGTTCACCTGGATATTGAACTGGGCCAGTTCATCGCACATCGATTTGGTTAAACCGACAATACCGTGCTTGGTGGCAGCATAGGCCGGAGACCACTGCCCGCCTAAAAAAGAATAGAGAGAAGCGATATTCACCACCTTGCCGCGCTGCTGGTCAATCATGTGCCTGCACGCTTCATGGGTCATCTCAAACGCTGCTGTCAGGTTGACAGACACCATTTTATCCCACTCTTTCCTTGTAAATGTTGTCACATCCTCCCTGTTGATGCAGATGCCGGCACAGTTCACCAGGATGTCGATGCACCCCCAGGTGTTCACACAGTCATCCACCACTTTTTTGCATACGCCGTCGGAAGTGATGTCACCAAAGAGATATTTATAGGCTGCACCGCACTCTTCCACCCACTGCCGGGTCTGCGTATCATCATCCATCATGCTGACAGCCATCACATTTGCTCCTGCCCTGGCCAGTGCAACGGAAAAAGCCTGTCCCAACCCGCTGTTCCCGCCTGTAACAATGGCATTTTTCCCTTTCAGTGAAAAAAAGTCCATGGTAAAATCGGTTATATCCATATCAACACCTCTTTTTTTTATGATCTGTAGACAGCAATTTTTTTCATCAGCCTGTCTATGAATTCTTTGGCATCCCCCTGCACAACAATGTCTGACAGACTGCAAACAGGGGCATTGACCGCTGTATTTACCGAAATGACAGATTCAATCTGCCGTAATCCTGCCATGTGCTGCATGCTTCCGTGTATCCCTAATGCCATATATAACTTGGGAGAGACTGTTTTCCCGGACTGGCCAACCTGTATGCTTCTTGGTGCGATCCCCTGATCAACCAGTTTCCGGCTGGCTGCAACCGTCCCGTTCAATGCCTCAGCCAGGCCGTACAGTTTCGAAAAACTCTCTTTCACCCCGCCCCCGCCGGCAATAAGCACATCACTGTCCCTGATATCACAGGTGTGCTGGTTTTTTCTGACATGGAGGCGCGTTACTGCACTGCAGGACTTCACAGGTTCGGTATAGGCAAAAACAACTGTCTGCAGGGAATCTCCCGGCGTGTATGCAAAGGCGTTGGGTCTGATGCTCATCATCAGGGGACCGTCTCCTTTATGAAGAACACTCTCAAGGATTTTTCCTGAACAGGCAGGGCGGATGATTTCAATATGGTCTCCCTGGTTTTTAATATCTGTCACGCCGGCCACAAGGCCTGTCTGCAACCTTTTGGCCAGGCGCGGGGCAATCATCTGTCCCATGCTGGTGCCCGGAATCAGTATACTGTCAAACCCGCTTTTTTTGTGCAGGTTTTCCAGGATATCACATATTCCCCTGGGATCATATCTGTCCACGATCCCTTCAGCCACACGGATGATATGATGAAAAGATCCGCAGAGACGATCGAAAGAATCTGCGAAAAGGACTGCATGGGATTCAAACTGTCCCGGCCCGTAGATACGGTCTGCCACTTCCAGAAGGTCTGTGGTGTTTTCTGTCTTTTCAGTGTCCTGGAAAATGCACGTTTTCTTCATCTTACGAGAAAACCCTTTTGTTTTAAAAAATTGAAAACGTAAGAGATGCCCTCTTCATCAGTTCCAACTATATGCCTGTCTTTTTTTTCATATGTCTGGGGATAGGTTTTCACAACCTTTGTGCGTGATCCGGCCGGACCGACCTCTGTTTGAGAAAAGCCAAGATCCTGGCTGGTGATGATGACCAGTTCATCTGAAACATCCCGCCGCATGTCTGATAATGAGACATAGGGCAGTTTATAACCGCTTTGCCGGGTGACACTCAATACGCCGGGCATGGCCATTTCATAGGTGGTAACTGTCTTTTCATCCTCAACCTCAAACACAGCCCGTGTGCTGTCGAACCGGTGGGGATCGATGCGGATAATTCCCAGCATCTGATCCAGGCCAAGGGTTTCAGCCAGCTGCACCGGCACATGGGCGCTGCCGCCGTCCAGTGAACGGTTTCCTGTCAGCAGGCAGTCAAAAGGGCGGGTGGCGATATATCTTCCCAGCACCGCACTGGTAACCAGGGTGTCGCTGCCCTTAAACAAGGGATCTGAAATCAGGGTTCCCCTGTCCACGGAAAGCCGCACCAGGTCTTCCATGTGGGGACGTACAGACATGGGTCCCATGCTGACAACCTCAACAAAGCAGTCCGGATCACCGGCCTTCACCCCGAGGGCAAAGGCCAGTGCACAGGCATCATCCGGATTCAGCACCACCCTGGCGTTTTTGCCGGTTAAGGTGCTGTTTTCAACATCACAGACAATGCTGTCCACGTCAGGAACAAATTTGACAACACAGATAATATTCATGCCGATCGGGTACCGTCCGGTTATTTCTGGTATTTGGCCCCCTCTTTTTGGGGATAGATGGTGCCGAAATTCATGATTCCCTTTGGATCAAACGCCTGTTTGAGCTTTTCAAGCATGTAGTAGGCAGTGCCGTGTTCCTCCATGGTCCATTCATTTCTGAATTTGCCGATCCCGTGGTGATGACACATGGAACCGCCGAGCTTCAGGGTCTCTTCAACGATGATTCTCTGCAAAGGGTGGTGATACACCCGCATTTCATCCTCAGGTGCGCACAGAATCCGGTAGTTGTACACAAAGTACATATTGGTGCCGTTGATATAGCTGTGGGAAGAGTGCCCGCCCAGCATGGTAAGATCATGGGCACGGGGATATTCCTGCCGTATCCTCTTAATCACGTTATTGTAGATTTTGGGGATGGTTTCCCAGTCAGCTGATATCTCTGTGGTATACCCGGCGTGGGAATCGTTCTTTTTCATTGCCTCAAATTCATCATCAATGTCTTTCTGGGACCAGTTCAGATTGTTGAACCAGTCTGCAATCAACTGAGAATCCACCTGTTCCACAATGCCGTCTTTAAATTTTTTTGCAGCCGCTTCAATGGCCTGACAGGTGGCCCGGACAATGCCTTCAGGGCCTTCGGCCATAAACAGAAGAACGCATCTGTTTTTATGGAAATGGTAAAAGTGCTGGGCAGCATCCTCTTCGGAATAGGCCCGTGCCACAGAAGGACGAAACCCGTTTACCATCACCTCGCGCAGCGCTTTGATGCCTGTCTCCATGTCTTTGACAAGATAGCCGTAAAACCGGTTGTTTTCAGGATAGTACCGGAAAATTTTAACCGTCACTTCCGTGATATAGCAGAGAGACCCTTCATTGCCAATGACAATATGTCTGATATCAGGACCGCCGGACCTTCTGGCAACATTCTTTATCCGGGAGATGTGACCGTCGGGAAACACACATTCCAAACCGACAACCATATCCTCGATGCCCCCGTAGAGTGTTGAGAACTGACCGATGCTGCGTGTGGCCACAAGCCCCCCGAACTTTGCCACGGGTTTGGACTGGGGGGAGTGACCGGTTGTGAATCCTTGTTTTCGCAATTCATCTTCCAGTTCCTGAAGAGGAACGCCTGCCTGTACAGTGGCCTGCATGTTATAGGTATCGATATGCAAAACTTTGTCCAGATGGCGCGCATCCATAACAACGGTATTGTCCTTCCAGTTTTCCAGTCCCCCTTCTGTTGCGGTTTTCCCTGCCCGGGGGATGACATTGAGCCCGTATTCATTGCAGAACGCCAGTACTTTGCTGACCTGTTGAGCAGATTTGGGGTATACGATCGCTGCAGGAACCGGAACATCCAGGACCTGCCGGACTTTTGCGTACTTTTTATACCGGTCTGCCGAAGCATCATACAGATCTTCGCTGTCAATATTGACCTGCGATGGGGTCAGTATTTCACCCAGGTTTTCAATAATGTCGTTTTTGTCCACTTTCGGACCTCCTGCGTTATATGAAAGTTTTAAGTTTTAAGTTATCAGTAAACAAGTACAAATTTTTCCCTGCTGGTTACTGCCGCCTGATCAAATACTAAAGACACCACGGCCAGCTGTCAATAAAAAAAGGAAATATTTCCATTTTATTATATAAATCTCATGTTTTATGGAAAGTTTTCCATTACAGTGTTTCATAAAGAAATCCCAAAATTCAATAAACACAGCCTTCTTGAACGATTTCTTCTCTTTACACCTTTCCGGCAGGCGTGGTAAAGTTCATCTCCATTTAATAACAGCAGCCGCAGGGATGATTATGCTTACCATAGATTTAGACGCGCTTAACCCGCTGGAAAAGCAGATACACGAGCAGATGATCCGCCAAAGCAAGACGATGCCGACCATTCGGATCAATCAGGCGGCGGCAGCCTGCCACTGTTCGGTGTCAAAAATATCCAAGTTTGTCAAAAAACTTGGATTCAGCAACTACAAGCAGTATCTTGACTTTTTATACGGAAAAGATATCAAACCAATCGATGGTTCAAATGAATTAAACCGGGTCAGATCGTTCATCCAAACCTTTGATACCGCCATGACCGATGAACTGCTTTCCCTGATTGACAGCCATGATAAAATTGCCCTTTTCGGATATGGCCCCTCACTTTTGTGTGCCCGGTATTTTGAGTACAGATTCCGCAACTGTTCGGACAAAACCTTCATGGCTGTCTCTGATGAAATAACCCTGAACAATATGGTGGATCGATCAACACTCCTGTTAATCATTACGGAAACCGGACGTTTTCGCTCTTTTCAGGAAGTATATACTGCGGCAAAACAAAAAGGCGGCAGGGTGGTCATCATAGCAGAGGAATACAACACAAAACTGTTTAACCAGTGTGACAAAATATTCTGGCTTTCTCCGGCTCCCCAGCCAGAGCATCTCAAACCGTATGAAAAGTCAAGAACCCTTTTTTTCATTTTCTTTGAGGAAATAATTCAAAGGTTGCTCCAAAGGAGGTACGCATGAAAATTATAGCATACGACATATATTTTTTGGATTTTTCTATATAGTTCAAGGTCTGCTGTTTTTATTCATCGGGGCAATTC
>JAIPDY010000042.1 GCA_021737445.1 Desulfotignum sp.
CGGCAAGGTGCCGCCCCTGTTCAACGGGGCCTATGCCGTGTCCAAGGCCGGTGTGATCATGATGACCAAGGTGATGGCCAGGGAACTGGCCGGCCTGAACATCAGGGTCAATGCGGTCTGCCCCGGCCAGATCAAAACCGATCTGGAACAGTGGCGTTTCGGCCTGGAGGCACAGTTTTTCAACACCACCATCAAAGAACAGGAAGCAAAAATGTGCCAGACCATCCCTTTGGGCCGGATCGGAAACCCTGAAGAGGTGGCGGATCTGGTGGCATTTCTGGCTTCGAACCGGTCCTCCTATCTGACCGGTCAGGCCGTCAATATCTGCGGCGGACAAATCATGGAACTGTAACCCTTCCCATATCAACAAGGAGATTCTCATGGAACCTATCACCGGAGCGCAACTGGCAGCCCAGGCACTGATCGACCGAAACATCCCCTATATATTTTCTTTGAGCGGGGGCCATATCACCCCTATCTATCAGTACCTGGAAAATGCGGCGGTCCAGATATTTGACACCCGGCACGAGCAGTCAGCCCTGTTCATGGCAGAGGCCTGGGGAAAGCTGACCCGGACCCCAGGGGTGGCCATGGTCACGGCCGGACCCGGGTTCACCAATGCCCTGACCGGTGTGGCCAGTGCCCATTTTTCCAACACCCCCCTGGTACTGATCGCCGGATGCGTGGGCCTGGACAACAAGGAGCGGCTGGATCTGCAGGACATGCCCCAGGAAGAGGTGATCAAACCCATGGTCAAAAAAGCCCTGGTCTGCCGCAAAGCCGAGCGGGTCAGCGAATATATGGACATGGCCTTCCGGATCGCCGGATCCGGCCGTCCCGGACCGGTATATCTCGAATTCCCCATCGATGTATTGAACACGCCTGTGGATCCGGCATCGGTCAAATCGATGGACACCCGGATCAGATCCCGGCCGGCAGACCCGGAAAAAGCAGATGACCTGCTGGCTATGATCTAGCAGGCGGAAAAACCGGTGATCATCGCCGGTAGCGGGGCCTGGCAGGCCGGTGCCGGCCCGGCCCTTGAGCAGTTCATGGAACAGACCGGCATCCCGGTGTTCACCTCTCTGTCCGCCAGGGGACTGGTGCCGGACGATCACCCCCTGTGCTTTGAAGGGGCAGTTGCGGTGCGTCCCGGGGCCGGGTTTGCCGCCTATATTGAAACCGACCTGGTCATCATACTGGGCACCAGGATCTCTTTGTATTACCTGTTCGGAGATATTTTCAACCCGGCGGCCAGAATTGCCCAGGTGGATATCGAACCTGAAGAGATCGGCCGGAACCGCACAGTGGACCTGCCCGTGGTCAGTGACGTTCAGGCCTTTCTCGCCCGGTGCAATGCACAGATCGAAAAACAGGGGCTGTCCCGTTCCCTGGTGTCCCGGTTTACTCCCTGGGTGGAAAAACTGAACCAGGCCCATGCCGAAGGCAAGGAACAGTCACGCAAAGACTGGGAATCGGATAACGTCCCCATCCATCCTTTGCGCCTGGCAAAAGAGATTGACACCTTCATGAGCCAAAACACCGATGTGGTGGTGGCGGACGGCGGAGACACCACCACCTGGATGGGCATGACCCGGACCCTGAACCGGCCGGGCCGGTATCTGGATTACGGCATTTTCGGATCCCTGGCCGTGGGGTTGCCCTATGCCAATGCTGCCAAACTCTTTTATCCTGACAGCCGGGTCCTGCTGATCACCGGAGACGGGTCCGTGGGCTTCAACTTTATGGAGTTTGAAACCGCCACCCGCAAGAACCTGCCCATTGTGGTGGTGATCGCCAATGACCTGGGATGGGGCATGATCCGCCACAGCCAGGAACTGCGCATCGGCCATGCCATAGAGGACGGCACCTGGATCGGCCGGGTGGATTATCACAAAATGGTGGAAGCCATCGGCGGCAGAGGCTTTCTGGTGGAACACCCCGGTGACATCAGGCCGGCCCTGGAAGCCGCGTTTGCCTCTGGCAAAGTGTGCTGCATCAACGTGATGACCGACCCCACCACGGTGAGTCCGGCCAGCACCATGCTGGCAAATGTGGGAGCTTACAAAGCCTGACACGGCCGGACCTGCCCGCTGCTTTCCGCCCGGGCAGACAAAACATTTTGGTAACCCGAACCAGGAGGAGATATCATGGACCCTGTCATGGTGGATCAGGTCCACCTGAATTTCAATCCCACGGGGATCGCCATTATCAACGGCGCCATCGGCCTGATGATGCTGGGGGTGGCCCTGGAACTGAAAGCCGCTGATTTCAAACGGATCATTACCCGCCCCAAAGCCCCCATGATCGGGCTTTTTGCCCAGTTTATCCTGCTGCCGGCCTTCACCTTTCTGCTGGTGATGCTGATCCGGCCCCATCCCTCCATCGCCCTGGGCATGATGCTGGTGGCAGCCTGCCCAGGCGGCAACCTGTCCAACATCATCACCTATCTGGCCAAAGGCAACTGTGCCGTGTCCATCAGCATGACCGCCGTGTCCACTCTGGCGGCCATCATCATGACCCCGCTCAACATCTCTTTGTGGGGCAGCCTGAACCCGGACACAGTTCCGATCCTGGCGCAGGTCCGGCTGAATCCTGTGGATGTGTTTGTCACGGTGTTCGTGATCCTGGGCATCCCGTTGAGTGCCGGCATGCTGCTGGGCCACTTCATGCCGAATCTGGCTGAAAAAATCCGCAAACCCTTCAAGATCTTCTCTCTGGTTTTTTTCATAGTGATTGTGGCAGGTGCCCTGGCCGCCAACTGGCAGCATTTCATCACCTATGTGGGCCTGGTCATGGTGGCGGTGTTTATCCACAATGCCCTGGCCCTGAACATCGGGTACTGGTCCGGCAGGATCTTCAAACTGCCCAGAAAGGACTGCAGGGCTGTCAGCATCGAGGTGGGTATCCAGAACTCCGCCCTTGGCCTGGTACTGGTGTTCAATTTCTTCAACGGTCTGGGGGGAATGGCCGTGCTGGTGGCCTGGTGGGGTATCTGGCATATCCTGGCCGGGCTGGCTGCCGCCTTTATCTTTACCCGGTTCCCGCTGCCGGACAAGGAAACAGCCGATGACCTCTTTTGCGTTTAAAGACAGGGTGGCGGTCATCACCGGCGGGGCCAGCGGCATCGGCCTGGCCACGGCCCGGGAGTTCTCCCGCAGGGGTGCGGCCATCGCCGTGCTGGACATGGACCGCCAGGCCCTGGCAACACTGGACACACAGATCCCTGGACCTTTGCTGTCCATCGCCTGCGACATCACGGACCCCGCAGCGGTCCATGGGGCCATGGATACCATCATCAGCCATTACGGCCGGATCGACCTGCTGTTCAACAATGCCGGCATCACCCAGCGGGGGTTGTTCACAGACACGGACCTGTCCGTGTTCAGGCAGGTGATGGATGTCAATTTTTTCGGATCCCTGTATTGTACCAAGGCTGCCCTGCCCGCCTTGATCCGGCACAAAGGGACGATCATTGTCAATGAATCCATTGCCGGCATCGCCCCGTTGGTGGGCCGTACCGGATACAGTGCAAGCAAACACGCCCTGCACGGCCTGTTCACCTCCTTGCGCTGTGAACTGCGGGAAACCGGCGTTCATGTCATGGTGGTGTGTCCCGGGTTTATCCGTACCAATCTTCAGAAACGGGCACTGGGACCGGACGGGGCCATTGCCACACACCCGCAGACCCGGATCGGGTCTGAAGACACAGCCGACCATGTGGCTGAAAAGATCGCTTCAGGGATTCTCAAAAAAAAACACCTGCTGGTACTCACCCCCATGGGCCGGCTGGGATATTACATTCACCGGCTCTCGCCGGGTTTATATGAAAAGATGATGACACGTCAGTTCAGAGCGGAACTGAAAGGAGGCAAGTGATGACAAAACTGAAAATGACCCCCAGCGAAGCCCTGGTGGAAACCCTGGTGGCAGAAAGGGTGGACACGGTGTTCGGCATTGTGGGGTCCGCGTATATGGATGCTTTGGATCTGTTTCCGGCCGCCGGGATCCGGTTTGTGCCGGTGGCCCATGAACAGGCGGCCTGTCATGCCGCCGACGGCCTGGCCCGGGTGACTGGGCGCCCCCAGGTGTGCATTGCCCAGAACGGCCCCGGGGCCGCCAATTTCGTATCCGCCCTGACGGCCGCATACTGGGCACATTCTCCAGTGGTGGCCATTGCCCCGGAAACCGGATCCATGGGCATGGGCACGGGCGGGTTCCAGGAACTGGACCAGATGCCCATGTTTGAAAAACAGACCGTTTTCCAGGTGCGGGTAAACACGCCCCGGCGGATGGCGGAGCTGGCCAGGCAGTGCTTCTACATGGCCAAACTGGAGAACGGCCCCACCCACCTGAATATTCCCAGGGATTATTTTTACGGCACCTGCGAAGATGAGATCTACAAAACCCTGGAAATCAGTGTGGGCTCCGGGGACAGGTCTGCTCTGGAGCAAGCGGCCGGCCTTTTATCAAAAGCCCGGTATCCCGTGATCATTTCCGGCGGCGGGGTCAGCCAGGGCAATGCTCTGGAAGCGGTGATTGCCCTGGCCGAATACCTGACCGCGCCTGTGGTCAACTCCTATCTGCACAATGACACCTTTCCCGGAGATCATCCCCTGGCCTGCGGCCCCATCGGGTACTGCGGCTCCAAGGCAGCCATGCGCATGATCAAGAAAGCGGATGTGGTCCTGGCTCTGGGGTGCAGGCTGGGACCCTTCGGCACCCTGCCCCAGTATGACATCGATTACTGGCCCAAACAGGCCCGCATCATCCAGGTGGATGCCAACCCCCGGGTGCTGGGGCTTTCCAGGCGGGTGGATGTGGCCAGCCAGGCTGATGCCCGGGCCTATGCCCAGGACCTTCTGGCCTGGATCAAAACCCTGGATCCGGACCGGCAATCCGAAACGTCTCGACTGGCGGATGTCGAAAAAGAGCGGGAAAAATGGGAAACCGAACTGGATGGGTGGTCTGGCTCCAGTGAAACCCCGATGCATCCCAGGCGGTTTCTCAAAGAGCTGACCCGAGCCATGCCCAAAGGCGCCATTGTCACCACGGATATCGGCAACAATTCATCCATGTGCAACGCCTACCTGAAATTCAGCAATATCCGGCAGCATCTTTCCGCCTTGAGCTGGGGCAACTGCGGGTTTGCCTATGGCGCTGCCATGGGTGCCAAGCTGGGCTGCCCGGATGTACCGGTATTCGCCTTCCAGGGGGACGGGGCCTATGGAATTTCCGGAATTGCCGAAGTGATGACAGCGGTGCGCGAAAACATCCCGGTCATTGCCGTGGTGGCCAACAATTTCGAGTGGGGTGCGGAAAAGAAAAACCAGATCGACTATTACGGCAACCGGTTTGTTGGGTCCAACCTTCCGGACAACCCTGATTTTGCAAAGCTGGCACAGGACATGGGCGCCAAAGGGTACAAAATCACCGATTACCGGGATATCGCAGATGTGGTGCAGGATGCAGTGGCTTCAAAAAAACCCTGTGTCATCAACGCCGTGATCCAGGGCGGAGAGGCGGTACTGGCTGAGCCGTTCCGGCGGGATGCCCTGAAAAAACCGGTCCGTTACCTGGACAAATACCAGCACCTGAACGCTACATGAAAGGGTGCTTGACAATGCCTTTGTACGCCGGCGGGCCGGATCAGATCGCCATCAAGGCGGACGGTAACCTGACAGCCTGATGTTCAGGCTGTCAGGCACACGATCGCTTCGACCGGTCATGAAATTTTTTCAGTTTGGCCTGAACCGCGCCGAACACCGTGTTTTTTGGAAACACAAAATCAGCGTCAGCCCGGCCGGCAGATATGCCGGTGAGAACCTCGATGCCCTGTTCAATGGTGGATACCTGATAGATATGAAACCGTCCCTGTTCCACTGCGTCCACCACCGCTTTTTTAAGCATGAGATTGTTCACGTTGGATGCCGGGATCATGACCCCCTGGTCCCCGGTCAACCCCCGGGCTGCACAGACATCAAAAAATCCTTCGATTTTCTCGTTCACCCCGCCGATGGACTGGATCTGCCCCTTCTGGTTCACGGATCCGGTGACCGCAATCCCCTGGCGGACCCGATACCCGGACAGGCTGGACAGGACTGCGTACAGTTCCGTGGAGGAGGCACTGTCTCCGTCCACACCGCCATAGCTCTGCTCAAAGGTGATGCTCACCGATACACTCAAAGGATATTCCTGGGCAAACATCCGGCCTAAAAAACCGGCGATGATCATCATCCCCTTGTCATGGGTCTGGCCCGAAAGATCCGCCTCCCGCTCGACATTGATGATACCGGGCTTTCCCATATAGGATTCCGCCGTGATCCGGGAGGGTCTGCCGAATGCCAGGTCACCGATCTGGTAAAGCGCCAGTGCATTGACCTGCCCCACCACCGACCCGGTCAGATCAATGAGGATGGAGTGGTCGTCATATCTTTCCTGAACCTTTTCTTCGTACAGGTTGTGCCTGAACCGGAAGGCATTCAGGGCCTGGTCCACATGCGCTGCCGTGACAGCGTCAGCCTGTTCCTTACCTGCCCAGAAGGCGGCTTCCTTGAGCAGGTCCATGATCCGGCCGAACCGCAAAGACAGCTTGTGCTTGTTTTCCGCCAGCCGGTTGCAGTATCCCACCACTGCGGTCACCCCACAGGGGGTAAACGGCAGAAGGTTTTCGGTTTTACAGGCCCTGGCAATGAACCGGGCATAGTTGAGCAGATTTTCCCGGGTCAGATCTGCCTCATGGTCAAAATCCGCCCGGACTTTAAAAATCTTGTTGAATTTAAGGTCTGCGCCCTGGAGGGCACGGGAAATCTCATACCCGCCCACCAGAATCACTTTGACATCCAGATCTATGGGGTCCGGCCGAAGGGATGCCATGGTTGATCCAGATTGATCCGGCGAATCCTGGATATGCAGTTTTTTGTTCTGTAAGGTGGTCTTCATGGTTTCCCAGACCACGGAACTGCGCAGCAGCGCTTCGATTTCCAGCACCAGAAACCCCTGGTTGGCCCGCAGCAGGGACCCTGCCTGCACCATGGTGAAATCGGTGACCGCCATGCCCTGTACCGGCATTTTTTCGATCTTGCCGAACAGGTTCTGAAACGTGGGAGCCGGTTCAAAAATCACGGGAGCCCCCTGTTTCCCCCGCCGGTCCACCAGCACGTTGACCTGGTACCGTTTTTCCAGAAAATCGGACATGCCGGCGGTTTCAGGAGCGTTTTCTGTTTCCGGGTCCAGGGATTTGAGCAGCACCGGCAGATTGTCCATCATATCTTTTTTGACACTTTCCAGAAACCGGCGGGCCTGGGGCCAGTCTTTAAAGTCAGCAAACATCAGATCCATTTCCCGGTCAAACAGGCTTCCGGCGGTCCGGGCAACAAGATTCTGGTAGGTTTCCTGCATGGTCTGTGCCTCTTGCCGGACCTGCTTGAAATCATCTGCCATCTGTTTCTCCTGGATCCGGGCAAATTCAGATTTGATCTGTTCCTGCTTTTCCAGAAACGGTTTTTGTTCAAATGCCTGGGGCAGATTGACCTTCAGGGCTTCGACAAACCGGGCCATCTTTCGGGAGAAAAAATTCGCTGATCCAGTGGGCAAAGATATGGTACCTGGACGGTAGGGATCATCAAAGTTGTTGACCAGACACAGGTCTTCCGGGGTCTTTCTTTTTTCCGCCACTGCCGTTAGAATATCCCGGGTGATAGTGGTTTTCCCGGTGCCCTCATTCCCGGTGATAAAAATATGGTATCCCGGTCCTTTCATGTCCAGTCCGAAATGGATGGCATCCACAGCCCGGCGCTGGCCGATGACACTGTCCAGAGGTTCCAGGTCTGCCGTGGTGGCAAACGCAAACGGGTCGTTTTCACAGGATCGGGTCAGCTGGTCATACGTCACCCGGTATATATTTTTCATGCGTGATCCTCCGATATTGAATGCTGACAGATTTTCATGGTGATTCAAACGGCGGCAAAAAAAGTTTCCGGTGCTTTCCGGGTACCGCAGGTCTGGTTCAGCCTGTCAGCAATATCCTTTAACGGACCGTCTTTCATGATCCTTGCCGATTCAGGACATGCTTTGATGCAGGCACAGCAATGGACACAGATTTCATCCATGGTGCAAAACCCCTCTTTTTCATTAACGGCATCAACAGGGCAGACCGCTACACAGATACCACAGGCAGTACAGTCGTCTGTTACATCTATGAACGGCAGCCCTCTGGGAATGGGTGGCGTTTTATATGGAATATTTCCCCGCACATCAACTGTCCCGGAAGATGGGCCAGTGGCAGGCCGGTCCAACAGTTTGGCAATTTTTTGTCCAAATTCAAACGCACTTGCCAGGTCTTTTTTATCCGGCCGGTTCAGGGCAATGGGAACCTGTTTTGTGGAAAAAGAATGTTCGCCGATGAACGCCCCGGCTGCCAGCGGCCTGCACCCGCACTTAACACAGATATCTTTTAATTCCAGGAGTGCATCTTCATATTCCCGGTTTCCATAAAGTACCACGGGAACGGCCGGGATACCCGGTGCTGACAACTGCTTAAAATAATCTGCTGCCAGGCCCGGCAGCCTGCCGCTGTATACCGGGGCCCCAAAAACAATCAACGCGCTGTCAAGTTTTGACGGGATCTGCTTTCTGGTCTTTGAAAGCGTGATATCATAAACATCTGCCACATCATAACCAGTACCTTTTGCGATCTCTTCCAGCACGGTTCTGGTGGTGGCGGTGGGACTGAAATATACCAGTGTTATTGTTTTCCTGTTCATTTTAATATTTATTTCTCCCATGTGTGAACAAGGTTAAAGCATCTGTTCTTCATCATAAACATTGCAGATGCAGCATAAAAACGTGGCTGGTTCATCCGTGATATTTTTCATGCCGTGGGGCTGCATGCTGGGGATGTAAACCGAGGTGCCGGGGTTGCACACCACTTTTTTCTTGAGCTCATCGGTGTCTGGATCAAATTCCCAGCATTCAAATGCGCCGGACAGAATATACATGGTCTGGTGATAAAAATGGTTGTGAATGGGAATCTGCCCCTTTGGCTGGATGGTGAAAAACCGCAGCCCGTATTCGGGCACCCCGCTGTCATCCTCACCATGCTGGGACAGCCACCGGATGCTGGTGCCGATGACATCCAGCTGCTTTCCTTTGTAAGGAAATTTATCGATCTGTTTTTCTTCACACTCTTTCCAGTGCAACACTTCCATAAGACATCTCCTTTTGCCATATATAATTGCCGGATGTTCACCTGCCTCTCCTGCTCAGCCTTTATACACCATCATCTCTGCATTGACAAACCTTCTCAATCCTATATAACATATTCATGGCATGATACGCTGAAATCATTACAATGCAAGGAACTGCCACCGCTTTTTTTTGGAAAGACAATGGAAAAAGGTCTGAAAAGAAAATGGATCAAAGATATCGCTCTGGGGCCAAGGCAGCTACTGTTTGGACTGGATCTGGACGACACCCGTTTGACAGAACGGGTTTTGACCCGCATTACCGGTCTGTGCCGGGAACATGGCCGGGCCGCCATCCACGATATTGTTGCAGACGCATCCAGCCGGGATGACCTGCCGGAGACAGAAATTCTTCAAACCATCTTCGGCCTTGTCCATGAACTCAAAATATGCTTCTATCACCATGGCTGCCGAATCCCGGCAGATGAAGCCAAACAGAGGCTGATAAAAAACCCGGACACCGACCTGGGATTGGTGCACAATGAAGCGGTACCGGCATCCACCTTCCAGGCGGTGTACCGGGTTTTCCAGAAAATTGAAGCAGAACCGGCCGCATACCATGATCAGCATGACCTGGCCTTCGCCATCCTCCAGGCCATGATCCGGTGGCACACTGACTTGAAAACCTGGTATGCCATGGCAGCAGCCGGGGCCTACCCGGGAAAGGATCTGATCAGAACCCTGATGGATCTGGTCGGACAGCTGCTTGAGAACCGCACCGCCCATGCCGTGCTGACGTTCTGCTTCAACCAGAAAGAAGTGTTGACGGCCGCAGCCCGGCAGATGGATAAACTCCGCCGCTTTTACACCGGGGATATCGCATTCTGGGATGAGCTGTCAGCCGCCATGCCGCAATTTGAACAAAACCTGCCCCGGATCAGCCAGGACCCGGAAACAGCCGAAGCCTACCATCAGCTGGCGGATATAGCAGGGGCTTCAGATCCTTTTGACCGGATTTTTACTGCCAGAGATCTCTTTGACACTGTCAACCGGTTTCATCAGCAGATTGAAATAGAAAAACTGGAAGACTGCCGGCAACTGGCAAAAAACCGGATCGATGCGGCAATCGACAAATTGAGCAAAGGTCTCACCAGCATTCAGGCGGATCCGGATACACGGAACCATATATTGCTGCCCCTGCGGATGAGCCAAAAAAAAATCGACAGCCTGCCCGGTATCGGTCAGGTGAACCAGACCTGCAGGGACGTAATAGACCTGGCCATGGACCAGTTTGAGGCGTTGACAGAATCCTGACCTGCAATTTATTCAGACAGCGGCTGCGGCCTGCCAGCCATGGGTCTTTGCCAGTTTTTCAAACATCTGGACAATACCGGCGGTCAGGCGGAATACCATGTCGCTGCCGCCGTTGTCAGACGCGCTTTTGTCAAAAAACAGGTGAAGGTCCGAGTCCATGCCGTCATCTTTTTTCCAGTAGCAGATCATCAGAGGCACCAGGGGAAGCGGATACAGGACCATGGAGATATCGGCCCGGTAAAGATCTGTGACCTGTCTGCCGTTAAAAATCATGGACAGGTCCTCAAACAGGTCCGGATAGGTATCTGCAATCTTTTTCAAGGGTTCTTCAGTTCGCTTCACAAACAGGCCGTTAAGCTCCCTGGCACCGGCAAGCTCCCTGAAAGGCACCCACTGGCCAGTGACTGGCACTCCTTTGCTTTCCAGCACATAGGTGAGCACCGGTCCGGTGATCCAGGAATTGATGTGAATATCTGATCTGAAACAGCCGGCATTGTCCACGGAAAACGGTTTGCCGAATATCCGCAGGGTCAGCTGGCCCTTGTCAAACCGTCCGCTGGTTCTGCGGGCCGCATCCGCAAGATCCAGGTCTGCCAGCTGCTTTTTCATGGCGGCCAGTTCCCGTTCATATTCAGTCTGTCCCGGCCTGAACCCTTTATTTGGGTTATCCGTGTAACGGGCCAGAACCCGGGAATCCAGATGTGGGCACTCGGATAATTTTTTCTGGCCTAAAAACACTTTTGAGGCAAAGGCCAGACAGGTGGTTTCATTACATTTTCTACAATTGGATTTATCCAGAAGTTTAAACACCTCCATGGCATTGGCAAACATATATTAACTCCTTTTTTTTCACAGGCAGGTTTTGCAAGGATCACACGTTTTGGCAAAAAAGGCTGCCTTTACAAAGACCCGGCTTGGGCTTATACTGGTTTAAAACAATAACCTTCAAATCAAAAAATGCAAGTACAGGAGCATCCCATTGAAACAGATCTTGGTACTGGCCAGCACCAATAAAGGTAAAACCCGGGAGATCCGGGATCTTTTAAAGGATTTTCCCCTGGAGATCAAAAACCTGAATGATTTCGGCCCTATCCCCCCGGTCATTGAAGACGGGGCCACCTTTGATGAAAATGCCTATAAAAAGGCATCCTTTACCGCCCGGGTCCTGGGCCATCCGGCCATGGCTGATGATTCCGGCCTGTGCGTGGAGGCCCTGGGCGGGGCACCCGGAGTGATTTCCGCCCGGTATGCCGGCGAAAATGCCACTGATGCCGACAATGTGGCCAGACTGCTGACAGAACTGGAGCACCATGAAAACCGCAACGCATCCTTTAAATGTGTTATTTCCATTGCGGTTCCCACGGGCGCGGCCCTCACCTATGAAGGACGGTGTGACGGCATCATCACCCGGGAACCGGCCGGTGAAAACGGGTTTGGCTATGATCCGTTGTTTTTTTTCCCGGCATACAACAGGACCTTTGCCCAGCTGACCATGGCTGAAAAATCACAGGTAAGCCACCGGGGAAAAGCCTTAAACCAGGTGGCTGATGAAATGAACAAGATCCTGGAATGGATCGACATCAACATGCCCCGGTTTGAACAGGTGGCATGTAAAGGAGGATGACACTGCCATGACAACCTTTGAAGACATTAAAACCCTGGTAAAGGAAAACCGCTCCTGCCGGCGGTTTGACAATGCTGCAAAAATCGACATCAAGGAATTGGAAGATCTGGTGGGCCTGGCCCGGCACTGCGCCTCCGCTGCCAACAACCAGCCGTTGAAATTCATCCTTTCCACGGATGAACAGACCAACAAAAACATTTTCTCCTGCCTGGGCTGGGCTGCCTATCTGACGGACTGGCCCGGTCCGGAACCTGCACAACAACCGTCTGCCTATATTGTGATCACCGGCGACCATACCATATCTGACAAATTCTGGTGTGACCATGGGATTGCCGCCCAGACAATCCTGCTGGGGGCCAGGGCAAAAGGCCTTGCCGGCTGCATGTTCGGGGCCATCAACATCAAAAAACTCAACACATTTCTACAGATTCCGGATCACCTGGAAGTCAAGCTGGTGGTGGCTCTGGGCAAACCGGTGGAAAAAGCGGTCATCGACCCGGTGGGACCGGACGGAAACATCAAATATTTCCGGGATGAAAATCAGGTCCACCATGTACCCAAACGATCCCTTGAAGACCTTGTTTTCAAAACATTCCCATAAACAGATGTTTTGGACAGCCCGAATAAAGGCACTAAAATGAAACTGTTGTTTGTCAACCCGGTATGCCTGGATAAGCGCATCACGGATGCAGATGCACAGGTGGTGCCTGTGGGCCTGTATTATCTGGCGGCCCAGGTGCTGGCCGCAGGGTTTGAGGCTGCCATCCTCAACCTGGCCCGGGACGGGGTGACAGACCCGGATGCAGTCCTTGCCGCGGCGCTCCAATCGCAGCAACCCGACATCATAGGGTTCTCCGTGACAAACCCCACCCGGTTTTCCGCCATCTCCCTGGCCCAAACCGCCAGAAAAATACTGCCTGAAGCAGCTGTTGTGTTCGGCGGGCCCGCCCCTACCTTTATGGCGGATTATTTTTTTTCCGCCTGCCCGGCCCTTGATTTTATTGTTTCAGGAGAAGGAGAACTGACCTGTCTGGCCCTGGCCAAGGCCCTGGATGCCGGGGATATGAATGCTGTCAGCCGGATACCGGGGCTGGTGATAAGAGATGGCGGCACAATAAAAAAAACCGGGCCTGCCCCGTTGATCCAGGACCTGGATCAGCTGGCCCATCCCTCCCGGTACTTTGCGTTTGCGCACCTGGCCATGTCCAGAGGATGCCCGGGTACCTGCACCTTTTGCGGATCCCCTTTATTCTGGGGAACCCGAAAGATCAGGTCCCATTCTCCGGAATGGTTTTTTGAAGAAATATCCACTTTGGCCGGCAAAGGCGTTTCCCATTTTTATATCTGCGATGACACCTTTACCATGGACAGGGACCGGGTCATCTCCCTGTGCAAAAAATTGATCCGGGCGGACCTGGCCGTTACCTGGCATGCCATTTCCCGGGTGGATTGTGTGGATCCCCAGCTGCTTGCCTGGATGCGAAAGGCCGGCTGCATCCAGATCAGTTATGGGGT
Organism: Desulfotignum sp.; assembly: GCA_021737445.1. GTDB lineage: Bacteria > Desulfobacterota > Desulfobacteria > Desulfobacterales > Desulfobacteraceae > Desulfotignum. The sequence continues at coordinate 13,639 of JAIPDY010000042.1, forward strand.
GGAATCCGGGTCAGACACCATAAAAAAAAGCCTGGGCAAACCTGTTCCCAATCACCGGGCGGTTCAGGCATTTCACCAGACCGCCGCCCATGGAATCGTGCCCCGGGCCTATTTTATTTACGGATCACCCAAAGAAACCACAGAAACCATCCAGGCCAGCATTGATCTGTTGATGCAGCTTCAGCCGCTGGGGGCGGTATTTTACATGCTGGTGATATTTCCCGGCACCCGGCTGTATGAAAAAGCCTTAAAAACCGGCAGGGTAAAGGAAAATGTCTGGCATCAGAAAATAGAGGACCTGCCCTGGTTTGCGGTGGATGACCAGTTGGATTTCCCGCAGGTCAAGGCTTTTGGTGACGCCCTTCGCCAGGCTTTTTATACGGGCCTGTCCGCCTTTGCCACCCGTGTGCCCCTGAAGGATGATCCCGAATTATACCGGTTCCATGCTGACTTTCTCTCCAGGCTGGGCATGACCTTCTCCCACGGGGCGTATGGAAAGGATGAACGGATAAAAGATCCGGATGCCACGGCCCGGTCCCTTTTCACCAGGGCCCTGGCATACCACCCGGACCTTCGCGCTTTTCTGGGTCTGGGCATGTTGTGGCTCAAGCACAAAAAGTTTGGCCAGGCCATAGAAATCCTTGACCAGGGCCTGGCCCATTTTGCCGGCAGCAAGGACCTCGGCCTGTGCAAAGGCATCTGCCTTATGAACCAGAACAGGTTCAGCGATGCACTTGCCTGCCTGTCCTCTTTTGAACCATATCCAGATGTCAGGCACTACCTGGCCATCTGCCAAAAAAAACTGGAAAACACCCATGAATAAAAAACCGATGAAACCCGCCATTGACCATCATCTGGCCAACCTGCAGCAGCGGGAGCTCAAACTGCGGTCCCGGCGCAGCAATATTTTAAAAATGGATTCAGAAGGTGCTCTGGATGCGGTTTTTGATGCACCGTCACCCGCCACCCTGATCCAGTCTTTTCCGGATCAGGACCTGTACTTTCTCATGCACAAAATCGGACCGTCAGATTTCATACCTGTTCTGTCTCTGGCTGCATCAGACCAGTGGGAATATATTCTGGATGTGGAGGTATGGGAGGGGGACCGGCTCAATACCCAGGTGATGACCCAGGCCTTTGATCTGCTTTTCAAGGCAGATCCGGAACGGTTTCTGCGCTGGGTTATCACGGACAAACCTGATTATTTTGAATTTTACCTGTCCAGGCACATGGATATCTTTATCCGGGAACATGATGAATTTCCGCCGTCAGACTTTGAGGATTATATCACCATAGACGACAAATTCTATTTCAGATTTCCAGAAGAAAAACAAACCGATGATCCGAATATGGATGAGAATGGCTCTTTTTCTGAAGATATCCAGGCGTCTGAACTCATTGATGCCATGGTCAGGAAACTTGCGGATATGGACCTTTCCGTGTATCACGGCCTGCTTCTGGAAACCATCAATGTGATGGCGGCAGAAACCGAAGAAGAGCAGTTCCGCCTCAAAAACATCCGCCTGGCGGAAAAAGGATTTCTGCCCTTTCATGAAGCGATCGGTATCTACCAGCCCACACCCATCACCGCCTTGCGCAAGCGCCCGAGAACACGGGTATCAGGCCCTGACACCTTTGATCCGGACCTGCCCCTGCCCCCCCAGTGCTTCACCCAGTTTCTGGCAGGCGATGACCTGTTTGTCAAAGCCCTGGCACTGGTGCCGGCCGATTTTATCTTCACCCTGGAATCTGAACTGGCTGCATTGGTCAACAAGGTGATCTCTGCAGACCGCCGCAAAATCAGGGACTCGGAAACCATGGCAAAAACCCTCCGCAAAACCACTGCATTCCTGAGCCTGGGGCTGGAGGTTATCCATAAGGAAAACATCACCCTTGAGGCTGCCCGGGACCTGATCCAGAGCTATTATCTTGAAGACCTTTTCAGGACCGGATCACGGGCCGGTATTCAACTGAAAACCGCGGCCGTCAACTGGTACAAAAACAGCTTTATCCACAGCCTGAACCTGCCGTTAAGCTTTATGGGAGAAAAATTTCTAGGCATAATGGGCGGGCTCCTGCTGGACCGGCCCCTGTATTTTGACAATTATGTGTCTGGTGAGCTCTACCGGCCCTTTGCCTGTTTATCAGACATTCGGAAAACCCGGCACGCCATAGACAAAATGATGGGACTGGACAGGCTGCTGGCCCGGCTGGACCCGGATATCACCTCGTTCAAAAAAGGGGTACTGACATACAAAAGCCTGCTTCTCACCCTCTGGGCCAAAGACCGCCTGGGTCTTGAAAAAGACCTTTCCCCCATTGCCGCAGACACTTTTAAGCCTTTTTTCATAGCCCTGTTTGCCACCGAACTGGCTGACGAAACCGGCGATACCCCGGACAAGACAGGCGATATCAGAACCGATGACCTGATTTTATGGGCCGCAGAAGCCATCGGCCTTGAGAGGGCATCTGATCTGCCCGGTCCTTTGAGACAGCTGCTCACAGAGCTTGTGACAGAAATTCAGGATGAATACGGCACTGTCCGGCCAGACCGGATGGATCTGAGATTTATCCCCCATTTTCTTTTAAAAACCGGATAGACGGCAGCCGGCTCCTGGTTTTTCCCAGTGCGGGTCTAAAAAATTAACTTGCAATAAATTAGTTCTGTGGTATAGTTACTCTTTATCGGTACCCTCCGGTCGGTACCTGCGAGTATTGCGGTTGATTCCTTTTCTTAATTTGCCCCAATCCTTTACAATTTTATTATCTCAGCCTGGATCGGTTCTGCGTTTTGCAGACGGGCGATTAAGAGGAGAACTACCTATGTCGTTTCAAAATCTGGGGCTTTGCGCCCCTTTGCTCCGTGCCATTGAGGCACTGGGCCACACCACCCCAACACCCATTCAGGAAAAAGCCATTCCCAGGGTTCTGGAAGGAACAGATGTTCTTGCCGGAGCCCGCACAGGCACCGGGAAAACAGCAGCATTTGCCCTGCCCATTCTCCAGCGCCTGGACCAGGATAAAACGAAACCGCAGCTTCCCAGGGCATTGATCCTGACCCCCACCCGGGAACTGGCTGCCCAGGTTGAAAATGATTTCAAAGCCTATGGCCGGTTTCTGTCCCTGCGCACGGCCGTGATTTTCGGCGGGGTCAACATCAATCCCCAGATCAGACAGTTTCAAAAAGGTGTGGACATCCTGGTGGCCACTCCGGGAAGACTGCTGGATCATGTGGGCAGGAAAACCCTGGATCTTTCCTGTGTCAAATTCCTGGTTCTGGATGAAGCAGACCGCATGCTGGACATGGGGTTTATCCATGACATCCGCAAAGTGATCAGATGCCTGCCTGTCAAACGCCAGAGCATGCTTTTTTCAGCCACCTATACAAAAGAAATCCGGAACCTGGCTGACGGACTGCTCAAAACCCCGGCCCAAATTGAAGTTTCCCCGGGCAACTCAGCCCCCCAGGCCATTGACCAGGAGGTGTATCAGGTAACCCAGGACGGTAAACGCGGTCTGCTGTCCGGCCTTATCCGGGACGGTAACTGGCACCAGACCCTGGTATTTACCCGCACCAAACACCGGGCAAACCGGCTGACCAAACAATTGCTCAGCGACGGCATCACGGCAGCAGCCATCCACGGCAACAAAAGCCAGGCCACCCGGACCCGGGCACTTGCTGATTTTAAAAGCGGAGCGGTCCAGACCCTGGTGGCCACGGATATTGCGGCCCGGGGCCTGGATATCAAGCACCTGCCCCATGTGGTAAATTTTGATATGCCCCATGTGGCCGAAGATTATATCCACAGGATCGGCCGCACCGGCCGTGCCGGTGAACAGGGCGCAGCCCTTTCTCTGGTAAGCAGTGATGAACAGGGGCTTTTAGCCAATATACAGCGCCTGCTCAAAAAACAGCTCCCGGTCAAGCAGGCCCAGGCCAGCCCTGTCAAAAAATCGTCCCGGCCGGCTGCCCCGGCCAAACCTGCTTCAGGTGTGACAACACCCGGACCCGGGTCCAGAAAGACCCGGCCCACAGCCAGCCCGGCCCGGCCCGATACCGGACGTAGACCCAAAAACACCAGCTGGCTGCCCTCAGGCCTTAAGCCCAAAAGACAGGCTGCTGCCTGGTCTGCGGTATAATTATATAAAAAGCCACCTGCTTCTTTACCCGAACCAAACGCGCATATATGGAGGAAAAGGATGAAGATGGCGCAGGCAAAAAAAGTCTTTTCAGATATGATGGCCAAAGCCGGTATCCGTGTGAACGGAGACAGGCCCTTTGATATCCAGGTCAAAAACGATCAATTCTATCAGCGGGTTCTGGCCTCTCCGGCGCTGGGGCTTGGCGAGTCCTATATGGATGAATGGTGGGAATGTCCGGCTTTGGACACATTCATAGAAAAAACACTTCGTGCCGATCTTCCCGGCCAGGTCAAACAGGACCGGATGACAGCCTTTAATGCCCTTATGGCAAGGATATTCAACCTGCAGACCATTCAAAGGGCATTTGCGGTGGGCGAACAGCATTATGACATCGGCAATGACCTGTACCGGGACATGCTGGACAAGCGGATGCAATACACCTGCGGATACTGGAAAAATGCCCGGAACCTGGAAGAGGCACAGCAAGCCAAGCTGGACATGATCTGCAGGAAAATGGAACTGGCCCCTGGGATGACCATTCTGGAGCTGGGGTGTGGCTTCGGCGGCTTTGCCCGGTATGCTGCACAAAAATATCAGGTGTCTGTGACCGGTTTTACAGTATCAAAGAAACAGGCTGAATTCGGTAAAGAATACTGCAAAGGTCTGCCGGTGGATATCCGGCTGGACGATTACCGGAATGCCTCAGGCACCTATGACCGCATCCTGTCCATCGGCCTGATGGAACATGTGGGATTTAAAAACTACCGGACCTATATGGATTTGACACACCGTCTGCTCAAAGAAGACGGCATCGCATTTGTACATACCATCGGTGGAAATGTCACAACTGCGATCTGCAACCCCTGGACAGCCAAATACATTTTTCCCAATTCTGTTCTGCCGTCCATTGCCGCTCTGGGAGAGGCCATGGAGGGTTTTTTTGTCATGGAGGACTGGCACAATTTCGGAGAAGATTATGACAAAACCCTGATGGCCTGGCACCAGAATTTCAAGGCAGCCTGGCCCCGGCTCAGGGA
>JAIPDY010000043.1 GCA_021737445.1 Desulfotignum sp.
CCTTATCACGCTCATACACTTTTCCGGCCAGCGTGATCCGTGAGATGATCTCTTTTTTCTTGTTAATCTGGGTCCGCAGTTTTTCAAGCTGATCAATCCATGTCAAAGACAGGGCAGGCAGGTTGAAAAACCGCAAAGACAGGGCCGTGGGCGGCATGTCAATCACCAGGTAATCATAGTGGGCATACCGGGTCAAAAGGTCTGTGAAAGCGGTTACCAGGGCATATTCTTCCATGCCCGGTGAAAATTTTAAAATATCAAAATAATGCTCCAGGTTGAATGCTGTCAGATAGGCATAACTGGCTTTGACATTTCTGGCGGTTTGGGCCAGATACCGTTTGATCTGTTTATCTGTGTCGACCTGGAGCACATCAAGGCAGGGGCCCATGCTGCAGGCTTTGTCAGAAAAAAGGGTTTCAAAAATATCTGCCTGGTTGTGGGCATCATCAAAAGACGCCAGGAGCACTTTTTTATTTTTCTCTTTCAATACCAGGGAAATCAGGGCAGATGCCGTGGATTTGCCGGTACCGCCTTTGCCCAGAAAAAACAGGGTGCTAAGATCTTTCATGGGTCTTATGAGATATCAAACACGGAAAACAACCTGGACAACGGTTCGTTTGACGTGTTCATCCTTTCAAGCAAAAGCTGTAGATCCTTTTCCATCAATGGCAGAAGATCCATACTGAGGTGTGCCGGCGGAGAGGGCATGCCGATAAACGACCCCTGGACCAGCAGGGCAAAAATATACTCAAGCTCCTGGCATTCCGCTTCAATGCTATTGACCGCCTTGTTCCGGGCCACCTCATCTGCTGCCTGCCACAAGCCGGCAACCTGTTTTTTAACCCTGCTAAAAATCTGCCGAAAATCTGTGTACTGACTGTTCATGTCACCCTGAATATTTTTTTGTCAAAGCCAATGCGCTTTTGTGATGGATAGTAATAATACAGCGCATACAACCCCATTAAAACGATGGCAGCTGCATAGAATCTGGGAAAATCACAAAAAACCGCCACAAACGCCAGATACGGGGTCATCTGGGAGATCCACAGAAGCCGGCGCTGAAAAGCCAGAAAATCAACCGCCGGAACCGCCTGCTGCTTTCTGACGGAATGGGCAAACAAGGTCCGCAAAAAAAGCGGGCCGGCAATGGCGGTAATGGCTGACACAACAAAAACTGCTGCCGGAAGCATTGCAGGTAAGCTAAAACCGCCCGGAGCAATCAGGTGCAGCGATTTTGCCGTGCCCAGAATCAGCAACAGGCCCAGGGCCGGCAACACCATTATACCATATTGTTTTTGAAGTGTTTTGTGCATATTGTGTCAGGATCGGGACCAGGCCTGCCAAGCAGCAGACCTGATCCCGAAAATAGTTGATATATTATCTGTTTTCCGAGGCGATCCGGTTTTCCGGAGTTATATTGATAAACCGCAGGAACCCTTCTACCGTGATCCAGACAGCCAGTATCAGGATAATGGCATTGATCACCTGAAGCAACGTGTTGTGTGCCGTACCAAAACTGCCCTGGTTCAGGATCAGTGCCCAGATGGTCATCACCATCATGAACAGGGCAGGGATGCCTGATATCATCCATTTAACCCCGCCCTTGTCTTTAAGATATACCGTAATGATGATCAGGGCCAGGCCGGCCAGGGTCTGGTTTACCGCACCAAACAGGGGCCACAGCTTCAGGGCACCGTTTCCGCTGGGGCCGCTTGCAAAAGCCAGAAGCAATGCCGTTCCCACAGCTAAAAAGGTGGTGATATATTTGCCTGTCAACGCGGTGAGCTTCACACTGTCAAACAGTTCAGACAAAATATACCGCTGGATCCGGGTGGCGGTGTCCAGGGTGGTGCCGGCAAAGGATGCCACAAACACCCCCATGATAACAACAGCGATGCTGGCTGGTATGCCAAAAGAGGCGAGCATGTTGGCGGAGCCATCCACAAACGCCGCCACTTTTGATCCCAGGCCTGCCGCAGCTGCCCAGGAAGAGTAATGGGTTGTCCAGGCAGCTACCCCCATCAGGGTTTCACCGGATTTGGTCACATACCCCATGCCGATACCCGCGGACACAGCAACAATAACCAATGTGGCAAGGGCGCCTTCCATGAGCATGGAGCCATATCCCACAAAGAGCGAATCGGTTTCATACCGGACCTGTTTGGCAGAGGTCCCTGAAGACACAAGGGAATGAAACCCTGAAATGGCTCCGCAGGCAATGGTGATAAACAAAAAAGGCCACATGGGCGGGGCTTCGGCCGGGGACATCTGGACTGCCGGCGCCACGATTGACAGGTTTGAAAAAAAAGCGGAAACAAACACCCCGATAACCAGCAGCACCATCACGATCAAGAGCTGATGGGAATTGATAAAATCCCTGGGCTGCAATAAGGTGGTGACAGGCAGGGTGGAGGCGATAAACGCATAGATCAACAACAAAATTGTCCATACACCTGTGGGGGGGATCCCCGCAATGGTCGGCATTTTGATGGGCAGAACCGCACCTATGAACACGGTGATATACATGAGCACCACGGCAATTATGGACCAGGTGATGATGCTTTTGCCCTGCTTGTAAATGGCATGCCCCAGATAAAGGGCAATGGCAACCTCACACCACACAGGCAGAACAGATGTGGGATACATGGCAAAAACCACGGCGATCACCAGGCCGAATATGGCAATCACAATCCACAGTTCCAGAAAGACAATCAAAAAAAAGAAAAACCGGGTGCGGTTGTTTACATATTTTGATGTGTAATCTGCAATGGATTTTCCCTGGTTTCTCATGGAAATAATCAGGGCACCGAAATCATGCACCGCACCCATGAAAATGCTGCCGAAAAACACCCAGATAATGGCCGGCACCCATCCCCAGATAATGGCGATGGCCGGTCCCACAATAGGGCCGGTTCCGGCAATGGAGGTAAAATGATGCCCGAAGATCACCTCTTTTTTGGTGGGAACATAATCCACACCATCTTCCTGAACAACAGAAGGCACCTCTGCTTCATGGGCCAGCTTGAAAATTTTCTTTCCTATGAACCGGCCATACACATTGTACATTAAAATATACCCGATAAAGGAAATCACCATGATTAATAATGCATCCATTTTCTCTCTCCTCCTTGTGGCTGTGAGATGAAACAGTTAATATGAATCACGTCAAAAGCGTTCAACCTTGCCCGCTTTTGTCTGGTAAACCCTTCCTTAAATTACAGCAAAATAGATGCCACACTGCATCCTGGGCTAAAATGGCCTTTATTACCCCTACATATGCCCATGATATAAAAAAGTAAACCCCAAAAAGACACAAACCTGCATCCAATCAAAGCAAAAACGCGACTTTTGCGCCCGGACGTTGACGACCTGTATTAAATGCACTATAGAGCTTGTTGACAGGCACAGTTGATAATAAACCCAATGGAGCCGAAAAAAACATGATGATTTTTCAGGGAATGGCCGGCTTGACAGTCTTTGTGGGGCTGGCCTGGATGTTCAGTGAAAACCGGGGTCAGGTAAAAATCAAAACCATTGCCATGGGCCTGGGCCTGCAATTGCTGCTGGCCCTTGCGTTTCTCAAGATCCCGCTGCTGGGCCACGGGTTTGCACTGTTGAACCAGGTGGTCCTGGCCCTTGAACAGGCCACCCGGGCAGGCACATCCATGGTGTTCGGATACCTGGGGGGCGGCCCTTTGCCTTTTGAGGAAAAATTTGACGGGGCATCATTTATCCTGGCGTTTCAGGCGTTGCCGCTGGTGCTGCTCATGAGTGCGCTGTCTTCGCTGCTGTTTTACTGGCGGGTCCTGCCCTGGGTGGTCCAAAAATTTTCCCGGGTACTTGAGCGGCTTTTCGGTCTGGGCGGGGCTGAAGGACTGGGGGTTTCCGCCAATATTTTTGTGGGCATGGTGGAATCGCCTCTGTTTATTCGGCCCTATGTCGGATCTTTAACCCGCAGCGAACTGTTTGCCCTGATGACATCCGGCATGGCCACCATCGCCGGCACCATGATGGTGCTGTATGCCAATATCCTGGGAGACATCATACCGAATGTTTTAGGCCACATCCTGGCTGCATCCATTATCAGTGCTCCGGCAGCCATTACCGTGGCCAAGATCATGATTCCGGAAACAAAAACGGTCACCTCCGGGGAGCTGACATCCCCCGATCCTGCCACCAGCGCCATGGATGCGGTAACCAGAGGCACCATTCAGGGCGTGGAGCTGCTCATCAATATCATTGCCATGCTCATCGTGCTGGTGGCCCTGGTTCACCTGGCGGATATCCTGCTCAAAATTCTGCCGGATGCCGGCCAGGAGCCTTTGACCCTCCAAAGAATTTTTGGCTGGGTCATGGCGCCTGTGGTCTGGCTCATGGGCATTCCCTGGGCTGAAGCCGGCACTGCCGGGGGGCTGATGGGAACCAAAACCATTATCAACGAATTTGTGGCCTACCTGAACCTGGCCGGCCTTCCCAACGAGAGCCTGAGGCCGGACAGCCGCCTGATCATGCTCTATGCCATGTGCGGATTTGCCAACCCCGGCAGCCTGGGCATCATGATCGGGGGACTGGGTACGATGGCTCCAGACCGCCGGGGTGAGATCGTGTCACTGGGGATCCGGTCCATTGTTGCCGGCACCATTGCCACCTGCATGACCGGCGCCATTGTGGGATTAATCAGCTGACAGTCTGTTCTGAATGGCTGAATAAACCGACCGGGTGACCGGGGTCGGAATGCCCAGTGCCACACCCTGTCTGAGAATCGTGCCGCCGAAAAGATCCCCTTCATTCACCCGGCCCTTGGATTCCACATCCCGTTGATAGGATGTTTTTGTATCACGGGGAAACTGGGCTGCTCTGGCCAGTTGTTCGTTGATGATATGCTCCGGCAGCTTAACCCCTTTGGCTGTTGCAATGGCGTATATTTCCTGCATGATTTTACGGGCTGTCTGTGCTGCATCCGGATCTGCTGCCACCTGGCTGATGGTCTTATTGAAAAATACCGTTGCCAGGGCAAAGGATGCGATAAACAGGTATTTGGCCCATATAGCCGGGCCGGGATCCGGGCGCCATTGAAAATTGATCTGCATGGCATCCAGAAAATCGGTGATATTTTTCGGATCTATCCCCACATGCTGCGGATCCGGCCCAAGTAAAATTTTGCCGTCCCCGCCACTCTGGCAGATAACACCTGGTGCCTGAATATGTGTGCCGACATACACACAGGCCGGCAGTACAATACCGGTGGTCAGATTTTTCCTGATCCGCTCATAAATATCAGCCCCGTTCAACAACGGCAGTATAATGGTTTTTTTGTGAACCTTTGGCGCAATCGCTTTTACGGCTCCGTCCAGATCATAGCTTTTCACGCAGACAAAAATCATGTCCGGATCAGGCAGTTCATCCATATTGTCTGTAGCTGCCGCCGGCATCCCTGTAATGGTTTTTCGCTGTGTAATCACTGTAATACCGTTTTGCCTGATCGCCTTTAGATGGTCTCCCCTGGCCACAAAAAAACATGCATGATCCAGTGTGTTGTCATGATTGAGTGCATGGGCGATTTTACCGCCAAAAAATCCGCCTATACCGCCAACCCCATAGATGCAGATGGTACGTGTTTTGTTCATGTCTGGTTCTCCGCAAAATCGATGTTCATGTTCACAATATCTTCACCCCATGCACAGGCACTGTCTGTCTGGGTATCTGAACGTATCAGAAGGTCCGTGACCCCCCAGTTTTTTTCCGCCTGCAGATACTGCATCTTTCCGGACCCTTTCACCGGTATGAAGGACATGGCCCTTTCTGACAGTGCGGTAATGGACAGGGCCGGGTTTACCCCTAAGTTGGCCGGGATCATGGAGCCGTCCGCCACGATCATGTTCCGGTATCCTCTCACACGGTTTTTGTCATCGATCACGCCTTTTTCAGAGTCTTCATGGGCACTGCAGCCCCCCATGATATGGGCGGTAATCGGTGCATTCATATATACTTCGGAAACAATGCTGGTGGGTATTCCGTCCATATGTTTTGCCAGCCTGCGGGCAAATTCATTGGCAATGGGAATGTACACCGGATTTTTTTTATCACTGGCCTGTTTTGATCCCAAAGACTTGACAAACGGCCATAACCACCGGTGTTTCCTTGACACATTCAGGTAGTTGTCATGGGTCTGCATCACCAGGATAATCACGCTTTGCCGGGCAAATCCGATGGGGTTCAATATGCGCAGAAAATGCACCGAATGCCTGGTAATATTGGCGATATACCGAAATATCCGGGGTATCCTCCCTCCGCCATCCGTGAGCAGTACGGGCAGCAGGCCCATAAAATCATTGCCCTTTGCATACCTGACCGGCTCCATGTGGGTATTGTCATCCGGGTGCACACTGGATGTGATGGCCACACCTTTTGAAAAATCCACATTTTCTAAAAAGGTCCTGGCACTCAGAATCGCTTCGCTGTTTGTCCGAACCCGCTTTCCCAGATCATCAGACAGTTTCGGCAACCGGTCTTGTTCCTTCATTTTCAAAAGCAGAGAAAGGGTTCCCAGTACTCCGGCTGACAAAACCACCCCTTTTGCACAAAAAACGGTTTTCCGGCCCGATACGCCAGTGGTCCTGGCAGAGGTGACCGCGTATCCGTCAGACCCGTCCGCTGACAGCGGGCGGATATCGATCACCCTGTTTTCAGGAATAATCCGGGTGCCGAATTTTTTTGCAAAATACAGATAATTTTTGTCCAGGGTGTTTTTGGCATCTTTCCGACACCCGGTCATGCATGCACCGCAGAGTTCACACCCAATCCTGTCCGGTCCCTGGCCAAAAAAATAGGGATCTTCTGCTTTTTTGCCCTGTTCGCCAAAATACACACCCACACAGGTTTTATGAAACGTGTGTTCCCGGCCGAAATCCGCAGCAGTTTTACGCATCAAATGATCTGCGTCACCGATATAGGGGTTTTCAACTGCTCCCAGCATTTTTTTTGCCATCTCATAATAGGGCACAAGCGCATCTTTTCCCCCCATCCGTTTGACCACCTCATTTTCAAAAAATTGATCCGGCGGGACATACAGCGTGTTTGCATAGTTCAGGCTGCCCCCGCCCACCCCGGCACCGCTCAATATGAAAATATCATCGAGCAGGTTCATCCGCTGGATACCATATAAAAAGATTTTCGGCATCCACAGAAATTTGCGCAGATTCCAGTTTACCCTGGCAAAATCATCGTTTTTCCACTGTTTTCCCGCTTCGATGACCCCTACCCTGTAGCCTTTCTGGGAAAGCCGCATGGCAGACACGCTGCCGCCGAAACCGGAACCTATGACAAGATAGTCAAAATCAAACTGCCGACCGGTCATCTGAAACTCCTGTTCAATTTGTGTTCATCAGGGCACCATGCCCCAGGAAAAAATATCTTCTTTGGCCAGGATACCGGACACCTGGGCAGCCTGCACCAGATCCGAATCGAGGATATCCAGCAGCGCAAAATGTAAGCCTGCAGCTGCCAGCATGGCCACATAGCTTTGCTCGACGGCCAGGCGCCTTGCCTTGTCCGGGGCATTGGTGCCCAGGTTGGAGATGCCGCCGATGGTTTTGACCGGAAATCCCAGCAGGTCCGGCAGGGTGCGGATCACCTCCAGAACCTGCCTGGCCTGGACAATGCCGTTTTCCCATGCCAGGGGCGGAATCACCGGATCTATGATCACCTGCTCTTTTGCCACACCGGCAGCCTCCGCTTTTTCCATCAGTTCCAGGGCTATCTCGAACCGCTGGGCCGCATCTGTTGGCACCCGGGAATCCGGATACAGCAAAAACCCCACGATATCTGCATCATATTTCCTGGCCAGGGGCAGGATCTTTTCCAGTTTGCGGGGTTCTAAGGAAAAGCCGTTGATGATGATCCGGTTTCTGGCTGCCTTCACCCCGGCTGTCATGGCATCGGGATTGGCCGTATCGATGAGCAGGGGCAGGTCTGTCACTGCCTGCACCGCTTCCATGAAAAAGGTCATGCCGATGTCAGCAAATTTTCCCAGAGGTCCGGTGTTCACATCGATGGCCCAGGTTCCCCGGGCTTCACAGGCTTTCACCAGGGCCTGTACCGGTTCTGGATCAAGCTGCTGCAGCGCGTGTCTGATTTCCGGCCGGGTGATGCGCAGGTTATCGGCAATCAGTTTCATATTTTCACCCCTTTTCCCGGACTATTACCGCACCGGCCACAGAAAAAATTCAGGCAGCGGTTTGTGACCGACCCCCACTGCCCCGTCCACGGTATACAGCACCCAGGCATAGGCGGTATCATACATGCTGGTGGTGGCGGACCAGTAAAACTTCTGCACATCGGTAAACCCATGGTTCAGGGGCAGGGCCGGTGAATGGCAATCCAGATCAGTCAGGCTCTCCAGTTCAACAATACCGGGAACCCGCCAGTCATTGTACCCGTATCTGCTCTCTTTGTTCATCTGTGATACCAGATCAGACGCGGATTTCCAGTCCAGGGGCCTTTGGGATATATTTGCATTCTTCGCCCATATAAGACCGGTGCTGTTGTCATGGACACATGCGCCATCTGTTGTAAACCTTTTGTCACTATGCGGCACCCCTGCCTGGAACTCGCCGTCCTGGCCGGATCCGTTACAGTTCATGACACTGCTGCCTGCATCAAAACAGGTCTTCTGCCCGGTCTGAAGCACCCTGCTTGTACCATGATTTTCTCTGGCTATTCGTACCGGCCAGACCATATATGATCCGTATTTCATCCCCTTGAACACCCGGGCTCCGCCCAGATGGACATACCATGCCTGGTCCGGCAGCCGGACACAGCTTGAGGCGGTCCAGTAGTAACCGGTGAACACGTTGATAAACGGATGATCTTCCGGAAGGCTGGGATTAATCATTTCATGGCTCATCAGGCTGAACAGTTCCCGGCGGTTGGGCAGCTTCCAGTCGTGATACCCGAAAAGACCGGAAGCGTTGAACGCCTTTATCTGTGACAAGGCTTCTTCCCAGGTCATGGGAAATTCCAGCAACCCTGCGTTTTTCGTCCACATCAGGCCGGTCTGTTCATCGATCACGACATCGTTATCTAAATTGAACCTGCGCTTCATATTTTTTTCGTTTTCCTTCATTCTACAGGACCGGTTAATTTTTCCCCACATACATGCCGTCATAATCCAGGGTTGTCATCGGGGTGGCTTCTGCATGACTCCCTGCTGACACAACCTCTCCGATAAAAAGGGTATGGTTGCCCGGCTGATCCTGTTGTATCACCTGCAACTCAAACCAGGCCAGGCAGTCTTTCAGCACAGGGACTCCGGTTTTTCCGGGTTTCCAGTCCATATTGGCAAACTTTTCCCCCGGATCCGGCCCCTTGAACCGCGCAAGCAGCTCTTTTTGCGACTGATCGATGATATGCAGCCCAAAGGCCCGGCTGTTTGCGATCATGTCATGGGAATACCGGTTGGGATGCACCGCCGCCATGATCAGGGGCGGATCATAAGACACCTGGGTCACCCAGGAGGCGATCATGCCGTTGATTGTATCATCCATTTTCGTTGTCAACACATAAATGCCGTAAGTCATCTGCCCGAACGCTGACTGCCACTGCTGTTTCATATCTTTCTCCCACTATGTGTGTGTTGCAATTTTCACCTCTCTGCCAAGCTTGAACATGGCGGAAAACCGCATCACCTGTCTGCCGTCTTCATCAGAAACCACTGCCTGTCCCTGCACCTGCCGGTTTTCAAGGGGTGTCACCTCTGCTCTGGCAGACAGGACCCCTTTTGTCACCGGCCCCATAAATTCAGCGTTCAATGAAATGGTCCCGAACCGGCTGTCCGGGGGAAGGATGCTCTTGATGGCCATGGCCACGGCTGTATCCGCCAGGGTGACAACGGCCCCGCCATGGGCCATTCCCTGTCCCTGGGCCAGGTGATACAAAAAGGGCATGGTCAGATAAGACCGTCCATCTTTAGCCTCGACAATATTGAGTCCCAGCAGTTTTTCAAACGGTGCGCAACTGATCCACTGATCAAGGATGACCTGGTGCGGCCCGGTATACAATCTGTCTGAATCCATTTTTTCCAATCCTCTTCATTCATATTCCGCTACCGCTAAGAAACAGTCATGCCGGATATGGGTATCCAGAATAATGATGATGCTTCAATCTTGCAATCCGATAATAGTTCGAAATTCATTATCTCTTTACGTTATTTTACTTTCCCTTTCAATTCAACAGATGTTTTTCTTTTTCATTTCTTTCATATATTGTAGCCTCTTACAGCGCTATTGAAAAACAAATATTTTCTCTTTATTTTTAAAATCAAAATCAGGTATGATGTAATCTTTATTTCCAATACATTTTTTGCAGGGAGTCACGGTTGTGGAAGAAAATATCATTCGTTTTGCCGGCCGCATGGAGCAGCTGCCGCCCTATCTGTTCGGCATGATCAACAAGATGAAAATGGAAAAACGGCGCAACGGAGATGACGTCATCGATTTAGGGATGGGAAATCCCATGGATCCCACCCCGGATGCAGTGATCGAAAAACTGGTGCAGGTGGCCAAGGACCCCAAGTCCCACCGGTATCCGGAAAGCTCGGGCATGCCCCATTTGAAACAGGAGATCGCCAAATATTACAAGCGGCATTATGACATCGATCTGGATGCGGAAAAGGAAACCTATTTCACCATCGGCTCCAAAGAAGGGATTTCCCATCTGTGCCTGGCCATCATGGGGCCGGGGGATTCGGTGCTGGTGCCTGCGCCCGCCTTTCCCATCCACATCTATGCCGCGGTTATTGCCGGGGCAAATGTGATGCGGATTCCCATTGCACCGGAGCAGGGGTTTTTAAACAGGATCATCAACATCTGCGAATCCTGCTACCCTGCCCCAAAAGTGCTGATGCTCAACTATCCCCACAACCCCACGGGCGTGGTGACGGATACCGCGTTTTTCACAGAGATCGTGGCGTTGGCCAAACGGTTCAAGTTCATGGTGATCAATGATTTTGCCTATTCCAAGATTACCTTTGACGGGTACTGTGCTCCCAGTTTTCTGGAGGCCCCCGGGGCAAAGGATGTGGGGGTGGAGTTCGGTTCCTTTTCCAAATCCTACAACATGGCGGGATGGCGCATCGGCTACTGTGTGGGCAATGAACAGATCGTCAAGGCCTTAGGCCAGATCAAGGGGTATTTTGACTACGGCATCTTTTCCGCCATCCAGGTGGCGGGGATCATTGCGTTAAGAGACTGTGACGACACCATCCCGGTGCTGGCCAAAACCTATGAGAACAGACGGGATGTCCTGTGCAGCGGCCTGTCCCGCATGGGATGGGATATCACCCCGCCCAGGGCCGGCATGTTTGTATGGGCCAAAATACCGGCACCTTTTGATAAAATGGGGGCCATGCAGTTTGCCATCGAGATGATGGACCGGGCCAATGTGGCTGTTGCCCCTGGCACCGGGTTCAGTGAGGAGGGCGAAGGATACCTGCGCCTGGCCCTGGTGGAAAATGAGGAGCGGCTGCGCCAGGCCATGCGGCAGATGAAAAAAGCCATGGATGCCCTGGCAGAAGAATTGTAAATAAAACGACCTGATATCTGCATTCTTTTTGATATCAGGTCGTTTTATTTATACAGGGATGTTCTAATAATCCAGAGAAGATACCTCTAACGCGTGTTTCTGGATAAAGTTGCGCCGGGGTTCCACCTCTTCACCCATGAGCAGGGTGAAAATTTCGTCCGCTTTTTCCGCATCCTCGATGTTCACCTGGAGCATCATGCGCTTTTCCGGGTTCATGGTGGTGTCCCACAGCTGTTCCGCGTTCATCTCCCCTAAACCTTTGTACCGCTGAATGGTAATGCCTTTTTTGGCCTCCGCCATGATAAAGGCGTACAGGTCGTCAATGATGGTGAACTCATTTTTGATTTTTGCATCTTCCTGTTTGGACATGATGCAGAAAGGCGGTTTGTTAAGCTCGGCTATTTTTTCATAGCTTTTGAGCATCTGCTTGTAGTCACTTGTGGCCAGAATTTCCCTGCCCACCCGGAGAAGAAACTGCTTGCCTTCCTTGTCATAGATATCCATCTCAAAGATGTTGCGCTCCTTGTCATATTCGATCTCCCTGGGCTGGTACCCGGATTTTTCAAGATCTTCCGACAGGGCCGTAAAATTGCTGCGTTTTTCTAAGAAAAACTTGTCTTTGACTCCGTGGTGGATGATGTTGAGCAGCATGCCGGTATCAAAATCACGCTTGCGCAGCAATGATACCGCATTGAAATAATAGGTCATATCCAGCATGAACTGGTAGAATTTTTCCTCAGGGACCGGATCGGCCTCGTTGTTGATATACAGATCTTTCTGGGAGGCGATGCGCTGAATCAGGTACTGGGAATATTCCTCCTCGTTTTTCAGGTACAGCCCGCTTTTTCTGGATCCCACCCGGAACAGAGGCGGCTGGGCAATGTACAGATATCCTTTGTCAATCATCTCTGGCATCTGGCGGTAGAAAAAAGTGAGCAGAAGGGTCCGGATATGGGAGCCGTCCACATCGGCATCGGTCATGATCACCACCTTATGGTACCGGATCTTTTCCACATCATATTCTTCCTTGCCAGCACCTGTGCCCAGAACAGTGATGATGTTCTTGATCTCATCGCTGCGCAGGATCTTGTCAAACCTGGCTTTTTCCACATTGAGAATCTTGCCTTTCAACGGCAGGATAGCCTGGAACCTTCTGTCCCTTCCCTGTTTGGCAGACCCGCCGGCAGAATCACCCTCCACCAGGAACAGTTCTCTTTCCGCCGGATCTGCAAACTGGCATTCCGCCAGCTTGCCCGGCAGGGTGGAATCCATGAGGGTCCCTTTTTTCCTTGCCAGTTCCCTTGCCCGTTTGGCTGCATCCCTGGCCCTGGCCGCATCCACTGCCTTGGAGATGATCTGTTTTGCCACGGTGGGATTTTCTTCCAGAAAATGGCCCAGTTTTTCGTTAAGCATCGATTCAACGATACCCTTGACCTCGTTGTTGCCCAGCTTGGTCTTGGTCTGGCCCTCAAACTGCGGCTCCATGATCTTCACGGAAATGATTACGGCCAGGCCCTCTCTCATGTCATCGCCGGAAAGCTTGAGGTTCTGCATGTTTTTTGGCAGGGTTTTGGATCCGGATATATAGGCGTTCACGGTCCGGGTGAGGGCTGCCTTGAACCCGGATACATGAAATCCGCCTTCAATGGTGCGGATATTGTTGGCATAGGAATACAGTTTTTCCTTGAAGGTGTCGTTGTACTGAATAGCCACCTCCACCTGGACATCTTTTTTATCCCCCTCGATGTGAATGGGATCATGCAGCGGGGTGGTGGATCTGTTGAGGTACTCCACAAAGGATACAATGCCGCCTTCATAGAAAAAATCATCTTTTTGGGCAGACCGCTCATCTTCGATAATGATCCTGACCCCTTTGTTCAAAAATGCCAGCTCCCGCATGCGCCGGGACAGCACCTCATAATCAAATTCATTTTCATTCATGATGGTGAAATCCGGGGTAAACCTGATCCTGGTCCCTTTTTTCACGGTATCGCCTTTGATCACAAGGTCGGTGATTTTATGGCCCCGGGAATAGGTCTGGTGGTAGATTTTCCCGTTTTTATACACCTCCATTTCCAGATGCTGGGACAGGGCGTTGACAACGGAAATACCCACACCATGGAGCCCGCCTGACACCTTATAGGAATCTTTGTCAAATTTTCCGCCGGCATGCAGCTTGGTCATGACCACTTCACAGGCCGGGATGTGCTCTGTTTCATGCATTTCAACCGGGATGCCCCGGCCGTTGTCAATCACACTCACGCTCATGTCCGGATGAATGGTGATGTTGATGGTGTCGCAATGGCCGGCCATTGCTTCGTCAATGCTGTTGTCCACCACCTCATACACCAGATGATGAAGTCCTTCCATGTCCACATTGCCGATATACATGGACGGTCTTTTGCGGACCGCTTCCAGTCCTTCTAAAATCTTGATGCTGTCTGCGTTGTATTCTTTGGTCACGTTGTTTTCTTTCATGATAAATGCATTGCCATTATTGCACAAATGAGGTTGTCATCATCCAGGGCCTTGATGATGCACGGGGTTTTGATCTCTTTGATATGGAGCATCACCGTGGACTGGTCAAACAGGTTCAATGCATCCATAAAATATCTGGGGTTGAAAGCGCTTTTTATCTCTTCTCCATCATACCCGATCATCATACGTTCCTTGGATTCTCCGATTTCCGGATTGGTGATGGTGACGGTAAGTTCGCCTTTCTTGAAATTGAGAATCACACTCTTGTAATCATCTGAGGTCAGAATGGACACCCGCCGCATCAGGGTGAAAAACATGGTGCGGTCCACTTCTATGCCTGTCATGATATCGGTGTTTATGATGGGTCTGTAATCAGGATACTCTCCTTGCAGCAGTTTGATCATAATGGATTCATTGACCCGCTGGAAAACAAAGTGGTTGTCCTTGATGCCCACCCGGATGGTTTCAGAACTGTTATCGATGAATTTATGCAGTTCTGACAATCCTTTTTTGGGAATTATCACATCCTGGTCAGGCAAAACAAGATCACCGCTGTAAGGGGCATCATAACAGTGCAGACGTCTGGAATCAGTGGACACCATGCGCAAATATGGTGTGTCATTCTTTGTGATCTTTTCAATCACAGCACCCAGTACATAGATGCGTTTTTCATCTCCCAAGGCAGATACAACAGAGGCAGTCTCCACCATTTTCCGCAGATCCCTGGCATTGATTTCAATGAAATCCACATTTTCGATCACCGGAGTTTCCGGAAAATTTTCATAATCTGATGATACAATATGAAACAGGCTGTCACCTTTTCCGATCTCCACCCACCGGTTCTCCACTTCATTGACAGGAATCTCATTGTCAGGATATTCCCGGATGATTTCAAAGAATTTTTTGGAATTGATGGACAAAATACCTTCAGTTTCCACCTTTGCATCAAAGGTGCCGATAAAAACAGTTTCAAGATCATTGGCCGTGATGATGATCTGATCCCCCATTGCCTTGATCAATACATCCGAGGTGATGGTTAAATTTGTTTTTCTGCCGGTAATACCTTGGATTTTTGAAAGAATTTCCAGGACTTCTTTTCTGTCAAACGAAAATCTCATTTGGGTTCCTTCTCTTGGCTCTTATAATTATATCTTGTCAAAATATTTATATCAAAACAGGTTATTTATCAATTGATAAATAAACAGGGGGTTTATTTATAATTAAATTTTAAAAGATAATAATAGTAATAAAGGGTGTTCATATGTTTAAAACTTTTTAATTATTTGAATTTGAATTATATTTTTGAATTTTAATGTTCAACAGTTTGTCGATATTCAGTACAGATATCCCATGTTTTATACACATCTTTTTCATGGTGTTCAAAAACGACCGGATTTGAACATGTTCTGAACATATTTTTAATCATTGTATATCCAGGTCCGCATCTGGCTGAATCCCTTGTTTTTCCAGTCATCTGATATGCGCTGTTCCAGATATTTTATAAACAGGGTGTCAATAACCTGGGTGATCCGGAACAGCAGCAAAGATTTTTCAAGGACCAGGCCTTCTATTTCATCATCAGATCCGTCCCTGCCGGCGGTAGGTGTTTTTAACCCCGTGATATTAAAGCTTTCACCTTTGATGGTAAATTTGTATTCCTCTTCCTGGCCAAGGGTGCACACAAGGTTCATTTCCGTAACCTTGGCCCCTTTTTTCAGGGCAGTGGTGCCTTCTTCAAGCCCGGCCTGATCCCCTTTGATGGTGATTTTTTCCTTGGATTTATCCCCCAGGGTGTTTTCGAGCACCAGAGAATTGCCGATTTCAAGGGTAATCGGTTCTTTGGATGCCGTGATCCGGGTGATGTCCTGGTCTGTTTCAACAATAAACCACAACCAGGTTAAAAACTCATTGCCTAAAAATCCATATTTATTGTACGCAGTTGCGATATCCAGCATGGGTTACCTCGAAAAATGTAAAGGGGTCAGGGTCATGATCGCATCTTTTTGTGTGGTTGAAAAAGAGGATTTTGTTTCAACCTGGGTATAGGGAAACAGACGGATAGGTTTTAGGTTAAAGGATTTAAAAAAAATGCTTTCAAAAAATTCATTGGCAGCCTTCTGGGTGGTAAGTAAAAAAAGGTCTGCGGTTTCATAGTTCCAGAGCACGTCATACACATTTGGGATGGCGGGCATTTTGTGCATGAGCAGATCCATGACAGTTTCCTTGATTTCAGATTTTTCCTTTTTGGAAATAAAATCTCTGCCTGATTTTTCCTTTTTCTTTTCAATTTCAATGGCCATCTGTTTTTGTACCAGTTTGGCAGGGATCGATTTCTTATCGATTCGCAAAGAAAATAGAAAATAATTGCCGAAAACAAAGGAAAATTTTTCAAAATCCGGCAGATAAGGACTTTCAAACGGGGTCCACCCGGCGGAAATTTCTTCGTATTCATTTTCCAGTTTTGGGATGGCGTTTTTGATCAATCCCTTTCGCACCTGTTCCATGGGCTCCGTTTCAAATGTATTCTGGATATGATACCTGCTCATAGAAAGGGTGGCGGATAAAAATCCCATGTAAACTCCTTGTAATATTTATGGTAAGGTATTTTTTTTATTAAAATAAAACCAGGTGCATCCTACCATATTCGGGTGAAAAATCATAGACAATAGATGGATGCGGCATTTACAATATTAATAATTTATTGTAAGACTAACAGGTTATATCGGAATTTTTAAAAGTTCGCATAAAACCACAAGAGGTGAAAATTATGAAAAAAAGCATGCAGACAATTGACGGGAATACCGCTGCAACCCATGTGGCATATGCCATGAGTGAAGTGGCAGCCATATATCCCATTACCCCATCCAGCCCGCTGGGGGAAATAGCAGACTCCTGGGCGGTAAAGGGCAGAAAAAATATATTCGGTCAGGTACTGGATATCAAGCAGATGCAGTCCGAGGCCGGGGCAGCAGGGGCTGTGCACGGGTCTCTGGCAGCCGGCGCTCTGACCACCACCTTTACCGCCTCCCAGGGGCTGCTGCTTAAAATACCCAATATGTACAAAATTTCAGGAGAGCTGCTGCCCTCTGTATTTCATGTCACTGCCCGGTCTATCTCCGCCCATGCCCTGTCCATATTCGGGGACCACCAGGATGTAATGGCAGCAAGACAGACAGGTTTTGCCATGATCGCCTCCTCATCGGTACAGGAAGCCCAGGACCTGGCCCTGGTGGCCCATCTGGCCACAGTGGATGCACGGGTGCCGTTTGTCCATTTTTATGACGGGTTCAGGACCTCCCATGAGATCCAGAAAATCGAAATGATTGACTACGAAGATATGGCATCTTTGTTTAACTTTGCGGCCTACAAAGCATTCAAAGCCCGGGCCGTGAATCCGGAACATCCGGATACCAGGGGCACGGCCCAGAACCCGGACATCTATTTTCAGGGCAGAGAAGCATCCAACACATATTATCTGAAAGTCCCGGCCATTGTCACAGCGTATATGAAAAAGGTGGGGGATCTGACCGGACGGCCCTACCGTCTGTTTGACTATGTGGGAGATCCCCAGGCATCCCATGTGGTGGTGGCCATGGGATCAGCCTGTGAAGCCATCGAAGAATCCATTGCATGCCTCAATGAACAGGGATACCGTCTGGGCCTGGTCAAGGTCCGGCTGTACCGGCCCTTTGACACCCAGGCATTTTTACAGACCGTTCCTGCCACCGTGGAAACCATTACAGTGCTGGACAGAACCAAGGAGCCCGGCGCCATCGGCGAACCCCTGTATACGGATGTGTGCACCGCATTCATGGAACACGGAGAAGGACCGAAAATCATCGGGGGCCGGTACGGGCTGTCTTCCAAGGAGTTCAACCCCTCCATGATCAAGGCGGTGTATGACAACATGAATGCTGTATCACCGAAAAACCATTTCACCGTGGGGATCGATGATGACGTGACCCACACATCCCTGGATGTGGAAAAAGGGTTTGATCCGGCACCGGAAGGCACGATTTCCGCAAAATTCTGGGGACTGGGGTCTGACGGTACGGTTGGTGCCAACCAGTCCGCCATCAAGATCATCGGAGACAACACCGACAAGTACGCCCAGGGGTATTTTGCCTATGACTCCAAAAAATCCGGGGGATTGACCGTATCTCACCTGCGGTTCGGGGATGTGAAGATCAAATCCACCTATCTGATTGAAAATCCCGATTTTGTGGCCTGCCACAAATCCAATTATGTGCAGATCTATGATGTGCTCAAGGGCATCAAGGAAGGGGGCACTTTTCTGCTCAACTCCCAGTGGTCTGTAAAGGATATGGAAACCCGGATACCCGGGGATGTGCGCAAGACCATTTATGATAAAAAACTTAACTTCTATAATATTGATGCCGTGGCCATTGCTGAAAAGATCGGCCTGGGCAACCGCATCAACATGATCATGCAGACCTGTTTTTTCAAGCTGTCCAATGTACTGCCCGTGGAGGAGGCCATCACCCTGCTCAAGCAGGACATCAAGGTGATGTTCGGCAAAAAAGGGGATGCCGTTGTGAACATGAACATCGAGGCGGTGGACAAGACCCTGGACAACCTGAAAAAGGTAAAGGTTCCCAAATCCTGGAA
>JAIPDY010000044.1 GCA_021737445.1 Desulfotignum sp.
GCAGCTGTGGCAGGTGCTGTGGCAGAATACACCGGCACGGCATTGATGGGTTGTTCCGGCCAGGTGGTTGTTGAAAACGGGGGTGACATTTTCATAAAGTCTGAATCTGAAACCATTTTCAGTATTTATGCAGGCAATTCCCCCTTCAGCATGACCACCGGCATCCGGGTTAAAAAAAATGACCGCCCCTATGGGATATGCACTTCTTCAGGGACATTCGGCCATTCAAAAAGCTTTGGCAGCGCAGATGCCGCAACAGTGCTTTCTGATTCATGTGTCCTGGCAGATGCAGTGGCCACCAAATTGTGCAACATGGTTCAGCATCCGGCAGATATTGAAAATGCCATTCAGGCCGGAAAAGCTGTCTCTGGTATCCGGGGCATCGTGATCATAAAAGGGGATAATATAGGGCTGTGGGGAGATCTCAAGCTCGTGAGCTTTTCTTGAACAAAAAAATGAACTCTGCTTGGCTGTAAGCGGCGGATTTTTTTATTTTTCAATACCACGCCTGGCTTTTACGCCTTTTTGGAAATAGTGCTTGATCTCTTTCATTTCTATCACCAGATCCGCTCTTTCCATAACTGACGGGGCTGCATCTCTTCCTGTGACAACTATCTCCACATGGCCCGGTTTTTTCTCAAAAAGATCCAGCAGATCTTTTTGAGAAAAAATGTTGTATTTAACAGCAATATTTCCTTCATCCAAAATAACCAGATCATACTCACCCTTTTCTATCACCTGGGCAATCCGTCTGTACCCTTTCATTCCCGCTTCAACATCATCGCTTGTCGGCCGGCCTTTGACGAACCGTCCTAAACCGTAATGTTCGACAGTTACCTGGCTGGCCATTTGTTTTAATGCGTTCATTTCAGAATAGTCTCCGGACTTCAGAAACTGGCCGATAAACACTTTTTTTCCCGCACCCACGGTTCGGATTGCAAGCCCCAGGGCGGCAGTGGTCTTTCCTTTGCCGTTTCCTGTATAAATATGGATGTATCCTTTCATAATCATCACTTAAGTATTTAGGCCTCCTTAGCGTAACTCAACTTATAGGATTTTTTTCAAAAATTACACTATAATGATCATAATTGAAAAAAGTCAACCACAAATCCCCTTGAAGACAGGGCCAACGCAAGTAACCATTCTGAGGTTCCTTTAGATTCCGGACCTATGCCGGGAGATTTCGACATATCAAAAGACCCGTGCCGGGAGGTTCCTGTGGGTCTCACCCTCTGCCGCGTTTGACATGGATTCAACCCACAGGTACCCCCACCAGGGGCGGCATCCTGCCGATCTACCCTGATCACTCCATGGATTTCAGGTCTCAAACTGCCACCCTGCCGTCTTTGACACGGATATTCCGGGAGGCATATGCTTCCGTTTCCGGGTTGTGGGTCACCACCACAATGGTATGGCCGTCCCGGTTCAACGACTCCAGCAGGGCCATTATCTGGGCCGCGGTATCAGAATCCAGATTGCCGGTGGGCTCGTCCGCCAGAATCAGGGGCGGGCGGTTGACAATGGCCCGGGCAACAGCCACCCTTTCCTGCTCTCCACCTGATAACTGGTCCGGCAGCCGGTCATGTTTGTCAGCCAGCCCAACCCGGTCAATCACTGCCATGGCCATGTCCTGCCTGGTCTTTTTTTTAAGGATTGTAACCGCCATGGGCAGTTTTACATTTTCCAGCACAGTGAGATAGGGGATCAACTGGAACGACTGGAAAATAAACCCGATATATTCACTTCTGAAATCTGCCAGCTGCTCTTTGCCCAGGCTGTACAGATCCATGGAATCCACCAGCACCTTTCCTGTGGTGGGGCGCATCAGGGCACCCAGCATGGACAAAAGCGTGCTTTTGCCGGAACCGGACTGGCCCATGATGGTGACAAACTCTCCGTCATCGATGGACAGGTTCACCTGATCAACGGCTGTTACCAATTGAGCGCCGTCAGCATAGGTTTTTACAAGGTCATGCACCTGGATAAAATGGTCAACCGTTTTCATTATAACGCCCGCAATGCCAGGTTAGGATCCAGGGATGCGGCCTTAAACGCCGGATACAGGCTGGCCAGAAGACTCAGGGCAGCTGACAGGAGCAGGCATATGCCCCCCAGCTGCCAGTTGATTCCGGCAAACCGGCCTGCTTCCAGCGTCAGTGGGATGATAATCCGGGCAACACCATTGCCCAGAACAAATCCGGCCAGACCACCGAATATCCCCAGCAGCAGAGCCTCCAGCAAAATGATCTGCATCACATGGCCCTGGCGGAACCCGATGGCCCTGAAAATTCCGATCTCTCTGGTCCGCTGGTTCACCGATCCCATCATGGTCACCATGACCAGCAGTGCCCCGATGGTTATGACCAGGGCTGAAACCCCGAGGGAAAAGGATTTGAACAGCTCGATGGACTGCATCTTGGACATGACCGCCTGTTTCATGGCCGTTACTTTTGCATTGGGAAATTTTTCCGCAATCTGAAGGGTCAGCTCGGTAATGGGACATCCCCTGCAAAAAGCGGAGATTTCCACCAAAGATATTTTCCCCTGTTTTCCCAGAATTTTCTGGGCCGGGGCAAGGCCGGCAATGACGGCATTGTCTTCAGATCCACCGGTGGGATCCAGAACCCCGCTCACCTTAAATGATTGTTCTTTCATTACCAAAGTACTGCCGGGGGATGCATTCAGCAGGGATGCGGCAGCTGATCCCAGCAGCAGTTCATTGTCTGCACCTGGAAAGGCACCGGTTTTCTGCCACCAGGGCTTCAATGCCAGCTCCTCTTCAAACACCACCCCCATGAGGAGCAGGGTTTTGTCCATGATGGTGACAGGACCCAGGATCTTGGGAGCGATCACCCCCAGGTTTTTGGCATTTTCAATGGTATGTATCCGGGAAAGGGATGCCTGGTCCAGTTCCCGGACCTCATAATTCACCCCGCCCACATCGATGCCGCCATAGTTGAGAGACAGATTCTCCATTCTGGGCGCCATCACGATATTGGCCCCGAACTGATCCAGGCGTTCTTCAATATCCCGGCTCATGGATTCGGTGATGGACAACAGGGTGACCACTGTGCCGATGCCGATGATCAGGCCCAGGGCCAGAAACAGCATTCGGGTCTTGCGGCGTTTGATATTGCCAAGGCAGATATTATAAAGTTTCACTTTTTTGCCTCCTTTTCTTCTGCCGTGATCTGCTGGTGCTGCCGGTGGTTGACCCGGTTGAGCAGGGCAAAGAAAAGACCTTGTTCCTTGAGAAAGCGGTCAAATTTTTCAGGACCGGTGCGGCGGCGGTCAAAGGTGATAACCAACCTGCCCCCGTGATGGTCTTTTGTCACCTTTTTGATCCCTGACATGCCCCGGATTCCGGCCAGGGTCTGATCCGGCCAGGCATACCCTGCTGTGAGCCGGTAAATGGCATCATCCAGATGCCGGGTCTGCCAGAGGGAAACCGCATTGGGAACGGTCACGGCTCCCAGTCCCAGAAGAATGGTGACAGATACAATGGCTGCCATGATACTGAATGAAATGCCTTTTTTCTGGATACCCAGCACGCGTTCCCGTTTTTCCCGGTATTTTTCAGGATCCCAGGCCATGTTTTCTCCTGTTATTTTTTAAATTCGCAATACCAGGCATTGTCATTGATATCTGCCATGGCGATCACAAGGGTCTCATCCTTTACCATACGCTTCAGGGGCGCAGGGTTGCAGCCGCCCTTGACCTCATTGATCCGGTCTGTGGCAAACCGCATGCCGCAATTGGTACAGATCATGACATTTTCTTCCTGGACATAACCTTTGCCGGACCGGTAGCACACATCACAGGCATCCACAGCCGCCCGGATCACCCCGTCACGGCTTTTGACGACAAAAAATTTCACATCGATTCCTTTGTCTGACCTGGCAGAAAAATAATGGGCCTGACCGTCGGACACATCTTTTACCGGAATGAAAAGCACCCCCTTATCCGGTGTCAGTTGGGTATACTTGCTGCCGAACCAGGCCTGGGTGTGGGCAGGTCCGAAAAAGAACACCGCTAAAACAGCGATAGCCGTCCATGATAATACAGATTTCATATGAAGTTTTCTCCTAATTGGTTCTGGGTTCAAGATCACACGCCCTGCCGGTACAGCAGCCTGCACTCTGCCCGGGCCGGGTTTGGAGATATGCAAAGGACTCTTTTTCCTTTACCGGATCCACAGATTCCAGTGAAACAGGATATCCCAGTGCCTGAATGGTCCCCTGAACAGCTTCAGGGGTTAAAGGCGGGGTAAAATCCACAGCCACTTTTTTTGTGAGCAGGTTGACCCCCATGCCGGAAAATCCATCCAGTTTTGAAAGCCTGTCACTGATTGCAGAAAAGCATCCGCTGCAGCTGATATTTCCCACCTTGAACACCGCCCGCTGGAGTGTTTTTGAACCAGGGTCCTGGGCCGATGCCGCTCCTGTTGCCCACAGAGCCATAGTGATGGATAAGATGGTGATAATGTTTTTCACGCCTGCCTCCCTCCGGTTCCTGAGAACCTGATACATGTATTGTGAACCTGAGTTTAGTGCTTGATCCACTTTTTGTGCCAGACAGGGTAAATCGAAAAACAATTATTGCAACTATTTGAAATAATGGCATGTTTTCATATCAAACAACAGAAGGGTGAAAAACGGTTCCCCTTGTTTGCCGGAAAACTGAAGATTATCCTGCAACGGGGTGTAGAATATACTGCAAAAGCACAGTTACAGATCAAACCCGGGGAACAGGTTTTCAAAACCTGTAACGCCTGATGCAAAATTATTTCTACCGGATGTTGTATTTTTCCATGCGGTACAGCAGCACATGCCTGGGAATTTTTAAAAGACGGGCCGCTTCAGACCGGTTCTGTCCTGCCTTTTCAAGGGCTTTGACAACATAGGCCTGCTGGATCTCATCCAGGGATATCCCTTCATCCGGAATCACCGGATCAAAAGCAGGCCGGTCAGGGGTCATTCCGGGCAGGTGAAGGTCTGATGCCTGGATCACATCACTGTTTCTCAGGATAATGCACCGCTCCACCAGGTTCTGCATTTCCCGGATATTACCGGGCCAGCGATAGACCGTAAGCTGTGCCAGGGCATCCGGAGAAAACCGCACGCCTGCCGGTGCATCACATTTTTTTAAAAAATGGGCGGCCAGGGCCGGAATATCTTCGGTGCGCTCCCGCAAAGGGGGAATGGACAAAGGGATCACAGACAAGCGGTAAAACAGGTCCTCCCTGAAGGCACCCGAAGCAATCTGCTCCTGGAGATCCATGTTGGTGGCTGCAATGATCCTTATATCGGCCCGGGCGGTCTGTTCAGATCCCACCGGCTGGATCTGCTTTTCCTGGATGGCCCGCAGCAGCTTGACCTGGACATCAGTTGCCAGTTCACCGATTTCATCCAGAAAAAGAGTGCCCCTGGAAGCGGTCATGAAATGGCCTTTCCGGTCCCTGACCGCCCCGGTAAACGCCCCTTTCACATGGCCGAACAGCTCGCTTTCAATGAGTCCCGGGGGAATGGCTGCGCAGTTGACCGCCACCATGGGACCCGCGCTTCTGGGGCTGCTCCTGTGGATGAGCCGTGCCAGCAGCTCCTTGCCCGTGCCTGACTCTCCTGTGATAAGCACTGTGGCATCACTGTTGGCAGCCCTGGATGCGGTTTCCAGCAACTCCTTCATAACGGAACTGGCGGAAACGATGCCTTGGGTGCCGGTGAGACGGTCGATTTCATGGGTGAGCAGCCGGGTCTGGATACGCAGGCCTGTCAGTTCCAGGGCTTTTTTGCAGGCATGGATCAGGGTCAGCCTGTCAAAAGGTTTGGTGATAAAGGTAAACGCCCCTTTCTGCATGGCCTGCACCGCCATTTCAATGGAGCCGAAGGCAGTGATGATAATCACGGGAATTTGGGCTGACACTTTTTTGATCTGCGAAAGAAGGTCCAGGCCGTTCATGTCCCCCAGCTTGACATCAGACACCACCAGATCCGGCACCTGGTGTGTAAACGCTTCCAGACCCTCCTGCCCTGAAGCTGCTGTGATCACGAAAAACCCGTTTTGCGACAGGTTGTATTCGGTCACCCGCCGCAGGCTTGGGTCATCATCTATGAGCAGAATGGTCCCGGTCATATAATCTCCTTGCAATCAGGGCAATCCCTGGTTTTTTTTTGGCAGGATTACCAGAAACGCGGCCCCGCCCAGATCGGACCGGGCCATGGATATGCTGCCCCCCAGGCGCTGGATAATTTTACGGGTGATGGGAAGCCCCAGGCCGGTTCCCTTCTGTTTGAAACTGACAAATGCCGTGAAAATATCTTTTGCCTGATCTGCATCGATGCCCGGACCGTTGTCTGCCACTTCCATGCCATAGCCTTTGTCATCACACCATTCTTTGATCCGGATCATCCCTTTTTTCTCCACGGCATCAATTGCATTGAGAACCAGGTTCAATACCACCTGGGTCACGGCAGATTCCTCCACCTGGAATGCCCGGCAGCGGGTATCATTTTCCCGGACAAGGGCAATGGATTTTTTTTGTAATTCCGGGTCCAGCAGCTGCACCACCTTGTCTATGATCCTTGATGCAGCTGTCAGGGTGATCTCATTGTCCGGCTGCTGCCCTTTGCAATAGGCCAGCACCTCTTCCACAGACCGGTTCAGGCGATCGATCTCTTTGCCCATAATGGCAATAAACTCATGCCTGGGATGGCCTTCGGGTACCTCATCCGCCAGAATTTCCGCAGCCCCTTTTATGGATGCCAGAGGGTTTTTGATCTCATGGGCCAGAGATGCAGACAGTTGTCCCAGTTCCGACATCTTTTTTGCCCGGCCCAGCTGGGTTTCCGCCTCCAGGAGCCGGCCGGCCTGGTGGTGGAGACGCTGGTAGGATACGGACAGTTTTTCAGACATTTTCCGGTATTTTTCCTGAAGGCGGTTTTCCCGGCTGGAAATAAATCCGATCACCACCCCGGCTGCCAGGTAAAACACAATTTCAGACAGTTCAGAATAATAGGCCTGGGGTCCCTGGTACCAGAACACCAGCAGATGGGGCACAAAAAACACGCAGGCCAGAACTGCCGTTGCAATCCCCCCTGGCAGACCATAAAGGATGGCGCCGATGGCTATGGGAAAATAGGCCAGCCTGCGAAATGTATCATGGAAAAGAATATAATGGCCCGGCGTAAAATAGTGCAGGGCCCCTATGACGGCTATCATTGCCAGCATGCAGGAAAAAACAATTTTTTTTATTCCAGCCGTCATAGGGGCATTGCCTGGTCATCCTTTTATTTCATTACTCAAATGTGCATTCTTTCATTGTCCGGGATACCTGCCTGTATACATCGGAAAACCGCAGCAGACCCACAAATTGATCTTTTTCAAGAACAAAGAGGGTATCATGCCGGTTCACAACAAACAGGTGAAAGCATTTGGAAAGACTGTCTTCACCATCAACTGTCTGGCCTTCGCCAGGAATATTGACAAAGTCTTTAACATGCACGTCACCGGCTTTGCGGCACAGGTCCTTGAACGGGCTTTCCCATAGATTATAATCTTTTTGCATGGCACTCCAGATATATTTGAGGCCGAATTTATCAAGGGTTTCTTCAACATTCACTTTGTTGTAATTTTTCTCCAGTCCCTTGAACAGATCAATGGGAGATATTTTCCCGATGATCTGGTTTTTTTCATTTTCCACCAGCATGATCCTCTGCCGGGTTTTTCCGGATAAAAATGCCTCCTGGGCCTTTTCCAGGGCAAAAAGCGCATCAAATAAAGATGCGGTACCAGATATTTTCGGGAATCTGTCTGTGGTCACCATGAGTTCGCGCACTTTCATTTTGTCCATATATCCAGCCTCCTCGTATAAAAGTCATCATGTTCCTTTGACCTGGTCCACCTCAGCAGCCACTCCATTTTTGCAGTTTTTTTCCTGAGATGTCTCCCTTCAAGATAGAATAGGAAACCCCTCTAAAAGTCAATGGATTTTGTATTTTCAACATCTTAAAAAAAATCATTCCAGGGGAATAGCTGACATCTTTCTGGATCTATGGTAAGAATCATACTATTATTAACAGTCTGTTACCAAACGCAAGCAAATGGAGATGCCCATGGAAACCACCCGATTGTCCGTCACTGAAAAACCTGTTGACACCCTTGCATCTGACCTTGTGGTCTATTTTGCCGCCCGGAGAAAAGATATGCCCCCGGTTTGTGATCCAAAAGTTAAAGCCCGGGTTAAAAAAGCCCATGAACTGGGGGATTTTTCCGGCAAAATGGATGAAGAACTCCTGTATTACCCGGATGGGAACACAAAGGACAATAAATCCGGGGGCAGGCGCATCCTGGTTCTGGGCATGGGAAAAGATGATCCTGATAAAGACCTGGCCGATTTTCTGGACACCCTGCGCAGGCTCGGGGGAAACACAGCCAAAGCCTGTGAAAAAACAAAGGCAAAAACTTTGTTGGTGTGTGTGCCCCAAATGGCGCACATACCTGTGGAAAAAATCTCCCAGGCCCTGGCAGAAGGCATTCTTCTAGGTGATTACCGGTTTGCCAAGTACAAGAAAACCACCAGAAAGAAAACCGATTATGAGGGGCTGGCAGATATCAAATTCTTTTCAGACTCATCTGTCAAAGCGGTGCGCAAAGGAGCGAAAATGGGGGTGACGGCAGCAAAGGCCGCCTGTGCGGCAAGGGATATGGCCAATGAGCCGGGCAACGGATGGACCCCGAAGCAGTTTGCAGACTATGCAGCTGCTCTGGCCAAAACCCATGGCCTGGCCTGTACCTGCCTGGAAAAAGAAGATATGGAAAAACTGGGCATGGGCGGCATCCTGGCGGTGAACCAGGGGTCATCCACCCCGCCCTGCATGGTGGCCCTGGAATACAGTCCCGGCAAAAAATCAGATACCCTGCTTTTGGTGGGCAAGGGCATCACCTTTGATTCAGGGGGCATCAGCATCAA
Source organism: Desulfotignum sp. (assembly GCA_021737445.1). Classification (GTDB taxonomy): domain Bacteria; phylum Desulfobacterota; class Desulfobacteria; order Desulfobacterales; family Desulfobacteraceae; genus Desulfotignum. The sequence goes on from JAIPDY010000044.1 coordinate 8,969, forward strand.
GCCTGCTTCCGGCATGGAGGAGATGAAGTACGATATGTGCGGCGGAGCTGCCGTGCTGGCCACCATGGCAGCCGTGGCAGAAGAAAAACCCAGTATAAGGGTGGTGGCCATTGTACCGGCCACGGACAACATGTCCGGCAGCAGGGCCATCCACCCGGGTGACATCATCCACCATTACAGCGGGGTCACATCGGAAATCGTGAACACGGATGCAGAAGGCCGCATGATTCTGGCCGATGCCCTGGCCTGGGGCATTAAAACCTATGCACCCGACTGCGTGGTGGATATCGCCACCCTTACCGGGGCGGTGATCATCGGCCTGGGCCACCATTATTCCGGTCTTATATCCAACAATGATGCTTTGTCCGAACGCCTTTTGGCGGCTGGAAAAGAGGCTGGCGAGCCGGTGTGGCGCCTGCCCTTGAACAAAGACTATGAAAAACAGATCGAATCCAAGGTGGCGGACATCAAAAACGTCGGGGGCAAACCCGGGGGCACCATTACCGCGGCAGCCTATCTGTCCAAGTTTGTGGACAAAACCCCCTGGGCCCACCTGGACATTGCCGGAACCGCCTGGGATTTTACGGAAAAATCCTATATCCCAAAAGGTCCTTCCGGTACAGGGGTCAGAACCTTTATCAACCTGATCCGGTCCTGGAAAAAATGGAAAACCACTTGAACATGACGGAACCTGCCCCCATGATGACCCAGGAATTTGAAAAAATCGTTCAACAGATAGGCACAGTGGTTCTGGGAAAAGAACCCCAGATCCGGCTGGCCCTGGCCTGTATCTTTGCCCGGGGCCATCTGCTCATTGAAGACCTTCCCGGCATCGGCAAAACCACGCTGGCAAAGGTTCTGGCCCGATGTATGGGGCTTAAATTCCAGCGCATGCAGTTCACTTCCGATCTGCTGCCAGGAGATATTCTGGGCATGTCTGTTTTTGACCAGCATGCCGCCACCTTCACCTTTCATCCCGGTCCCATTTTCACCCAGGTATTTTTAGCCGATGAAATCAACCGGGCCACCCCCAAAAGCCAGAGCGCACTGCTGGAGGCCATGGAAGAGGAACAGGTAACCATAGAAGGAGAAACAAGGGCGCTGGAAGCCCCGTTTTTTGTCATCGCCACCCAGAACCCGATGGAACAGGCCGGCACCTTTGCTTTACCCGAATCCCAGATGGACCGGTTTCTCATGCGCATCCACCTGGGATACCCGGACCGGAAAGCGGAAAAAAATATTTTAAAGGGCACGGGTGCAGAACCTGCCATGGCTGCCTTAAAGCCGTTTATGGATAAATCCGGGGTAATGCAGATCCAGGAAGCTGTGGAAAAGGTTCATGTGTCTGACACATTTTTGACCTATCTTCAGGATATTTTAGAATTTACCCGGACATCAGGAAGCTTTCAGGTGGGACTGTCCCCCAGAGCCGGCCTGTCTTTGTCCCGGGCGGCCCGGGCATGGGCGTACCTGCACGGACGGGACCACACCCTGCCTGAAGATCTCCAGCAGATGCTGCCCTGGGTAGCCGGCCACAGGCTGAGATCCGGCCGGGACCTCACCGAATTTTCCCGGGACCGGCTCATGGATCTGTTGAAAAAAGTACCGGTACCCATTTAATTCCGGTTTTGGTAACCAAGGCATCCATGATCCTGAAAAAAAAACATTTTTCCATCCGCCCCACCCGGCACGGACTGCTGTTTCTCATCATCTTAGGGGCCATGATGACCGGTTCAGTCAACTACAACAACAATGCCGGGTTTATCCTGGTTTTCCTTTTAGGGGGCATGGCCCTCATCTCTTTGTTTTACTCTTTAAAGAACCTGACAGATCTGAACATCGCCTTTGTATCTGCGGCACCGGTGTTTGCCGGTCAGACCGCCCAATTCAACCTTCAGATGCAATCCGGCAGCACAGAACGGGTGTGTGTGAACCTGGCCCTATCTGACCAGGACAGCACGCTGGAAGCAACCATTCCAAAAAAAGAGACAAAAACAGTGCGCCTTTCTTCAAAAACAACCACAAGGGGAGTTTTCACCCCTGGTTCTTTATCTGTTTTCTCAGTTTATCCGTTTGGATTTTTTTGCCTGAAAGCCCGGATCTCTTTACAGATGACCTGCCTTGTTTATCCATCTCCGGCAGACGGACCTGTCATACCCGGCCAGGGAAGCGACACTCTCGATGGTGCCTTCGCAACCCGGTTTTCAGGGCCTGATGATTTCCAGGGCCTGTCTTTGTATCAGCCCGGCCATGACGTGGGCCGCATCGCCTGGAAAGCGGTTTCCCGGGGACAGGGGGTGTTTATAAAGGATTTTACCGCCGGGGCAGGCGGGTTCATGATCCTGGATTTTGATGCCATCCCTTCCAAAGACACAGAAATGAGACTGTCCCGGCTGTGCAGCATGGTTCTTTCAGCAGACCGGCAAAAAACAACCTATGGATTGAAACTGCCGGACCGGCTTGTGCAGCCGGCCCAGGGACAGGTCCATAAAAATCAGTGCCTAAGGGCACTTGCCCTGTATGGAAAAAAGGAAAGCCCTTCTTGAAAGACCAGTCCGTCCATGTGATTCCCATTATCTGCGCTTTGGTGGTGGCCATTGCCCCCCATACCCCGGGGCTGCCCCTGTGGATCATTGCCTGGTGCTTTTCCATGTGGCTGTATATGCTGGTACAGCTCAGAACCGGATGGCCGGTTCCCGGCCCTGTTCTTCGCCATGTCATGGCTTTTGCCGGCATCGCAGGCCTTCTGGCCACCTTCCGGGTACAGATCGGGGCTGATGCATTTGTGGGGCTCCTGGCGGTGATGGCTGCCATCAAACCCTTTGAAATGGCCACCCACCGCCACCGGATGATCACTGTGCTGCTCACCTATTTTATCATCATCACCTCCCTGTTCCGGTCAGAATCCCTGTGGATTGTGCTGTACATGTTTTTGAGCGTATTTGTCACCACTGCCGCACTGGTACGCATCAACCACCCGCAGGGCCGGTTCAGCTCCAGCATCACCCTGGCGGCCCGGATCATGGCCCTGGCCATTCCGCTGATGATTCTGTTGTTTTTGCTGTTTCCCCGGCTTCAGCAGGGCCTGTTCTCCATGGAAGCCCCGGGAGCCGGCAGATCCGGGTTTTCAGAAATCCTGAGCCCGGGAAGCATCTCACGCATGACCCGGGATCAGTCCCTGGCTTTCAGGGCGGAATTTGACGGACCGCTCCCTCCATCAGACAGCCTGTACTGGAGAGGTATTGTGTTTGACCGATTCAACGGCACCCAGTGGTATCCGGCAGCCGCCCCATCTTTTATCAGCCACAGGCAGCGCAATTTAACCGGTTCTATCACATATACCATTGTTCTGGAGCCCCATAAAAGCCGGTGGCTTTTTGCCCTGGACCGGCCTGTGGCCGCTCCCCCCGGCACAGGCCTCACTGCCGGCCACACCCTTTTGGCCAAACGGCCGGTGACCCGGAGACGAACCTATCAGGCTGTTTCCATAATTGACACATCAAAAAATATTTTTGAAACTAACCCCCTTTTGCCACCGGATCCGATGGTTACAGATCCACAAAAAAATCCCGGGGCACGGCAACTGGCCCGGTCCCTGGCAGGAGACATTCCGGATACAAAAGAAAAACTGCGCCGGATCCTGGCATATTTCAAAAAAAACAATTTCACCTATACATTGACCCCGCCCCTGGGCGGAGCCCACCCTGTGGATGAATTTCTGCTCAAAAGCCGGCAGGGGTATTGCGAACATTATGCCGGTGCCCTGGCTTTTATGATGAATGTGCTGGATGTGCCGGCCCGGGTGGTGGGGGGATATCTGGGCGGAGAACCCAATCCCTATGGCAACTATATAAGTATCCGCCAGTCCTTTGCCCATGCCTGGGTGGAGGTGTTCATGCCGGATCAGGGATGGGCCCGGGTGGATCCCACCCTGGTGGTGGCCCCGGAACGGCTGGAACAAAACCCGGACGGCTCTTTTTCCTCTTCTGCAAAAGCCGGCACCATACCTGTCCTTAAAAAGCTGGCCTTCATGCTGGAGGCGGCAAACCTTAAATGGGAGGCCTGGTTCACCGGATATTCTTTTTCCGCACAGAAAAATTTGCTGCACAAGCTGGGGCTCGACACAGCCCGGGGGACATGGAAAACGATCCTGCTGCTGCTGAGCCTGACCCTGCTGGTTCTGGCCGGTTTTTTCTGGGTTTTTATGCACCGGTTTAACAAAGAAAAAAAAGACCCGGTGGCAGATGCTTATGCACTTTTCTGCAAACGGCTGACACATATCGGCCTGGACAAGTCACCGGATCAGGGACCCATGGATTATCTTTTGACAGTGCAGTCAAAAAGACCGGATCTTGGACCAGAAGCTGCCGCCATAACGGATATGTACATCCGGATAAGGTTCCACAGAAACTGTCCCGCCAACCTGACAAAACAGTTTATTGCCCGAGTAAAGCAGTTCGCGCCTGCCAGGCAGGCCGGACATTGACCCTGCAACATGCACCGGCCTGGACAGGCGCCGGCCATATGGAAAATTTTAAGATGACCCATCCAAAACCCAGGATGAACAACCAGATCCCCGGTTTTTTCTTTGCAGATCCTGCGTTGATCCAAAAAACCCTTTTGCACTGGTACAACACCCACCACCGGCACCTGCCCTGGCGGGAAGGTTGCGACCCTTACCGCATCTGGGTATCAGAGGTGATGCTCCAGCAGACCCAGGTAAAAACAGCAGTGCCCTATTTTCTGGCCTTTGTGGCCAGGTTTCCCACCCTTGGAGACCTGGCCCGGGCTGATCTGGAACAGGTGCTCAAATCCTGGGAAGGGCTGGGGTATTATGCCAGAGCCAGAAACCTGCACAAGGCGGCCCGGCAGGTGGTACATCAAATGGAGGGCCGCATCCCGGAACGGTTTTCCGATTTCAAAGCCCTGCCCGGTGTGGGGGATTATATTGCATCAGCAGTGATGAGCATGGCATTCAACCAGATCCATGCGGTGGTGGATGCCAATGTGAAACGGGTGCTGGCAAGGCTTTTATGCCTGGATATCCCGGTGAACCAGTCATCTGTACACAACCGGTTCAAGGCCATTGCAGACACCCTTGTGGACCGGACAGATCCGGGAGGTTTCAACCAGGCCTTCATGGAGCTGGGGGCGCTGGTCTGTACACCGGCGGCCCCTGACTGCGGCAGCTGCCCCCTGGCACATTCCTGCCTGGCCCTGGCAGAAAGCCGGGTTTCGGCCTTTCCTCTGCGGCTGAAACCAAAAAAAATTCCCTGCCACCGCATCAGCACCGGCATTGTCATAAAAGAGGGCAATCTCCTGGTAACCCGAAGAAAACTGGACGGTCTGCTGGGGGGATTATGGGAATTTCCCGGAGGCAAAAGAAAAAATAAAGAAAGTGCAGAAGATGCCTGCATCAGGGAAATCAAAGAGGAAACCGGCCTGGATGTCAGGATTGTTTCGTTTCTGACCCATGTCAGGCATGCCTATACCCATTTTAAGATTGAAATGGATGTATTTTACTGTGATTATATATCAGGAGATGTGGTATTGAACGGCCCCATTGACCATCAGTGGATTGCGCATGAAAACATCCACCGGCTCGCATTTCCAACGGCCAACCGCAAATTCATCCCCTTGATTGACCCGTCTGAAAAGAATCCTGGAATAAAACCAGCCTGATACCTGTCTTGTTAAAAAATGCAATTGATTTGATTCATAACCTGATTATCTTAAAAAAAGGAGGCGAGGTCAGGATTATGATTACATGAGATTGAACACACAAGCATCCAAAAGCCGTTTTAAAAAGCTGACATATCCCCATATGACACTTTTATACAACGTTGCCCTCAAATACACCGGCAATCTGTTTGATTCACAGGACCTTGTCCAGGAAACCTATTTAATGGCGTTTGACAAATTTTCTCAACTCAGGGACCCGGCCAGAATCAAACCCTGGCTTTTGAGAATCCTGCGGAACAATTTTTTAAAAACCTGTCAGAAAAACAATGCCAGACAGCAGCTTCACCAAACCGATTATATAGAGTATCTCAAAGCCTGCGTGGAAAAAAAAGACGCTGACCTGCTGCTGGTCCGGGCAGCTGAGGCCCGGCTTATGAACCAGGCCATTGATGCGCTTTCCGTGAAATACAAAGAGGTGCTGACCCTGTATTACATGGATGAGATGCGCTACAAAGAGATTGCTCAAACCCTTGATATTCCCATTGGAACGGTGATGTCCAGACTGAACCGGGCAAAGGAAAAATTAAAAATAAAATTGCTCAATCAGTTGAAAACAGATAAACATATCCCCAATACCAATCTTAAACCGGAACAGACATGACCCATGAACTGTAATGCGTTTCTTTTCTGGATGCAGCACAAAACAGGCCCCGGGCAGATACAAGATCCTGATGTCCTGGCCCATATCCTTGCCTGTGATAGGTGCAGAAAGATATATGACCTGGACATGTGCCTTGAAGCACACATCCAGCAGGCCTTCACTCCCCAAAGACTGCCCGGGGGTCTTGCCAAAAAAATTGACCGGTCTATTGAAAACCACTGCCACAATGTGATATAAGTCTCAACTCTGTATGATATGCAACCTGAACAAAAGGAATGATCGTGAAAATTGTCTCCATTGCCATCAGCAAAAAAAAAGGCACCACCAAGCAGTGTGTCGACCAGGCAGTGCTTCTGGAAAACCACGGCATCCAGGGAGATGCCCATGCCGGAGACTGGCACCGGCAGCTCAGTTTTCTGGCGGCTGAAAGCATTGATGCCGTCAGCACCCCGGAGTTTGTCCTGAATTTCGGGGATTTTGCCGAAAACATCGCCACCACCGGCATTGACTGGAAATCCCAGAAAATAGGACAAAAGGTCAGGCTGGGGGATTCAGCCCTGGTGGAGATCACACAGATCGGCAAAGAATGCCATAAAAAATGCGCCATCTTCTACCGCACCGGCGACTGCATCATGCCCAAAGAGGGGGTGTTTGCAAAAATTCTGGCCGGCGGCACCATCTGCGTGGGCGATGAGATAATACTTGTGGAATAACAGATATCCGGCAAACCGGTCTGCCCATTCAAACCTGAACTGCGAAAGATTTTTTCATGACTTATAAAATAGAACTCAAGGATGCGGTCAAAGGCTACACCTATGACCAGGACAAAATCATCTCTCCGGAAAAAACCGTGGAACAATTCAAAAACAGAGCGGCCGAAGCCGGACTGGATATTTTGAACCGGACCCGGCGCATTGACAACGGCCGCCTGGATATCCCGGTGTTTTTCAGTGAGTGCGGCGCCCATGCCAGACAGGTCATAGGCACCAACAAACAGATGGGAAAAGGCGGAACCCCGGCCCAGTCCGAAGCCAGTGCGGTCATGGAACTGGCGGAGCGGTTCAGTTTTTTTTCCTTTGTCAAAAACCCTGCCCACTTTTTTGAGGCCCGGCCCAAGGATCTGGACGGCACCGCACTTCCCTTTGACCAGATCATCCGATCCGTGCATGATACCAGAGAGGACGCTTTGAAAATCAAGCATATATTTGACGATCTCACCCTGCAATGGACCAGAGGGTACAACCTGACCCTGGGCAAAGAGGTGCTGATCCCCTTCAACTGGTTTTACATGATCAATGAGTTCAACGGCCCCTGTGCCGGCAACTGCAATGAAGAGGCCTTGAGCCAGGGCATCTGCGAACTGGTGGAGCGGCACACCTCCTCTCTGGTGAGCCACGGGAACCTGGCGGTTCCGGGTATCCGCACCGACACCTTTACCGATCCTTTGGTCAAAGAGATGCTGGCCAAATACAAAAAATGCGGAATCCGGGTTTATACGTCTGATTTTTCCCTGGACACCGGCATCCCCACCATTGCGGTGCTGGCCTGGGACCCTTCCACATTCCCGGAAAAAAGCGAAATCGTCTGGACCGCCGGCACCTCGCCCGACCCCCAGAAAGCCATGAGCCGGGCACTGACAGAGGTGGCCCAGCTGGCAGGGGATTTTAATTCCGGGTCCAGTTACGTGGCCTCGGGCCTGCCCAAATTCACCAGCATTGCCGATGCCGCCTTTATCACCCATCCCGAAACCCTGGTAACCCTGTCTGATCTGCCGGACCTGTCCGACCCCAACATCAAAGTGGAGGTGGAAAACCTGACAGCCGCACTGGCCGGAAAAGATCTTCAGGTTTTGGCCATCAACACCCGGCACCCGGACCTGGCGATCCCGGCCTATTACACCATCATTCCGGGGGCCCATTTCAGGGAGCGGGCCGTATCCGCCAGTGTGGGCATGTTTTCAGCCCGGCTCATCACCGAAACCCTGGACCCCATCCAGGCCCTGGACCGGCTTCAAGCCCTGGAAACAGCCCTGCCGGACAAATATTACACCAGTTTCTACAAAGGCCTGGTGTACAACGCCATCGGAGATTTTCAGACCGCTTTGACACAGTTTAAAGCCGCCCTGGACAGAGAACCGGCCCGGTTGAACCTGCCTGACATCTGCTCCCACATGGGAGCCTGTCTCAAGGATCTGGGCCAATATGACACGGCCGTGGAAACCTGCAGCAAAGGGCTGGCCATCGACGACCAGCGGCCGGATCTGCTCAACACCATGGGGGTGTGCCATTTTCTGCAAAAAAAGCATCACAAAGCCATCACCTGTTTTGAAACCGCCCTGGAGATCGATCCGTCCCAGGCCATCAACTATGCCAACATCGGCTCCAACTACCGGGAACTGGGGGAGAACGCCCTGGCCGTCAAATTCTATGAAATGGCCCTGGAAATCGATCCCACCATTGCATTTGCCAGAGACAATATTCAAAAACTGCAAAAAAAGATGTAACCCTCATCGAAAAATATCATATTGACATCGTAAGGAAAAATCCTTACGATGAGAGATAAAAGGAGAAATCAATATGGCATCCATCGAAACAGTTGCTACCATAACCACCAAAGGACAGATCACCCTGCCCAAATCCATACGCCAGGCATTGGGTGTGGATTCCGGAGATAAGATCAAGTTTCATCTTATGGACGATCAGGTGATCGTTACAAGAATAATCGAAGATTCACATGAAGACCCGTCAATAAGAAGCTTTTTGTCACTACTTGAAAAAGACATTCAGTCCGGGCGGCATGTCACCTCCCTGCCTGAGGCACTTGCAACGAAAATGCTGGCAGCACCAGGCCAATGTCAAACTGTTCAATGCCCTGTCTGAACTTATTTTTGAAACGATTCCCGCCAACCCGAACCGGAAGAGATATCGTCAGGGAAACACGATGGGGCCGGCGTATCGACATTGGCGCCGTGCCAAAATCGGGCGCAGGTTCCGCCTGTTTTTTCGTTTTGACTCCCGGTCAAAAATCATCATCTTTGCCTGGGTCAATGATGAGCGAACTTTGCGCGCATCAGGCAGTAAAACTGCCCCGGATAAAGCTTAAGGGGACAATTAACCGCTGCATGGGCTCTGTCCACCCATGCCTGGCAGCCACCTGGGGAATGGTTAATCCCTGGGACAAATCCGTATTTGGGGATTTTGTTAACATTGACATTTTCCCCAAATGGTTTCGGATAATATCCCT
>JAIPDY010000045.1 GCA_021737445.1 Desulfotignum sp.
GCGCCGGTGATGATACCGGTGCCTGTGCTGACCCCCCGGCTGTCCTCTTTGTGGATTCACCTGGTGACCCCGGTACCGGCAGCCATTGCACAACCTCTGACTGAAGGATTAAGCCTGTCCACGGTGTGCACGGAAAACCGCATCATAAAAATCATCCCCCAGGATCTGCTCTCCTGTGACCAGGCCATCGCCCGGGCTCTGGACCGGATCCGGCAGGAACAGGTGGATACCTGCTGGACCGATGCCGGAGCGCTTTTGTATCCGGAGTGGGCCCATTGCGGGGATTCAGATTATTCCGGAGGGACCATCCTCAAATGCGGGTACAAAGCAGAGGTCAGAGGAACCGCCCGGGACCTGTGGCCGGCGGTGGAACAGCTCGGGGGAGAGACCGGGTACTACGCCGCAGATCTTTTGTGGAAAATCCGCGGTGTCCTGGATCTGTTTTCCGGCGGGGTGGGGCTTGTGCGGGGCAGGCGGTCAAAACACAGACTGCAGGTGGGGGATGCCCTTGACTTCTGGCGGGTGCTGGAAGTGGACAAACCGCACCGCCTCCTGCTGGTAGCGGAAATGAAAATGCCGGGCCAGGCCCTTCTGGAGATCCTCATCACCCAAAAAAGCCAGGACCTTTGTGAACTGACACTTTTGTCCCGGTTCCTGCCCACGGGACTGTTGGGCATTGCCTACTGGTATGTGCTGTATCCGTTTCACCAGTTTGTTTTTGCAAAAATGCTGGCGGGCATGGCAAAGGCCGCCGGAAAGACACTTTTAACTCCTCCCCAACGGTTTACCCCCAAAATCAGCAATACCTGTTCTCTGCCACCGGAGCAATGAACCTGCCAACCTCATATAACATCACATGGAGCTGAAATGACCGATACTGAACCAACCGATTACAAACTTACCTTGAGAAGCCTGAAAAAAGATGATTATATCCACATAAAACGGATCATGGACCTGGTGTACTCCGGCATGGGCGGTGCCTGGGAACCGGAAGAATTCGCCGTGCTGATCGACCAGTTCCCCGAAGGCCAGATCTGCATTGAAGACAAAGGCAAAGTGATTGCCGCAGCCCTGGCCATCATCGTCAATGCCGAAGAATTTGAAAAGCGGCGGCACACCTATGAAGATGTGGTGACCGGCGGAGAGATGACCAGCCATGACCCGGAAGGGGATGCCCTGTATGGAATTGATATCTTTGTGGATCCTGAATACAGGGGCTTGCGCCTGGGCAGGCGGTTGTATGATGCCCGAAAAGAGCTGTGTGAAACCCTGAATCTCAAGAGCATTATTTTCGGAGGACGGATTCCCGGATACGGCAAACATGCCTCAGATCTGACCCCTGCCGAATATATCAAAAAAGTCAAAGCCACAGAAATTTATGATCCTGTGCTCACTTTTCAGCTGTCAAATGATTTTCATATTAAAAAAATTTTGAAAAACTATATCCCTGAAGACACCCAGTCCGACGCCTATGGCGTGCTCATGGAATGGAACAACATCTATTATGAAAAAAAACAGGTGCTGTTCGGGGGGCGCAAGGCCTATCCCCGTATCGGCATTGTCCAGTGGCAGATGCGCTCCTTCAACAATCTGGAGGAATTTTTGCACCAGGTTGATTTTTTCGTGGATGCCATGGCCGGATACAATTCGGATCTCATTGTTTTTCCGGAACTGCTCAATGCGCCTTTGCTCAAAAACTACAACCAGGAAAACCCGGCCGAAGCCATGCGGTCCCTGTCCGAATACACCGAAGAGATCCGGGCTGCATTCGTAAACCTGGCCATCTCCTACAACATCAATATTGTGGCAGGCAGCCTGCCGATTCTCCGGGATGACCATCTGTACAATGTGTCTTTTTTATGCCGCAGGGACGGCACATGGGATGCCCAGGACAAACTGCACATCACCCCGGATGAGGCCCAGTACTGGGGATTTCAGGGCGGCAGTTCCCTGCGGATGTTTGACACGGATATCGGCAAAATCGGTATTCTGGTATGCTATGACGTGGAATTTCCCGAACTGTCACGGTATCTTGCCGACAAAGGCATGACCCTTTTGTGTGTGCCCTACTGGACAGACACCAAAAACGCCTATCTGCGGGTACGGCGCTGCGCCCAGGCCCGGGCCATTGAAAACGAGTGTTATGTGGCCATATCCGGCAGCGTGGGCAACCTGCCCAAGGTGGAAAACATGGACATCCAGTATTCTCAATCCGCCATTTTCACCCCGTCCGACTTTGCCTTTCCCCATGATGCCATTGCTGCAGAAGCCACCCCCAATACGGAGATGACACTGATGGTGGACCTGGACCTGGACCTGTTAAAGGAACTGCGGCAAAAGGGAAGTGTGCGCAACCTGAAAAGCCGGCGCAGCGAATTGTATGAGGTGCTCTGGAAACCTGACCAGCCATAGGAGAATGGGGTTTGGCTTATTACAAAAGGCCCCACAATAAGCCAAACCCCACTACTATCAGCCGATCACAGAAAAACTGGAATCAGGATTGATTTTACGCAGCCGGGAATAGAATCCGATGTTGCACGGCCGTTTTGTGTATTTCATGGTAAAGGACACCGGGTCTTTGTCATGGTCACGGCCCTTTTCCACGGCCTGCACCAGTTCAGCCATCAAGGCCCCCGCCACCGGTGCATTCTTGAACTGGTTGCCGCTGGTGCCCACGGCCATGTAGAAGCCGTCCAGGCAGGATCTGTCATAGATGGGGATCCAGTCGTCGGTGCAGTCATACAGATCCACGATGCCGCTGGGTCTGTTGGGAATGCGCATGTCCGGAATACGCTGGGCCTCCCGCATCGCCTGGGTGGTCCACTGGTCGGTGAAATCGGTGTTGTAATTGTCCGGATCTTCGACATATTCCAGGGTGTCGCACTCCGGGTCTTCGGATCCGATAAGGATGTTGTTACCCACTTCCGGCCGGGAGTAGCACCCCACATCCCCGTCTGAAATAATGGTGCCCAGGTTGTTGTAATCAAAGTCTTCCGGGGCCGGCACATGACAGACCTCCTGGCGCAGGGCCCGGGTCTTGATGTTCATCTCGTCTTCCACCCCTGCCATGCGGTTGATCTGGAAGGAATGGGGTCCTGCCACATTGATCACCACCGGGGCATCGATCTGTGTGCCGTCCGCCAGGGTGATGCCCTTTACCCGGTTGTCTTTTTTCCGGATCTCGGCCACCCGGGCGTTGAACATGAAGGTGGCGCCTTTGGCTTCAGCTGCCCGCTGCACATTGTGGGTGGACTGTTTGGGATCCGAAATCAGGCCCGATTCCGGAATATAGATGGCACCGGCAATCGCGTCTCTTGTGGGGGTGCCGAAACGCGGGTCATCCGGCAGGGTCGGGGGACCGAATCCCCGGGTGTCCAGAATGGGCAGAAGCTGCGGGATCTCTTTGGGGCCGTATTCCCAGTAGGGTACACACAATTCATCCAAAGAGGCCATCACCCTTTCCAGGTTATGGTTTTTTTCGGTCTTGATGACCAGGCACCCGGTGTTGATATATTTGATCAGCCCGCTCTCATCCACCTTGCCCAGGTATTTGGGCCAGTCCAGCCAGTAGAAATAGCCTTCCCTGGCCATGGCCACGCCGTCCGGGGTGGAGTAATGCAGCCGGATGATGGCGCATGATCCGGAGGTGGAGCCATGGCCGGCTTCGGGCAGTTTGTCCACGTTGAGCACCTTCAGACCCTTTTTGGCCAGCTCGAATCCGGTGCAGGCACCGATAATACCGGCACCGATGACAATTGCATCATATTTGTGTTCCATTGGTTGCAATCCTTACATGTTTTTTTTAAGTTTACTGTTGTTGGTTTCACGTGTCCGGGGCCATGCCCTGGTTCACAAGTATCAGAATCAGATTTTGCCGGTCATTTTGCTGAACGCTGTCGTCAAAGCCCCTATTTGATAAATCCCAGGGCTTTGGGAATGAACAGACACAGGTCCGGCCAAAAGGTGGTGATCAGCAGCACCGGCACCATGCCGGCTATCATGAGCACCAGGGCCGGTTTGATATACTCTTCCGCCGAGCTGTTGCCGATCCGGCCGGCCAGAAACAGCATGGGGGCTGTGGGCGGGGTCACCGTGCCCAGCCCGAGATTCACCCCGGTGATGGCGGCAAAATGGTACGGATCAACCCCTGCTGCCGATGCAATGGGCCACAAAAGACCGGCAGACAGGACCGTGCCGCTCAAATCGTTCATCATCATGCCCATGAGCAGTAAAATGACGTTGAGCATGAGCAGGGTGACTGCCTGGTTGGGGGAATTGGCCACCACCCAGGCCCCCAGTTCATCGGTGATCCCTTCCAGGATCAAAATCTTGCTGGTGGTCTCGGTAAAATAAAACATCAGCGTCACCGCGCCGCTGATGACAGCTGTACTGATGGCCGCTATCTTGATCTCCTGCCAGGTCAAAGCCCGGTAGTAGAATCCCAGTGCCAGGACATAAAACACCCCGATCAGGGCCACTTCCGTGGGCGTGATCAATCCGGAGTACAGGGAGCCGAAAATAAAAAACGGCAGCAGCAGTACCGGAACACAGTGGATACCGGCCCGGGTGATATGCTTCATCTGCTCTTTGAATGAATCAAATTTTTCTTCGGGCACAATGGGCATTTTTCTCACGGCCCAGGCATTGAGCAGGCAGTACATGATCACGATGATGATGGCCGGCCCCAGGGTGGCGAACCATACCCCCAAAATGGAGGAACCGGTGATGATGGCATAAAAAATCATGGGCACGCTGGGGGGGACCAGCTGCCCTAAAATCCCTGAGCAGGCCACCAGGGCAGTGGCATGGCCCCGGTGGTACCCCTTGGCCACCAGACGGGGAATCATGACCGTGCCGATACAGGCGATGGCTGCGGAATCGGTGCCGGATATGGAGCTGAACAGGGCCGTGGTCACCACGGTGACCGCTCCTAAGGCACTGCGGAACCGGGTCATCAGCAGGTTGACAAAATCGATGAGGCGCTTGGCAAGGCCGGTGGCATCCAGCAGGGTGCCGAATAAAATAAACAGGGGCACGGCAAACAATATCACCGAATCCACCTTTTTGTAGGTCACTTCGATGAGATACCCGGCATCCTGCCCGAAAAAATACAGGAGCATGACTGTGAGAACACCGAATGCCATTGCCACAGGCACACCGATGACGATCAGCACCAGGCAGACGGCAAATCCGATCAGAGCAAATTCCATGTGATTCCTTTATATCATGAAGCAGAACGGTGCATTTTTTTGAACCGAATCATGCGTTTTTTCTAAAATCAATAAAACAGTCCACCGCTTCCCACAGAAAATAGATCACCATGAGAATCCCCCCCACAAAAAATGAGGACTGGAAAATCACCTTGGGTACGGGATAGGCCTGGGTGACCTCTCCGACGGACACGCTGTAGACGCACAGGTCCCAGCTCCATTTGGTGAAAATAACGGACATGGCTGTGGAGATGACGGCGCTCACAAACCGGCACAGGTTTCTGAACCTTGTAGACCGGGCAAACACATTGACAAATTCCGCCTTGATGTGGGTGCGGTCATAGGAGGCCAGGGCAGCGCCGATGGCATACAGCCACACCGATGCAAACCCGATGAAATCCGACAGCCCGAAAATGGACTGCTTTAAAAAGAAACGGACCAGCAGTTCCAGCATCATGGCCACCACCAGAAGCAAAAACAGATAAAACAAAAAGAACCGCTGGACTTTGACCAGCATCAGGCCGGCCTTGTGGACAGAATTGAAGGGATGGGAAGCATTCATTTTTTTTGTATCATTTTTTATATCAGGCAGGTGCCGTTTAAAAAAAATCCTGCCGCCTGAAAACTTTCAGGCGGCAGGGATGGTCAGATATTTTCCTGCTACTTATTGACCTCTTCCAGCAGTTTTTCGATATTCTCCTTGCCTACGATATCTTCATAGGTGTCCCAGCATTCCAGGCAGTTTTCCTTCCATGCAGCCATTTCCGCATCAGTGGGGGTGACGATCTGCCAGCCGGCCTCGACAAGCTTGGCCTGGTTGTCCATCTCCTCTTTTTCCACCAGATCCAGGTGTTTGATGATAACTTTTTCCACCTCTTCGGTGATGATGGTCTGGTAGGCTTCCGGCAGTTTGTTCCATTTTTTCAGATTGTATGTAACATGCCAGGTTTCCGGGCTGTCATAGGTCACGATCATGACCTTGGCCACATCCCGGAACAGGTCATACATGTACACGGCACCGGAGCCCACCCATCCGTCAACCAGACCTGTTGCCACGGCAGTGGGGGCTTCGGCCCAGGGGATGGTCACCGGTGAAAACCCCATTTTCTCCACAAAGCAGCGGTAGGTATCGATGGGCGGCACCCGGATCTTGAGTCCTTTGGCTTGGGCTTCAGTGGTCACCACTTTTTCTTTCATGCCGAGACTGGCCAGGTTGTTGAGCCAGGGCCCCAGGTAGTACAGCCCTTTTTCCTCAGCCCATTTCTCCCCCAGCTCAGTGATGATGCCGCCTTTGCTGAACACCCTGCGCACCTGGTCCCAGTTGGACACCATAAAGGGCAGGGTGAAAAAATTCCACCGGGCATCCAGACCGGTGTCAAAGGCGTTGAACTGCATGTCTACTGCCCCGCGCTTGGTCATACGCTCCAGTTCGGTCCAGTCCCCGATCTCCGGGCCGAAAATCTTGAAGGTCACTTTACCATCGGTGCGCTCGGTCACATTGGCGGCAAATTCTTCAATAAGCTTGTGTGTCAGACTGGTTTTGGGCATCATGGCCTGGGACACCTTCAGCTTCAGTTCCGGCAGGTCTGCTGCCGTAGCAGCTGGTGCCACGATTGCAAATTTTGCCATGGTCAGCATGCATAAAACAACGATAGTTCTGCAAATGATCTTTTTCATTGCATTGTCTCCTTACAGATAAAATGTTTTCCAGCAGGCAAAATCGCCTGCAACTAACCCCAATGCGGGTTATTCTAGAGCTGAAAAACAGAGCCTGTCAAGGGAAAAACAAAAAAGCCAGACGATCCGGTGTGCAAACGATTGTTGAAATCTTAGAAAATGGTCCCATACAGAAGTCTTTTGCGTAAATTTTGGCATGGTTTATCCTTTTTTTCTGCCCGATTCCAGGGTCTTGCGCACTTTACTGGCAAGTTCGTTTTTGGAAAACGGTTTCTGGATAAACCCGGCATCCTTGTCCCCAAGGTTCTGCAGGGAGATGACATCTGCGGCATAACCGGACATGAATAAAAACTTTACATCCGAATGCAGGATTTTCAACTCTTCGGCCAGGTCCCTGCCGTTCATTTGCGGCATGACCACATCTGTCAAAAGCAGGTGAATGGTTTTTTTGTAATTTCTGGCCATGGCCAGGGCTGCATCTGGTGAAGCGGCGGACAACACATGATATTCCAGACGTTCAAGCATCATACAAGTCATTCTTAAAATTGCGGGTTCATCCTCCACCACCAGAATGGTTTGATGTCCGGTGGCCTGCGATGCCTGCAAAAGGGAGGATACGCCAGGACAAGCTTTGGCCCCCATATGCAGGGGCAGGTACACCTTAAACGTGCTGCCCTGTCCCGGTGTGCTGTCAACAGTAAGAAAGCCCTTGTTCTGCTGGACAATGCCGTACACTGTGGCAAGCCCCAGGCCTGTGCCTTCCCCCACATCTTTGGTGGTGAAAAAAGGCTCAAACAGATTTGCCAGGACATGCCTGTCCATACCGCACCCATCGTCTTTCACCATCAGCATTACAAAGTCTCCCGGAGAAACACCGGGATGGTCCTGGCAGTATGCCTGGTCAAAAGATGCCGTCCCGGTTTCAATGGTGATTTTCCCCAGATCCGAAATGGCATCTTTGGCATTGACACACAGGTTCACCAGAATCTGATCGATCTGGGAAGGATCTGCCTTAACCGCCCCCAGACCTTTGCCGGCCTGCCAGGCCAGGTCGATATCCTCTCCGATGAGCCGGCGCAGCATGCTGAGCATGTTTTCCACTGTGGCATTAAGGTCCAGCACCTTTGGGGCGATGATCTGTTTTCTGGCAAAGGTGAGCAGCTGCCTGGTCAGATCCGCCGACCGCCGGGCCGCGGTAAGCACCTCCTCTAAATTTTCATGCACCGGTCCGGACGGGTCTGCCTGCTCCATAGCTGCCTGGGCATAGCCCAGGATCACGGTGAGCATGTTGTTGAAATCATGGGCAACCCCGCCGGCCAGCCGCCCCACAGACTCCATCTTCTGGGCCTGAATCAGCTGTGTCTGGAGATTTTCTTTTTCCGCCTCCGCTTTTTTCCGGTCGGATATATCCTTATAATTACCCAGAAGGCCCTGGATATCGGGATCATGCAAAAGGTTGCTTCCGGTGAATTCTATCCACTTGTAGGTCCTGTCACTGCATCTGTACCGGCACTCAATCGTACCCGAAGATCCCGGGTTTTTTATAATATCAGCAAAAAACCGCTGGGTTTTTTCCAGGTCATCCGGGTGGATATTTTTCCAGGTAACCTCTCCCACAACCTCTTGGGGTTTCCACCCGAACCATTTTTCAATATTCGGGCTTTTGTATCGGTTGATGCCGTCCTGGTCTATGATGACGATCACATCCCCGATATTGGCAAGCATCTTGCTGTGCATGGCTGCATTTTTTCTAATTGCATCTTCCGCCTGTTTCTGGTAGGTGATATCCTCCACAATACCCACACAGCCGAAGGATTGGCCGTCTTTATCCAGCAAAGGTGACACATATACTTTCACCGGGGTGGATTTTTCTGCTGTAACGCTGCGGTAAATCCCTTCATAAAAACCGGTATGGCCGTTTAAGGCCAGCCGCAGTTCTCTGACCAGTTTTTTATCCGGCAGGGTGAGCATGTTCAATCCCACCAGTGCTTTTCTGGATGACCCGATAATGTTCACAAAATTGTCATTGCAGTCAATTATAATACCGTTATTGTCGAAATGAAACACCCCTATGGGAGACTGTTCAAACAAAAGGCGGTATCGCAGGGCATCTTTCTTAAGCGCTGTTTCAAAATGCTCACCCTGGGCAATGTCGGTGACAAACCCAAGAGTGCCGACGAATTCCCCGGTCTGTTTATCAAACCGGGGACTGGCATCAATCAGAACCAGCATTTTTTCACCGCTTTTGTGCTGCAGAACCATCTCATACCGGTCTGTTCTGCCCTCAGCCCGCCGTCTTTCCGCTTCCTGCACCATGTCATAATGATCCGGGGGTATTATATCAAGCCATAACCGGCCGATGATCTCTTCGGGCCGGTACCCCAGCATGGCCACAAATCCGGGATTCACAAAGGTGACCGTTCCCTGGGTATCTGTCAGTACAAGGCCGTCGCTCATTGCTTTGACAACATCTTCATTGAATGTGCTGAGCATGGACAGTTCTTTTTTCAGCGTCTCATACTCTGAAGCAATCTTTTTCAGGGCATGAACCTGTTTTTCCAAATCTGCATAACCGGGTCTGGGCGACATAAATTTTCACTTTCTTTTTTTAAATTCAGCATGGTTCTTAAAATCATCGGCGGTACAGCGGGACATTAACAAACATTTCAGTTCCGGATAAAGGGATGCCGGTTGTTATGCCAGGTCCGTCCTATCCTGTTCTCTTGCCCATGCCCTTGGTGGTGAGATATGGATCAAATATTTTTGTCATTCCCATAGAAATAGAAATAGAAGAGGTGCCGCATCCTGTGTGATAACAATATACCACAGATTATAGTTCAATCGCTTTTTTTGTACAACCGCTTTATTTATTATTTAAATGATATGGAGCCAGACGGCAAAAGAAATCGCAGACATCAATGTGGAAACTGAAATGGCGGTAACGGCGAATTCTACATCGCCGTTCATCTCCATGGCCATGACATAACTGATGGTGGCAGACGGTGAAGCCAGCAGGATCAGTCCCGGCAGATACAGATTTGGCGGAAGGTTCCACAGGGTGTAAAACACAAGGCCGGCTGCCGGTACCAGAACCAGCTTAATGATTGTGACCGGAAGGACCCGGGCCAGTTGTGATTTCATCAAATCAAAATTCAAGGCTGCGCCGATGAGCAGCAGTGCCAGGGGCAGGGCCATGCCTGAAATAATATCCAGAGTTCGTGACAGCACCATGGGCAGTCCCGCACCGGTCAAAGAAAAACTGATCCCGGCAACAGCAGAAATAATCACAGGGTTGCCCATAATTTTTAACAAAATTCTGCCGGTATTGTGCCGGTTTGTATCTGTGTCATTATAAAACTGCAAAATACTTACTGACAAAAGGTTCTGCAAAATCATGATAAACCCGATAAGCAGGCTGGCGCTGACAAAACCCTCCTGGCCCAGGTAGTAATAGGCCACAGCCAGTCCGATATAACCCAGATTTCCGTGGACCGCACTTTGTACAAAGGTGCCGAACCGGCGCTGGGGCACATGGCATAAGCGACCCATGATCCAGGTCAAGCCAAACGATATCCCCACCGCCGCCAGGGTACATCCCAGGACAACCGGGTTAAAGTCAGATGTCAACGATCCTTTTGCAATGGCGGCAAACACCATGGCAGGGATGGCAAAATAAAATACCAGGCGGTTGGCAGGCCCTGTGAATGAAGCAGGAATAAACCCTTTCTGCCTGGCCAGCCAGCCCAGAAAAATCACACTGAATATGGGAATGATGGTGTTGAATATCTGCATGAATCTGATTAATCACCTTATTGCCGTCATTGTGACCGTGAAGAAATCACTATAACATGGAAATTTACATTTATTAAAGACTATTTTTTGGGTTTGGCCCGGCAGGTGGGGGTGGCTGACATGGGATCATCCGGCCAGAAATGCCTGGGATACCGTCCCATGAGATCTTTTTTCACATCTTTGTACGTATTTTTCCAGAAACTTGCCAGATCCTGGGTTACCTGAACCGGCCGGCCAGCCGGAGACAAAAGGTGCAGGGTCACGGCAATTTTGTTGTTTGCCACAGTGGGTGTCCGGGTCATGCCGAACAGTTCCTGGAGCCGAACCGCCAAAACCGGAGAGGCCAGAATCTGGTTACCGTCTGTATAGGAAACCGGAATACGGGATCCGGAAGGGACCGTGATATGGGACGGGGCCTGATCATCCACCATCTGCCGGTCATCCCAGGAAAAAAGAGACATCAGTGCCCCTGTCAGGTCCACCTGCTTCAGGTCCCGGGCGGACCTGACACGGGTGAGAAACGGTCCCAGCCAGAACGGCAGGCGCTCTAACAGCCCCGGGTCGGACAGATCAGGCAGATGGGAAAGCCCGGCCTGTTCTCTTAAAAAACAGACCCGGTGGCAAAAGTGCAGCAATTTGCGGGTCCAGGGAAGGGATGCCGGCCCCATCAGGCGGATACCCTGGATCATGGCGGCCCGGACCGCTTCATGATCCGGGTCCGGCACCGGGACCTGCCGGATCAGAATCCGGCCATACCAGGTCCGGCGCATGGCTTGCACCGCCTGCTTATCCGGGTCCCACTCCACCACATCCCGGGTATCCATTTGATCTCCCCATACCTGTTCCAGTTCCTGTACCGGGACAGGGGCTGCCAGGAAAATCAAGGCATTTTTAGGATGCCCCTCCACATGGGCTGCCAGGATATAATCATGGACTGCAACTGTATTGGGTTCTTTAAAATACGCACCGCTGCCAGAGGCCATTGTATAAGACAAAGGTCCCCTGCGGCCGGCCACCCGTTCAGGAAAACCCAGGGACAGGGTGATACCCGCTTTTTCCGGATCCAAAGCGCGCTGACGGATCTCCATCTTCCGGGCCAGGCGCCGGGATGCTGTCAGTATATTTCTGGCACGGACACGGGTTTCTTTTGCCATTTTGTTTTTAACCGGATTCTGGTGCATGGCGGCCAGCAGTTCCAGACGGGTCCGGATATCCGGATCATGGGATGAGCCCGGAATCATCTCTTTTTCCTCCAGGAGCACCGCCAGGCAGCAGGCCAGAAATCCGTTGCCCTGCCGGTCTGCTTTTCGGATCATATGGGCCAGCCTGGGATGGATACCGGAACCAGCAATGGCTTTGCCGTGGGGGGTGATGTTCCCCTGGTCATCCAGACAGCCCAGGCGGAGCAGCAAATCCCGGGCCCGGGAAAACGCCCGGTCCGGGGGCAGGTCCAGCCATTTTAAATCCCCGGGATCGCGAACCCCCCACAGGGCCAGTTCCAGGGCAACTCCGGCAAGATCCTGTTCAACAATTTCCGGCCGGGTAAAGGGCACCAGTCCTTTGTGCACATGTTCGGACCAGATGCGAAAACAGATGCCGGGACCGGTGCGGCCTGCCCTGCCCCGGCGCTGGTCTGCCGATGCACGGGACACGGGCATTGTTTGAAGACGGGTAAGTTCTGTGCCGGGAAAAAACACAGGCTTGCGCATCAATCCTGAATCCACAACAATCTGGATGCCCTCAATTGTCAAAGAGGTTTCCGCAATAGCTGTGGCCAGGACCACCTTGCGGTACCCCGGCGGGGATGGCACCAGTGCGGCCCGCTGTTTTTCAAAAGACAGAAGGCCGGATAAAGGGAACACCTGCACATCCGGGCCGGTTTTTTGTGCCAGCATCCGGGCGGTATGCCGGATTTCAGCTGCACCAGGCAAAAATACCAGGATATCCCCGGAATAATTTGCCAGGGCGGTCAGTACAGCAGTGACGCAGCCCGCCAGCACCGGCATGAACCGGCCGGGACCGGAACGGCCGAAAACCGGGGGCAGGTAAACCGTTTGTACCGGCCATTGCCGGCCCCGGGAAACAATAACCTGTGCCGGATTCAGGAGAGCTGCCAGGGCTGTGGTATCCATGGTGGCGGACATGACCAGTATCCGCAGGTCCGGCCGCAGGACATCCGCTGATTCCAGGCACAGTGCCAGACCCAGGTCACTGTGAATATGGCGTTCATGAAACTCATCAAAAATCACCAGCCCCACCTCTTCCAGGGCCGGATCATTCTGAATCATCCGGGTAAGGATCGCCTCTGTGACCACCTCGATGCGGGTATGCCTGCCAATTTTCGTCTCCATGCGGATCCGGTATCCCACAGTTCGGCCCACTGGTTCATTAATCAGCCCGGCCATGAAACAGGCACAGGTCCGGGCCGCAAGACGTCTGGGTTCCAACATGAGTATTTTTTTTCCGGCCAGCCATGGCGCATCCAGCAGGGCAAGGGGAACCCGGGTGGTTTTACCGGAACCCGGCGGTGCCTGGAGCACGGCGTGGCCGGGTTGATCCAGGGCTGCTGTCAATTGCGGCAAAACCTGTGTTACCGGCAAATCCGGATGGGCAAAAAATGCGGATTTCCTATTGTTCTTCATCCAATTTTTAGATAAGACCATAGAAAAATATTAACTTGACAACAGGAGTTACAGCCATGACGTCCGGATTAAAACAGATTATCATTCCCAGGGAAAAAGCGGTTTTCCGGCTGGATAAAAACGGTATCTGGCACAATGAACACGGAAAATTTGAACACCCCAAAATCATCTCCTATTTTCACAAGTCCATCCGCAAAGACGATCAAGGCTATCATGTGTTTCAGATCAGAGACGGGTATGCGGAAAAGGTATATTTTCCCTATGAAGACACTGCCCTGTTTGTGTTTGATCTGAAAGGCACCGACACCCTGGTGTTGAACACCACCGAAACCCTGCACCTGGACCCGTCACAGCTTTTCACCTGCAATGACAATCTGTATATTCAAACTCCGGAACACCGCATCAAATTCGGCCAGCGGGCACTGATGAAACTGTCCAGGCTGCTGATCGAAAAAGATGAGCGGCTGTTTCTGGTACTGGACAGCAAAGCCCATGAAATCCGGCAGCAAAAAGACCGGGACAGCTCATAAGAACCGATAATACCGGCGGCAGATCACTTCATACAGGGCAGCAATCCCCGGCCTAATGACATTCAATACAGGCCACAGGCCCGGCTGCAGGCAAATCTTCTTCATTTATGATTCCGGCCTTTTCAAAGGCCTTGCGCTCTTGTTGCAGTTCCCGGTGACAGGGCAGGCAGGTGTTGTGATAGGCTGCCAGATAATAATACACATTGACCGGGTCCTTGATATTCCGGGTGGAGGGATCCGGTTCAAACTGATCATGGCATCCCTCGGTCATGCAGCCATCCATATAACTTTCCCCATACCATTCATGGTGACATAACTGACAGGCATAGTCAAAATGTGCCCCATGGGGAAATTCCACTGCCGGCCGTTTTGCGTAAACCTCTTCAGGAGCTTCAATGGTCAGGGTGCCTAAAGGAACAGACATGATCTCAATATCATTGACCGGTTCGGCATGGGGCTCCGGATGGCATCCCTCACAGGCAATGGGACCGGTGTAGGTGCGCTTCATGCCGGCAGCTTTCTGTGCTTTTAATTCATCGCGGTGGCAGTCCCGGCATACCTGATGATACGCCCCTGCCAGGGATTTGATCCGTTTTTCCCCCAACGGGGTGGTGCCGGGGGCCGCAGCCCACAGGTTTTCATGGCACCCTGCTGTGGCACAGCTCTGCACGGGGCTGGCACCATCCCATTCATGGTGGCAGTCCTTGCACGAATAGGCAAAATGCCGGGAATGGGGAAACACAACCGGTGATAACCGGGGTTCACGTTCAGCATCCGGCGGGGCCAAAAGAGTCATGGTACCGGTGGGCAGCATGAGCTGTTCCGGGTCTTTTTCAGCCAATACCAGGTGCTGGCCCAGCATTACCATCAGTGCGACAACGCAGCAAACCAAACGCGCATATGATTTCATCGTGTTCCTCCAGTGTGTAATATTCATCCGGTATTTTGTACCTTTTTTCTTATTTCACATGATCTATATAAATTGTTGGCAACAAAATCAATATATAATCGCGGGTTTTTTTTCTCATACACCAGAAAAGCCGGTCTGTTTTCACATTTTTCTGTGCAGGATACCGGTCATGCATCCCAGGGCACCGTTGGCTTTCTGCAATTCATCCACCGGCACAGGGATACAGTGGATGCCCATAAAATGCATGGTGCCAAAGGGCAGGTCAAAAGCCAGGGTGGTAATGCCCATTTCTGCCAGCAGGGTGGTGATCTGATCAATGGCAGCCTGGTTGGTGCGCAATCCCCGGCCGATGACAGCAATCTCAGTATCCAGCCACATCAGATCCGCTCCTTCAAAGGTGGCCGTGCCCGTAAGGGTTTTTGAGAACAGGTATTCCCAGTATTCCCAGAGTTTTTGCCACCCACCGTTCCTCACCGGCCCGCACGGTTGATGCCGGGCGTGCAAGAATCGCTCCCTGGGGTGTCATGGCCAGCAGATCCGCGCAGTACAACTGATTGGGAAAAGGTGCCGCTCCCGGGGATAACACCTCCACCTCCACCTGGTTTTCCCGATAAAGCGCAACCATTCGGTCATGCTCGGCCCGGGCCTTTTCCAGATCCAGCGTGGCGGCCAGCTGCAATGCATTGACCTGGTCCTGGGATACTGAAAGTTCCTGGCCGGGCCGATGCACCAGTACTGTTTTTAAGGGGCGCCATTCACTATCAATGCCGCAACCGGTCCAGATATCTCCTATTTCCATGGCATGGGTCAGGATTCTCGGGGACCAGCCGTCTCCGCCAAAGGCTGCGGTGTCAAAAGAGCTTTTTTTTGTCTGCATGATCAACCTGTTTTTTATATGTCAACATCTCACAATAAGCTGTCTTTACCCGCCCTGGCCTGATATTGCAACCGCAAAAACTGCGGCCGTCCAAATAACTTGCCTTGTCTATTGACAAATATTGATTCAGAATCACTATGGTATACATGGTTCATGCAGAACCATGAAAAATAAAGAAATGCCCATGAAAATTTTGATATATTTGATGCGCAGCATATTATACCTGCGGTATTTTTTCCACAAAATAACAGCCACAGGATCATTTGGCAACAACCAGGCCCGGTTGGAAACAGCATTGCACAAAACCCGGGGAAACCAGGTCAAGGACGGGCTCTACCGCCATCATGTCAAGCAGTTCCATGAATCATCCTGTTCTGTGGCATCCGTGGTATGTGTGGTGAACACCCTGCTGGAAATCCAGGGGCATCTGCCGCCGAAACCCCTTACCCAGCAGGATCTTCTTGACAAAATCACCGCAGCACACTGGAAGGAACGTATGGGCCCGGACGGATATCAGGGACGGCGGGGTCTGCCTTTGGAAGTACTGGGCCATGTGGTTGAAGCAAGTCTTGCCGGCTTCAGCATTGCCCACCAGGGAGTGGAGGTGGTGCAGGCCACCCGGGATCCCGGCAAAATCAAGGCCTGCCGCCAGACCCTCTGGTCCCGGCTTAAACGATTTGAAAACCGGGGAGACAGCATCATCATCGCCCACTTTGATCAGGGTACCCTGGTTCCGGACCTGAACATTCCCCATATCTCGCCGGTGGGGGCATTTGATCCGGACACAGGCGATGTCACCCTCCTGGATGTGGATTCATCCCAGCCCCATCCCTACACCGTGTCGTTCAACCGATTCTACCAGGCGATCTCGACAAACTACCTGCATCTGTTTCATATGTTCGGATACGGCCGGGGCGGGTATATCTATATCCGATTGTAGGTGGGGTCAGGCTTGGGTTATTGGGTTATTGCATAGGGCAGCAATAAGCCAAAAAGGCAAGCCTGGCCCCACTATGAGTTATTCCTTGGGTTTGCCCATCACCTCGGCAAACATCTCCATATCCCAGTCACGGGCCGCAGCCACGTTCTGGCGGAATTTGAGGAAATCAATGGTATCCTGGCCCGTGATCTTCTTGGTGTTGAAGGCGCCGAATCCCAAAAACGCCTCGCCGCTCATGTTGGCAGACAGCCAGTGGCGGTGGTCGTTTTTCATGGTATCCCAGAAGAATTTCTTTTTCTGGCGGATATCTTCAATGGATTTCACCAGACAGGCCGGGAACAGGTTGGCGAATTTCCAGATCACCTTGTCCACTTCCTTGTCCAGCAGTTCAAAGTCAGCATTGGCCTGGTGCTGTTTTAGCAGGGCCTTGCCTTCTGCCAGGGCATCCCCGGTTTTGTATTCACCGTATACGATCTCCCCGTCTTTTACATAGGTGTCGGTTTCGATCATGGGGTTTCTCACCCATTTGCCGTCAATTTTCAATACCGGCACCACCTTGGAGATCATGCCTTTCATTTTCATTTTATAGGCAGACCACATTTCACAGGACACGCAGTTCCACATGGCATCTTCCATGGTGAGAAACCAGGGCAGAAAGTCGGATGACCCGCCGGCCGGAGAAGACCCGTGTTTGGGGCCTGCCTGGCCGAAAATGGCCAGGTCTGATGAAATGGCAAGGTCACAGGCCAGGCCGATCTCCTGGCCGCCCGCCACCCGCATGCCGTTGACCCGGCAGACCACAGGTTTGTGGCAGCTTAAAATAGAATCCACCATGTGGTTGAACAGCTCCATATACTGGCCGTATTCATCACAGCGCCGGGAGTAGTATTCTGAATATTCCTTGGTGTTGCCGCCGGTACAGAAGGCATAGGGACCCACTGCGGTAAAGACAACGGCGATGATGCTTCTGTCCAGAGAGGCGTTTTCAAACCCGGCGATAACGCCCTTGACCATGTCCGTGGTATAGGAGTTGAACTGTTTGGGATTGTTCAAGGTGATCCATGCCACGTATAAATCTTTTACCACATTGCCTTTGGGATCGGTCAACGGTTTTTTCTCAAAAATCACGCCAGGGGCTTCTGTGCTCCAATAGGGATTTCTGTGCAATGAATGATCTTTTGCCTCATTATCTCTGGGCATCCACTCTAAAGCCATAGGTTCCTCCTTGTTTTTTCATTTTGTTTATGCTTGTGTTTTTTTAAAAATTTGGGTGCCGGCATTATCCGATATAGCCGCCGTCCACTCCCAGCACCTGGCCGGTGATATAGGAGGCATCATCTGAGGCCAGAAACACAAAGGCCGGGGCGATCTCTTCAGGATCTGCAAACCGTCCCAGCTGGATCCGGCCTTCATAGATCTTGCGCAGTTTTTCATCGGATTGCAGCTTACCGGTCATCTCGGTTTTGGTAATCCCCGGACAGATAACGTTCACGGTGATGTTGTACCGGCCCAGCTCCCGGGAAGCGGATTTGGAAAACCCGATGATGCCGGCCTTGGCAGATGCATAGTTGATCTGGCCGATGGTACCGAAAATACCGGCAGTGGAGATCACGTTGATGATCCGGCCAAAGTTCTGCTCTTTCATGTGGCGGCCGGCAGCCTGGCTGGTGTTGAAGGCGGCCTTGAGGTGGATGTCAATGATGGCATCCCAGTCCTCTTCCTTCATTTTGAGCAGCATGGACGGCTTTGACACCCCGGCGTTGTTCACCACGATATCCACACTGCCCAGTTGCTTGACACATTCTTCCACCATGTTCTGGGCACTCTCATAGGAGGCCACATCCGCTGCCACAGCCACCCCTTTTCGGCCCAGTTTCTCAATTTCCGCCACGGTTTCTTTTGCCGCTGTGTCATTGGAATGGTAGTTGACCAGTACATCGG
>JAIPDY010000046.1 GCA_021737445.1 Desulfotignum sp.
AGGTGCTGGGCAGATACCTGTCCACAACCCTGAACGGCAGAAAACTGACCATGGTGGTGGGAATTTTGGATGACAAACCCTATGATGCCATGCTCAGACACCTGCTTATGCCGGCCCACAAGGTGATCATCACCCGGGCAAAAATTGACAGAAGCCTGCCCACAAAGGTTCTGGCAGCGGCGGCAAAAAAAATTTTCTTCGGCAATATTGAAGTGATCCAAGATGTGTCAGAGGCTGTATCCCTTGCTATTTCAGGCAGTTCTGATGAAGATGCTGTCTGTATTGCAGGGTCGCTGTATGTGGCAGGAGAAGCAAAACAAAAATTTGATATGGATTTAATCTGATAATCTGGTATAACAGCAATTGTTTTTAAGCGCCCGTAGTCCAGTGGATAAGACGTCAGCCTCCGAAGCTGAAAATCGCTGGTTCGATTCCAGCCGGGCGCACCAAACAAATTTTCCATGCAATCACCTTTGAAAATAGGCCTGCTCTCCTACCGGAGCAACCCCCACTGCGGCGGCCAGGGGGTATATATCCGCCATTTGAGCCGGGCATTATGTGATCTGGGCCACCAGGTGGAAGTGATTGCCGGTCCGCCGGATCCCCAGCTGAACGGCCATGCCAGGCTGACCATGCTCAAGACCCTGGATCTGTACAACCCGGATGACCTGTTCCGCACCCCTAAGCTTTCAGAACTCACAGACATGATAAACCTGGTGGAATGGCTCGATGTCTGTGCCATGGGATATCCGGAGCCCTGGACCTTTGGCATGCGGGTGGTCCGGCACCTCAAGGGCACAGAATCACAGTATGACATTATACACGACAACCAGAGCCTGTCCTACGGCCTTTTGTCTTTGATGAAAAAGGTGCCGGTCACCGCCACCATCCACCATCCCATAACAGTGGACCGCCGGCTGGCTGTCAGCAGCACCCGGTCTTTTTACAAAAAATTCAAGGCTCTGCGGTGGTATTCCTTTATCCGCATGCAAAAAAAAGTGGCCCGGCAGCTGCCAAAAATTCTCACCGTGTCAGAGGTTTCAAAACAGGATATCTCAAAAGAATTTGCCATTCCTCAAAACCGGTTTTCCGCCATACCCATCGGCATTGACACCGCAAGCTTCCACCCCCTTGAAACTGTTAAAAAAATTGCAGGCCGCATCATTGTCACCAACTCGGCCGACACCCCCCTCAAGGGGCTGTATCACCTGCTGCATGCCATCAAAAACATTGTCAGAAAAAGATCTGTTTTTCTTGTGATCATCGGTGCCCCAAAAAAAAATGGAGGAATTGAACGGCTGGTCCGGCGCCTGGATCTGGGCCGCCATATTGAATTTACCGGCCGCATCGGTCAGGAACGGTTTATCCGCGAGTATGCCAAAGCCAGTATTGCAGTGGTGCCATCCCTTTATGAAGGGTTCGGCCTGCCTGTGGGAGAGGCCATGGCCTGCCGGATTCCGGTGATCTGTACCACAGGCGGGGCACTGCCGGAGGTGGCAGGGGACGCGGCAAAACTGGTGCCCCCTGGTGACAGCGGGGCCCTGGAAAAAGCGATTCTGGAACTTCTGGATGATCCGTCTCAGCGGGAAAAATTGGCTCAGAAAGGGTATGAACGGGTTCTGTCACACTTTACCTGGGAGGCCACAGCCCAGAAAACCGTTCAGGCCTACAGGGAGATCATTCATGATTACCATTGATTTTACCCGGCTGGATATCAGGCCCGGCGACCGGATACTGGATATGGGCTGCGGTGAGGGCCGCCACATGGTTCAGGCCTGCCGGAAAAGCGGTACCTGCTGCATCGGGGCAGATCTGGGACATGACAACCTGGCAGCCACCCGGGACAAACTGCACTTTCATCAATCCATGGATGATCTGGCGTGCACCCGGTTTGATCTGTCCTGTATGGATGTCACAGGCCTGCCTTTCAGGGACAAAAGCGTTGATGTTGTCATCTGTTCTGAAGTCCTGGAACATATCCCGGATGATGACCAGGCAGTATCGGAACTGGTGCGCGTTCTTAAACCCGGCCGGATCCTGGCTGTGAGCGTTCCCCGGTTTTTGCCCGAAAAAATCTGCTGGCTTTTGTCTGATGCGTATCGCAATGCTGATATGGGACATGTAAGAATCTATCGCAAAAAAGAGCTGACTGCAAAAATCACTGCAAAAAACATGGTGCTTCTGGGATCCCATTTTGCCCACAGCATCCATACCCCTTACTGGTGGCTCAAATGCCTGGCAGGACCGGATCGCACCGATGTGACACTGGTGAATCTCTACCATCAGCTGCTGGTGTGGGATATGATGAAAAAACCGGGTGCCACCCGGTTTTTTGACCGGCTGCTCAACCCGGTGCTGGGAAAAAGCCTGGTATTGTATTTTAAAAAAGTGTAACCTGGTTTCATGTTTCCAGATTCCCCGCCAATGATCCGTTTTCTTCTGATACCGGCTGTGTGCTGCATGCTTTTTTTAATTCAATCCTGCGCCACAGCTGTGAAACAACCGGTACAGCCTGATGATCCCCTGGTTGGAAAAATCCTGGACACCCGCACCACAGAGATGGTGTCTTTTTTTGATCTGATGACAGCACTCATGGACCATGATGTGATCTTTCTGTCTGAAAAACATGACAACCCCATGCACCATGCCATACAGCACCGGATCATCGCACAGATGGTGGATGAGAAACTTGCCCCTGCCCTGGGATTTGAATTCTTTGCCCTCCACGACACCCCGCTGCTGCTGAGCTTTGTGGAATCGGACAAACACAGCCACAGCAAAAAAATCGACACAATGGTTGAAAAAGATCTGCGAAGGCAGCTGGACTGGGACACCCGGCCCGATCAGATGTGGGGGTATTATTTTGATCTTCTTTCCCTTGCCAGGGAGCACAGCCTGACAGCTGCCGGCCTGGATCTGGCCGGACCGCTCAAACGCCGCATCACCCGCAAAGGCCTTTCAGGCATCACTTTGATTGAAAAGAGCCAGGTCTTTTCCACAGGACTGGACAACCCGGTGTATGAAGATTATATGAAAGCGATTTTCAAGGCGGTGCACTGCGGCATGGGAAATGATGCCATGCTGGACCACATCTATGATACCTGGACCGCCAGAAACGACACCATGGCCCTGTCCATAACCCGGCTGGCAGATGAAACAGCCGGACCGGTGGTGGTGATAATGGGCAACGGGCATACTGAATACAGCCTGGGGGTTATGGACCGGGTGACGTTTCTGAATCCGGCCCTGTCCCAGATCAACCTGGCTTTGACCGAGGTCAGGCCTGAACCGGCCGGTGTTGATGTCTATACTGCGCCCCTGGACCTGGCAGGGTTTGCACCGGTCCCTCCGGCCGACTATATCTGGTTTACCAGGAGGGTGTCTGACAAAGATCCCTGCCAGGCATTCAAAAAATCGCTGCAACGAATGAAACAGTCTCAAGACTGATTCCTTGGCAGTAACACTGAACTGCCCCTGCCCTATACCACCGGTTTTTGCTGCAACACCCCCAGGGTCAGGGTCATGGAAAGTTCAGCATAATCACCGGTCTGCAATGCAATTTCATAAACCTGTCTGGGGGCCTGCCCCCCCTGGGCCGGATCCAGAAAAATATCATGGATCACCAGAAATCCGTCGGCCATGATATGGGGGGACCAGGTCAAAAAATCCTGGTACGCTGCCTCAAATGAATGCCCGCCGTCAATAAACACCATGGACAAAGGAGTGCGCCACATTTTCCCGGCTGTGACAGACCCGCAGACCATGGGGACAACATGATCGGTCAGCCCGGCTTTTTCGATTGTCTGCAAAAAAAACGGCAGGGTGTTGATGCGGCCGGTGTGCTTATCATACAGGTCCGGATCAAAATAGGCTTCCCCGGGCTGCTGCTCTTCAGACCCGGTATGGTGGTCAATGGAAAAAACCACACTGTCTTGTCTTTTACAGGCCCAGCCCATAACAGCGGCAGACCTGCCACAATAGGAGCCGATTTCCAGAACGGGTCCCATGGATGCAGCGGTCAGGGCCAGACTGTGGAGACGACTGGCTTCTTCATCCGCCATGAACCCTTTGGTGGCGTGCAATAAGTTAAAATCGATCTTCCCCATATTTTTTCACCAGGATCTCTCTGGGTTTGGTGCCGACCTGAGGTCCGATAATGCCTTCATGCTCCATGATTTCAATGAGCCTGGCGGCCCTGTTGTAACCGATGCGCAGCCTTCGCTGGACATAGGAAATGGATGCCTGGCCGGACTGGGTCACCACAGCCACCGCCTCATCATATTTTTCATCATAGTCTGATTCATCAAACTCTTTGGCCTCTTCATCCTCATCACCTCTGGTGACATTTTCATCATATTCAGGCTCCCGCTGCTCCTTGAGAAACCCGGTGATTTTTGCAATCTCCTTTTCAGAAATATACGCCCCCTGTATCCGCATGAGCTTGCCTGTACCCGGCGGGCAGAACAGCATGTCTCCGTTGCCCAGAAGGCTCTCTGCCCCTCCCTGATCCATGATGATCCGGCCGTCGATCTTGGAGGATACCTGAAAGGAGATCCGGGTGGGGAAATTGGCCTTGATGGTGCCGGTGAGCACATCTGCCGACGGCCGCTGGGTGGCGATGATGATGTGGATGCCCGCAGCCCTTGCCATCTGGGCCAGCCTTGTCAGGGCAAATTCCACATCCTTGGATGCCACCATCATCAGGTCTGACAGCTCATCCACAATCACCACAATATAGGGGAGGGTTTCGGGCATAAACGGTTCTGCGTCAGTCTGTTTTGCTGTATTGTCTGCGGCACTGTCTGCCTGTTTCTGATTGATTTCTTTGATCTTGTCATTGTACTGGGCCAGGTTCCGCAGCCCGTTTTCCTCCAGCAGTTCATAGCGCCTCTCCATCTCTTTGACAGCCCAGAAAAGAGCGTTGGTGGCTTTTTTCATGTCTGTGACCACCGGGGATATCAGATGGGGAATATCATTGTACACCGATAATTCAATGCGTTTGGGATCGATCATGATAAACTTGACCTCATCCGGGGTGGCTTTATACAAAAGGCTGATGATCATGGCGTTGAGCCCGACGCTCTTGCCTGTGCCGGTGGCGCCGGCAATGAGCAGATGGGGCATCTTGTCCATCTTGGTGACCACCGGCCGGCCCATCAGGTCTTTGCCCAGTCCCAGGGTAAGCATGGAATCAGAACGGATAAAGTCTTTGGATGCGATCATCTCCCGCAGATTCACCATTTCCCGTTCATCATTGGGAATCTCTATACCCACAACATCCCGGCCCGGGATGGGGGCCACAATGCGGATGCTTATTGCGCTCAGAGCCAGGGCCAGATCATCGGAAAGCCCGGTGATTTTAGACAGTTTAATACCCGGGGCCGGCCGGTATTCAAAGGTGGTGATCACCGGTCCGGGAAGAATTTCCACCACCTCGCCTTTGACATTGAAATCATTGAGTTTGGTCTCAAGTATCCGTGCTTTGTTCTGCAGCTTATCTGTGTCGATTTCCCGCCTGATTTTGATTTTCTCATCCAGAAAACCGATGGAAGGCAGCTTGAATGCTTCCGGTTGGCGGATATCTTCGAGCACCCGGTCTGATGTATATTCAGACTCATCAACCTGCGGGGCCACAATGGCAGGAGAAAACATATCATCTATGTCAATGGCTGCATCATCTTCTGTCTCGTCTGAAAAATCCAGCTCTGACCTGTAAGTATCCGGCTGGTTGGGCTCAGACATATCTGTTTTATGGGCCTCCTGCCCTGTGGCCGGTAGCCGGGTTTCCAGCAGGGCCCGGGACATGTTCTGCATATCCCGGCTGGCTGCTGTCTCAGACCGCCGGTTTTTCCACTCAAGACCCTGGTCTTTCAGGTAATCAAAAAATTGTTTTACATCCCGGGTGATCGTGGCTGCCAGGCCCATGACTTTCTGATGGACAAACACCCCCAGCGTGACCATGGAGATGCCGGTGGCAAGAATAAACCCGATAACTGCAAAAAAAACCAGAACAACGATGCATCCGGCAATATTGGCATAGGTGAGCAAAAAAGCTGTGACAGCACTCCCCAGCATACCGCCAGCCGGTATCAGGGTGTTGGAAAAGGCATAGGCATCCTTGAACAGAAAAAACCCGGCCCCGGTGCAGATCATCAGAATCATCCCCCCAGCCAGGGTCATCCAGATGATTGCGGGTGATTTTTCCTTTAAATACCAAAGGGTGACCAGGGAGATGATCACCGGCACCCAGAAGGCGCCAATGCCGAACAAAAAAATGAAAAACCCGGCCACATGGGCACCCACCAGGCCGAACTGATTATGAATGGTATCCGGGACCACCAGAAAATCATGACCCAGGGACGGGTCCTGGGCATGAAAGGAAAAAAGGCTGATACCAGACAGAATGATCAGAAAAAACAGTAAAAGTGAGGTCAGTTCTTTTCTCATACTTCAATAATAACAGGCACGATAAGGGGCTTTCGGTTGATGGTATAGGAAAAATATTGTTTCAGTGCTTTTTTAAGCCGGGTTCGAATCAGTTCCACCCTTGAATCCATGCCTGCTTCAATTTCCTCAACAATCTCAAGAATCACGCACTGGGCATCATCCACCAGGTGGCCGGTGGCTGAATCAAACACAAATCCCTTGGAGATCAGTTCAGGCCCATACAGCACCACTCCGGTCTCCTCATCAATGATCATGGTCACCACCACCAGACCGCCTTCGGACAGCTCTCTGCGCTCTTTGAGAACACTTCTGCCCACATCACCGATCCCTTTGCCGTCCACCAGTATCCTGCCTGTATGGACCTGGCCTTCAATGCGGCCGCCGGTGTCATCAAAGGCAATCACCCTGCCGTCTTCAGCCACCAGTACATTTTCCCGGGGCAGACCCATTTTTTCCGCCAGCCGGGCATGGATGACCAGATGCCGGTATTCGCCGTGAATCGGGATAAAATACCTGGGTTTGGTCAGGGTGAGCATGAGCTTGAGTTCTTCCTGGTGGGCATGGCCGGAGGCATGGATTTCTGCAGCCTTGGAATAAAACACATCCGCACCCCGGCGGTAGAGTTTGTTGATGATATTGGCAACCGCTTTTTCATTGCCCGGAATATGTTTGGAAGACAAAATCACACTGTCCCCTTTTTTGATCCGGATATGCTTGTGGACCCCGGAAGCCATACGCACCAGAGCAGACATGGGCTCTCCCTGGCTGCCGGTGGTGATGATCAGCACCCGGGAATCAGGCATGTTTTTGATCTGTTTGATATCCATAATGGTGTCCGGCGGGCAGGAGATATGGCCCAGCCCGGTTGCCACAGAAACGATCTGCTCCATGGACCGGCCGTTAAACACCACTTTGCGACCGTTCTTTACGGCTATGTCGATGACCTGCTGGATCCGGAACACATTGGAGGCAAACAGGGTGACGATCACCCGTCCCTGGGCCGCAAAAATCACCTTTCCCAGATTTTTTGCCACCTCCTGCTCTGACATGGTATATCCGCCCACCTCCACATTGGTGGAATCAGACAGCAGGGCCAGAACCCCATTTTCTCCATACCTGGCAAAAGAGGACAGGTCTGTGTTTTTCATGGGATCGGTATTGTGACTGATGCGGAAATCACCGGTGTGGATCACCACCCCTTCCGGGGTCTGGATGGCCAGGCCCACCCCGTCGATGGTGGAGTGGCTCACCCGGATAAACTCGATCTGAAAGGGTTCCATGGAAAGGGTTTCACCTGGACTGACCAGGTTAAGGTCCACATGGGCATTGAGGTCAAATTCCACCAGTTTGTTTCTGACAATCCCCAGGGTAAAGGGGGTGCCATAGACCGGAATCCTGATCTCCCGCAACAGGTATGGCAGAGCCCCGATATGGTCTTCATGGGCATGGGTGATGATGATACCGTGGATTTTGCTGCGGTTCTCCCGGATATAATCCATGGCAGGGATCACAATAT
Source organism: Desulfotignum sp. (assembly GCA_021737445.1). Classification (GTDB taxonomy): domain Bacteria; phylum Desulfobacterota; class Desulfobacteria; order Desulfobacterales; family Desulfobacteraceae; genus Desulfotignum. The sequence continues at coordinate 7,964 of JAIPDY010000046.1, forward strand.
CCACCCCCAGCATATAATCTTCAGGAAACATCAGGCCTGCATCGATGATGAACATGACATCTTCATATTCCACCACCATCATGTTGAGGCCGATTTCGCCCAGTCCTCCCAGCGGTATTAATTTAAGCATAATCTTACCAGCAACTTTTTTCTCAGATGCGGATGGCCAGCATTTCAAGGATGGCATCGGTCTGGTCAATCAACCAGTTGCGCTGATCCTCGGTGGCATAGGCCATGCATTCGCACCGGATATATTTTTTTGTCCTGACCAGCAGTTCACAGGACAAAACGGTTTGTTCCAGCTTCAGGGCAAACACGTGGGGTGCGCAGTCCCGGTGATCTGCCTGCAAGGGTGTCAACAGCGCCTTTTCCAGGGGCAGCCAGTATATCCCCACAATTCCGGCCGCCCTGAGGTGTTCATCCAGGTAATCTTTTAACCGGTTATGGTCTTCAGGCCGGAGCCCGTCTATGACATATTGCTTCATAACAGATCTAAATACCACAGATCCATTGCGGGTTGCAACGGGTTTATCGCACAGCCGCCGGCCGGTGCAATGCCAGAAAATTGCCCACCACCACCAGGATGAGACCAGCAATGGCGGAAAAATTCCAGACATAGCCCTCCACAAAAGAGGAGATGATCAACGCAACCACCGGCACCACCATGATGCTGTAGGAAGCTTTATCCGCACCTATGGAACTGATGAGGGTCAGGTAGCTTGTAAAAGCGATGATGGAACCGAAAACCGCCAGGTAGACCAGGGAGATGACATAAGGGAGGGTCATGGAAAACGCAAATTCCTTGCCAAGTCCCAGAGCCAGTAGCGCCAGGGCCAGTGCCCCATATCCCATACCGAAGGCATTGGCCTGGAGAACCGGAATACTGTGTTTTGAGTTTCTGGCAGATGTGATATTGCCCAATGAGGCCAGCAGCACACTGGAAAAGCCAAAAACCACACCCATAAGGCTTTTGTCCGTCAGATCAAAAGATTCGATTTCATGAATGAAGATCAGCCCGATCCCCAGGATACCGGCCATAGCACCCAGCACCATTTTCTTTTCCACCGGGGTGCCCAGAAAAAACGCACCATTGGCAATGTTCATGAACACGATGGAGGAAAACAGCACAGCCACAAGACCGGAGGTCAGATACACCTCTGCCACATACACCAGCCAGTAGTTGACCGAAAACAAAAGCAGCCCCAGCAATGCCATGAAAGTATGCTCTTTAGCGGAAAATTTCAGGGTCAGTCCCCGGGCCTTACAGAATAAAAGCAGCAGGACCGCGGAAAGGGAAAACCTGTACACCACTGATACCATGGGATCCACAGTGCCCAGTTGAAATTTGATGCCGATCCAGGTGGAGCCCCAGATGATGATGGTCACCACGTAGAGCAGACTGTTTTTCATGGACATTGTTATTTTCCTGGCATATGCCTGCCCGGATAACGCTATAATACACCGACCCGGGCATGTTGTTTTAAAAAAAGTGGATGAACAATCCCTGGATCATGAACCAGATCAGGGGAATAAAAATAGCCGGCAGCATATTGCCGACCCTGATCTTTTTTTCCCGGAGCATGTTCATGCCGATGCCCAGGATCAACAGCCCCCCCACGCCGGACATCTGGGCGACAACCACCGGCACCAGCAAAGGCTTGAGCACCGATGCCAGCAGAGTGATGGAGCCCTGGTACAAAAGTACCGGAACAGCGGAGAAAACAACCCCGATTCCCAGAGAGGAGCTTAAAATAATACTCACAATGCCGTCCAGGCAGGATTTGGCAAACAGGGTGGCATGATTGCCGGTCAATCCGCTCTCAAGTGCCCCGACAATAGCCATGGATCCCACACAATACATCAGGGATGCGGTGACAAATCCCTGGGCAAAACCGCCAGCGCTTTTGGAAAATTTTTGTCCCAGAAATTTTCCCAGCCGGTCCAGCCGGTTCTCAATGCCGATCCATTCCCCCACAAGGGCACCGACAGCCAGAGAAATAATGATCACCAGCAGATCATCTGTGACCATGGCGGTTTTAAGGCCCACCAGGAGCACAGCCAGTCCGATGCCCTGCATCACGGTCTTGTTGTAGCGCTCCGGAATCCCGTTTTTAAACAACAGGCCCACCAGACTGCCGGCGATAATGGCCACGCAGTTGACTATGGTTCCCAGCATGGTAATTTAAAAAAACCTTTCTCTGATGTAGTTTACACCATTGCCAAACAGTTGGATGCCTGGTGTGTCCTGTGTAGCAAAAGGTTTTTTCAGGCGTTTCTGCAACTGCTTTTTCCGGGTCCAGTCCGGATGGTTGGTCACATGGTTGTAGGCTTCAGGATGGGGCATGAGTCCGAATATTTTGCCTGTGGGATCACAGATACCGGCTATGTCCTGTATCGACCCGTTGGGGTTGAAGGGGAATGCCCCGTTTGCAGGAATGCCTTTTTCATCCGCATACTGAAACACCACCTGGTGCCCGGCCTTCAGGGCTGCCACCACATCCGGGTCTGCAATAAATTTGCCTTCCCCGTGGCGCACGGGAAAATCAGCCGTGCCAATGCCTTTTGTAAAAACGCACGGACTGTCGGAAGCGGCTGTCAAATGCACCCACTGGTCCCTGAAATTGCCACAGTCATTATAGGTGATGGCCACTGACCGCCGTGTATAGTCTTGGTTCAGGCCGGGCAGAAGTCCCAGGTTCACCAGGGCCTGAAACCCGTTGCAGATGCCGATGATCAGTTTTCCCTGGTCCACAAAGGACAGCAGGTCCCCCCCAATATGGTTCTTGAGCTTCACCGCCTGGATCACCCCGGCCCCGTGATCATCTCCCCATGAAAACCCGCCGCCGAATGCCAGGATATGAAAATCTGCCAGATCTATTTTTCCGGCCACCAGCGCATTGATATGAACCCTGTGGGGCCGGGCTCCGGCCAGTTCAAACGCCAGTGCGGTTTCATGGTCGCAGTTGAGTCCGAAACCCGTTAGAATCAGTGCGTTCACCTGTCTCATATCATCTCTCCAAAGGGTTTGTTAAAGGCCTGCTCAAGGGCAAAACAGGACAGATCCACAATCAGCTTTCCCCGGGTACCTGTAATTTTCAGGCGGTCGTGTATATCGGTAACCTGCCCCACGCAGCAGACTGCCAGACCTTTGCACAGTTTGTCAAACACCGCCTTGTGATCCGGCGGTATGGTCATGATAAACCGGCCGGCAGATTCGCTGAAAAGCAGGATCTCATCAGACAGATCTCCGGGTGCGGCCGGCACCTGTGTCAGATCGATCTCCATTCCCAGGTTCCCGGCCATGGCCATCAAAGCCAGATGGACCCCCAGCCCTCCCCTTGCCACTGCGTGACACGAGGCCGGCATCTCCATGCGAACAGTTTTTTCCACGGTTTTGTACAATATTTTATTGGCAGCAAAATTCACCTGGGGAACATTGCGTCCTGTTTTGCAAAACAGGTCATAATATTCCGACGCCCCAAGCTCATTGCCGGTGATCCCGGCCACATAGACAAAATCTCCTGCCGCCTTGGGATCAAGGGTCTGGCAGCGTGTGACATCATCCACCACAGAAGTTGCGGAAAACTGGACCGTTTCCAGGGCCGACACCTTGATGCGTTCGCCGAACGCACCTTCCAGGTGGCCGTCCACATACATGGAATCCTTGCCGGACAAAAGCGGTATCTCATAGGCCATGCAGGCATCTTTCAGGGCCCGGCAGGCCCGCACCAGCTGGGCAGCCTTGAACCTGCCGTCCGGATTGGTCCGGGGGTGATACCCGATATCCGGCCAGCAGAAATTGTCCACCCCGCCGATATGGTCAAAACACCCGCCCACGGCAATGAGCCGCCGCACCGCTTCATCAATGGTGCAGGTCATCATGTGATAGGCATCGATCTTTGAATACCAGGGCAGCAAAGTCTGGGAGAACGCCAGGCCTCTTTTGCCGGTGAGCACCGGCCGGGTGACAGATGCATCAGACGGAATGTTTCTGTTCACTCCCACCAGGGGTTTGATCACTGATCCGCCCTGAACCTCATGGTCATACTGCCGAATGATCCACTCCTTGGAACAGATGTTGGGCCGTTCCAGCATGGCAGTCATCAGACTGTTGAAATCGGCCGGCCTGCGGATCACAGGCTCAAACAGGCCCCGGGTCTCCGGGGGCAGCCAGACAGCATCAAACTCCCAGGCGGGAAAGCCTTTGTCCAGCAAATCCATGTCCACATAGGCACAGGTTTTTCCCTGATAGGTGATATGCAGCTTGCCACTATCGGTATATTCACCGATCACCGTGCTCTCCACCCCGTGGTCTGCTGATTTTGTCATGAACCGGTCCAGATCTGCCGGGTCAATGGCGATGGTCATGCGTTCCTGGGATTCAGACACCCAGATTTCCCACATGTCCAGGCCTTCGTATTTCAAAGGCACCTGATCCAGATGCACCACACACCCGTTGGAGATCATGGCGGATTCACCAATGGAAGAAGACAGTCCGCCCCCGCCGTTATCGGTGATGAACCTGATCAACCCTTCATCCCGGCATTCCAGGAGAAAATCATGCATTTTTTTCTGGGTATAGGGGTCTCCGATCTGGACATGGCCGGCAGGGGTGTTTTCTGAATAACTTTCCGAAGATGCGGTCACTCCGTGAATCCCATCCTTGCCCACCCGGCCCCCGCTCATGATTATCAGATCCCCGGGAGAGGTTTTCTTTTCATGGCTGGGCTGTCCTGCAACCTGTTTGGGCATGATGCCCAGGGCTGTTACAAACACCAGGCTTTTTCCCATATATCCCGGATCAAACAGGGTCTGGCCGAATGTGGTGGGCACCCCGCTCTTGTTTCCACCGTCTCTGACCCCTTCGATCACGCCGTCCAGCAGACGTCTGGGATGCAGGGGCGGTTTCAGGGGACCGTCATAATTGATATCCCCCACACAGAACCCGAAACTGCCCATGAACAGTTTGGACCCCAAACCGGTTCCCATGGGGTCCCGGTATACGCCCACAATGCCGGTGATGGCCCCGCCATAGGCTTCCATGTTGGACGGGGAATTGTGGGTTTCACCTGTAATCACATAATTGTTTTCTTCGTCAAATTCCCCCACACCGGCATTGTCCCAGAGCACGGAGACCACCCAGTCCTTTTTTTCCTTTAATGCCAGGGTAGGTTCCTGGATATAAGTTTTGAACAGCGACTGTTCAACAGCCTGCTCTCCTGTCAGGATATTTTTGTACCTGAAAATACCGTTAAAGGTGTTGTGGTTGCAATGGTCGCTCCGGGCCTGGGAGATATATTCCAGCTCCACATCCGTGGGTTTGGACAGCCCCATTTTCTTGCGCTGGGCCACCACTTCTTGATCCAGAAAATATTGCCTGATAATGGGAATATCCCTGATGTTCAATGCCAGGTTGCGCTGGTCACTTATGGCTGCCAGGGTCTGGTCGGAATCGATATCAATGAAATCAAAACAGGGGGTATGATCAAGGATCACCCGGGCCGGCTTGACATCCGCCCCTTTTTCAGGGTCCCAGTCAGCACTTGAAAATATCTTGAACTGCTGAATTATGGGGTTGGACAACAGTTCTCTGGCCAGGGTTTCCACCTGGGACCGGGTCAGGTTTTCTCCTGTGAGGCAATACCGCCGGGAGGTGTAGATGCCTTCACCAGACTTGAATGATCTGCCAAGCAGGTCTTCAATGGCTTCCATGGCAGTGGCGCCGGGGTTGTCTTTTACCCCGGGCCGAAATCCGATCCAGATGCACCAGTGAAAATCGATCTCCAGAGGAGACATGGATGACACCTGGGTCACAGGATTGGTGAAAATTTTTTGCCTGACCTGTTCCAGGTCAGCGGTACCCAGGTCGGATTCAATGGTCAGCATATGGATGCTTCTGGCCGACTGGATATGTATCCCGAAATAGGATGCCGCCTTTTTGATCAGCGATGATGCTTGTGCATCCCGCAGCGATTGTTTCAAAGCGATTTCAATACAGGCAATCATGTTATCCACCATTGAAAATTCTTAAAATATCATTGTAAAAAACAAAGATCATCAAAGCCACCAGCAGGGCGGCCCCGAACTGGATCATTTTTTCTTTTAATTTATCACTGACCTGTTTTCCGGTGACAGCCTCGATGCCGAAAAAAACCAGGTGCCCCCCATCCAAAACCGGTATGGGAAACAGATTGATGATCCCTAAATTGACAGACAACAGCGCAATAAACCACACAAAATTCACCGCCCCTGCTTTGGCCTGTTCTCCGGCCATCTGGGCGATCATGATGGGTCCGCCCAGATTGTCGGCAGACAGGCTGCCCGAGACCATTTTGCCAACCGACAAAATGGTCAGCTTCACAAGCCCGAAGGTATCTGAAATGGACCGGCCCATGGCCTGGAAGGGGTTCAACGGCTGGTGAAACACCTCGCCTGTACCCCGGATACCTATGACATACCGGTCCACGGTTTCTTCGAACAGATTCACGGTCTTTTGTTGTTCCGGAATCATGGAGATCTGGATGATCCGGCCGTCCCGGTTCACCCCGATATCCAGGGCCTGACCGTCTGAATTGCTGATAATTCTGGAAATATCTTCAAAGGACCGGATCTGTTTGCCGTCAATGACTGTGATCACATCTCCCGGCAAAAGACCGGCATGCTGGGCCGGGGTGCCGTCCAGAACCTCACCGATCACGGGTTTGGACAGGTAGATCCCGGAAAACTGGTACAGCACATAAAAAATAAAAATCGCCAGAAAAAAATTAAACATCGGACCGGCCGCCACGATCAGGCTTTTCTGGTACAGCGGCTTGTGGGAAAATGACAGGTCTTTATCTGCGGGATCCAGTGCCTTGCCGGGTTCTTCACCCACCATTTTGACATATCCCCCCAGGGGAACCGCTGAAATACAGTACTCGGTGCGGCCTTTCATTTTTTTGAAAATCTTGGGACCGAACCCTAAAGAGAACACATCCACCCCTACCTTGAAAAACCGGGCCGCCAGAAAATGGCCCAGCTCATGGATGAACACCAGAACACCAATAACAATAACAAATGCGACAACAGAATGACCCAACTTTTACCTCTCTTAAATTATATAAGGGATCCGGCTTTTTCCCTGGCCCATTGATCGGATTCAATAATACCTGAAAGATCTGGATTGTCAATGCAGGTATGGCCGTCCATGGTGGTGGAAATAATGGTGAAAATATCGGAGAATCTGATGCGTCGGTCTAAAAATGCCGCCACCGCCACCTCATTGGCCGCATTCATCACAGCGGGCAGTGTCCCTTTTTTTTTGCATGCGGCCAGGGCAAATTCCAGAGAAGGGAACCGGGAGACATCCGGAGCGTGAAAGGTCAAAGAGGAGAGTGCAGCAAAATCGGGGAACGCCAGGTCCAGGTCAAGACGGTCCGGAAATGACAGGGCAAAGGATATGGCCTGTTTCATGTCCGGCACCCCCATCTGGGCCATGACCGATCCGTCGGTAAATCCCACCATGGAATGAACAATGCTCTCCGGATGAATCAGCACCTGGATATGTTCATGGGAGATATCAAACAGATGCATGGCCTCAATCAGTTCCAGCCCCTTGTTCATGAGGGTGGCGGAATCAATGGATATCTTGTCCCCCATGGACCAGTTGGGATGGTCCAGGGCATCCTCTTTGGTAATGCCGGCAAATGCCTCTTTGGGAGTATTTCTGAAAGGTCCTCCTGAGGCGGTGAGAAAAAGTTTTTTCACATCTTTTGCAAAATTGCCCTGCATGCATTGAAACATGGCTGAATGCTCACTGTCCACCGGCAGCACCGCCACATTTTTCTCTCTGGCTTTTGCCATGACGATGTCTCCGGCCATCACCAGTGTTTCCTTGTTGGCCAGGGCGATCTGTTTTCCTGCATCAATGGCGGCCAGGGCCGGTCTCAATCCAGCTGCCCCCACCATGGCCAGCAAAACCATATCCACCCCGTCCCAGGCAGCAGCGGCCTCATATCCGGCATGTCCGGACAGAATCTGAGGCCTGAAGCCTGACCCCAGCATACCTGCCAGTTCCCTTGCCCTGGCCTCATCCAGCACCGCCACCATTTCCGGCAAAAATTGGGCAATCTGGCGGCAGAGCAGCGGCAGGTTGTTGGCAGCGGTCAGGGCTTTGACCTGAAACCGGTCCGGGTGCATTCGAACAATATCCAGGGCGGATGTGCCGATGGAACCGGTGGCACCCAGGATGGACAGCTGTTTCATATCACCACCGTCAGCAAATATCCATAGAGCACGGGAACGGCAAACAAGAGGCCGTCAATGCGGTCCAGCATGCCGCCATGCCCCGGCAGTATCCGGCCCGAATCCTTGACAGATGACGCCCGCTTCAGGGCGGATTCAAACAGATCCCCCACCTGTCCGGCCACAGCAATGAAAAAAGAACAGGGAAGGGTGATTAACGCCAGGTCAAAAGAATCAAAAAACAGCAGAGAAAACACAAACCCGGTTGTCATGGACGCGGCAATACCGCCTGCTGATCCCTCCATGGTTTTCTTGGGACTGATGCGGGGGGCCAGTTTGTGTTTACCAAAAACCGTGCCAATGTAAAAGGCACCTGTATCATTGATAAAACACACGATCAGCAGCCAGATAATCCAGAAAATACCGCTTTCCATGTTTCTTACAAACAAAAGCATAGACAAAGAAAGGGGAATATACATGATACCCAGAGCCTGCCTGGCAATGGTTTCAAATATTCCGGCACAGGCGGCAAACCTGAACAGCACAAAAACAGACAGTAAAATGAGATTCAGGGCCATGGCCAGAAACATGGCCGGCCAGGAGTTCAATGCCGCAAAGGTCACCAGAAGAATGCTGGTGAGAAAGGAAACAACCGTGACGGGCAGGGGGGCAGCTCCATTACCATGACCAAAAATGATACGCAGATATTCTTTAATGGCAAAAATGGCCACTGCTGATACAAGCGCGGCCAGAAGCATTGGGGTGCCTTTGATCAGAATCCAAATGATCAGGGGCGCCAGAACTATTGTGGTGATCCATCGCTGGGCATGCTGCATTCCACTTTACCGAACCGTCGGTCCCTTTTCTGGTAATTGGTTAAGATCTCGATAAACTCCTCTTTGGTAAAGTCCGGCCACAGGGTGTGGGTGACAAAAATCTCCGCATAGGCAGACTGCCAGAGCAAAAAATTGGACAGACGGAACTCTCCCGATGTCCGGATAACCAGGTCAGGATCCGGCATGCCTGCGGTGTACAGGTGATCTGCAACAACCTGTTCGCTTATATCTGCCACTGCAAGTTCCCCTGCCTGAATTTTTTTCGCCACCATCTGAACCGCATCGGTTATTTCCCGGCGGCTGCCGTAACTCAAGGCCAGGTTCAGGGTCATCTGGTGGTTGTGGCAGGTGGCTGCCATGGTTTCTTCAGCCTGATTCCTGACATCTTCGGGCAGTCTTTCCAACTGGCCAAGCACCTTCAGGCAGATCCCTTTTTCCATCATCTCATCTTGCTCAGACACCAGAAATTTCTTTAAAAGGTGCATAAGAGCAGACACTTCAGACTTGGGTCTGGCCCAGTTTTCAGTGGAAAAAGCGTACAGGGTCAGGAAGGGAATCTGGATTTCTCTGCAGGTACTCACGATGGTCCTGACGGTCTGGGACCCTTTTTCATGGCCTTTGATCCGGTTCATGAGCCGCCTTTTTGCCCACCTGCCGTTTCCGTCCATGATAACCGCAACATGGGCCGGCAGCCGGGCCTGTGAAATATCAGACTTCAAGGATTTCCTTTTCTTTTTGGGCAAAAATATCATCCAGCCGCTGGATATATTCGTCGGTCAGATCCTGTACCTGTTTTTGCCCCTTGAAGCTGTCATCTTCAGAAATATCACCATCCTTCTGGAGATCCTTGAGCATTTCATTGGAATCCCGCCTGATATTCCGGATCGCCACCTTGTGTTCCTCGCAGGTTTTGGACACATTTTTTGCGATCTCTTTTCTGCGTTCCTCTGTCAGCGGGGGAATGGATATCCGGATCAATTTGCCGTCATTGGACGGCGTCAACCCGATATTGGCCTTGAGAATGGCTTTTTCAACCGCATTGATCACGCTGATGTCCCAGGGTTTCACAGTAATCAACCGGCTTTCGGGAATGGAGATGGTGG
>JAIPDY010000047.1 GCA_021737445.1 Desulfotignum sp.
CACCGGCGGATCCAGCCCCGACTTTCTGACCCCTTCCGGCACCCCCCGGCTGATCGTCATGATCACGCCCATCAACCCGCTGCCCGAAGAATGGTATACCAGCGGTGTCAAAGTGATCACCCTTGTTCAGGAACGGCCCCTGGCCGGTGCCAAGGTCACTGCATACATCCCGGCAGCCATGGCACTGAAAACAGCCCATGCATCCGGGGCTGTGGAAGCCATTTACGTCAACCGGCAGCATCAGGCACTGGAGGGCACCACCAGCAACCTGTTCGCTTTTTTTAACACAAAACTGGTCACCCCGCCGGCCAACGGCATCCTGAAAGGCATCACCCGGAAAGTGATTCTTTCCATTGCAGGCAACCGGTTCCAGGTTCAGGAAAGACCTCTTCTGCTCGATGAGCTGCTGGCCGCCGACGAGGTGTTCATCACCGGCACCAACAAAGGGGTTGTGCCTGTGATACAGATCGATGACACCTCCATCGGCGTCGGCACCCCCGGCCCCCATACAAAAACGCTTATCCAGGCGCTGGAGCGTCATTCCCGTGAATTTTCATCCCGGTTTGCAAGCTAAATACCGGCACATACATCATGCTTGTCAATCTCCGGGTCACAGCAGATCAGATAGGTGGTGTCGTTGACAAATTCCTTGTAAGAAACCGGGGGCATTTTTTGAACAACCCCGGGACCCAGACCAAAAAAATCTTTAAAAAAGGGAAAAAACCGGATATCAGACACGGAATCCTTGTGCCTATCTGACACCGTCATATGCCACAACGCCTTTGTGTCTTTCGACACAATGCTGTTGTTGAGGATTTCCAGCAATTTTTTTTCGATGTGGATACAGCTATTTTTTCCGGTACTTTCCAGGCGGGAGGCAATGTTCACCGGTTTACCAATGGCGGTGACAATCCGCCGGTTAAAGCTGCCAAGCGGTCCCACCAGGGCTGCTCCATAAGCCATTCCAGCCCTGAAACCGATGTCGATGGCATGTGCTTTCACCAGTGTATGTATCCGGTTTTCCCTGTCCAGTGGATGCTGACCCTGTTTCAATTGACGGACCTGTCTGAACACCGATGCCAGGGCCATGGTCATGATCATCAACCGTTCCGGCAGACCTGACGGTTTGTCTTTGCCCGGCTCGTCAAATGTTTCCATGTTTTCCAGAAACACGGCATCCCCCAGAAAATTATCCACCCGGCATCCGAATGCCGCGGCTGTTTCCGCCACGATTTCATGGCACAGGTTTAACACCAGCAGAAATTCCCTCGGGGTCAGACAATTTCTGATGGTGCCTGACTCCACCATGTCCAGAAATGCATATACCCCGTTTGGCTCGATCACCGGGGTCATGTTCAGTTGTTCTGCGGTGACCGCGCCCACGGCACGCAGATGATTTTTTAGCGCATCAAGCCTGTCGGCTTTTTCATTGAGTTCAAGGAATGTGTGTCTCAGATTTCGTTCTTTGCGCCAGATAATTTTAGCGGCCCGCCGGCCCTTTGCCTGTCCCAGATGGGCTATGGAGGCGGTTTCAATGGCAGAAATCAGCCGGTCGAACCGGGTTTTCAACTGCCGGGAATACATCTGTCCCTCCCCGCTTTTCTTGAATAACCAGGGGTCCACGGTATTAAAAACAATGGCGCCATAGTCCGGAATATACACAGATACAAAATTGTCCGGCTTGAACCAGTGGATGATATCCATATTCACCTGAATATCGGGCAGCACCTCGAACCGGATCCCGTCATAGGCAATGACCGCCAGACTTCCACCGGACGGATCAGACCGCATTTCTCTCTGGGGGATATGATCAATGAACAGAATTTTAATGCCCGAGGCATAATATTCCCCGTGTTTTCGCATCACCTGGGCGATCACTCCCTGGGAGGCCACCTGCCGGCCATGTGAATCAACAGCAAACAGCCGGATGGGGGACAACCTGATCCAGCGCAGCACCATCGGGCCGAACCACTTGAACCCCAGACCGGCCATGCCGGTGCCATCCAGGCGATGCACTATCCCTCTGTCCCATTTATGGGGTGGTAAAAATTTCTCGCCGGTATGATCCGTGCCATAGACCACTCCGGCCAGCCGGGCATCAAGCAGGCGGCGGCTGAATTTCAGCAGCAGGCCCAGCACATTTTTACTTCTGAAGGCAAGCCGTTCAAACCGTTCCATATCAGGTATGTCTGGTCTCATGGTGCGGATCTCCTGCAGACCCAACGGACATTAACCCGGCAATACCGGTTCAGGCAATGGCCATAAGGATCTGTTTGGTTTTCTTTAATGCGTTGACGGTCTGACCGGATTTATATCCCAGGTGAAACTGCACACAATCTTTTTTGATAAACGCAAACGGGGCTGTTTTCCGCCACCGCCTGCCCAGCTCATGCAGCGGGTGTTTCATGTGTGGCGGCGAAAAAGTCAGAATCAGTGAACCAGGATCCATATCCAGACGTCTGACCCCGCTTTGAATGGACAAAATCCGGAGCATGATTTTGAGCAGCATGTTTTCCGCCTGCCTGGGTAGTTTGCCATACCGGTCGGTCAATTCTTTTTTGATATCTGCAATATCAGACATTTTATCCAGCCTGGACAAGCGGCGGTACAGGGTGAGCCGCTGCTCCACCGATTCAATATAATCAGCTGGAAAACCTGTTGACATGCCGGCATTGATTTCAGGATCCAGCGGCGCAATATATGCATCCCCTTTCAGGTCATGGACCGCCTGATCCAGCAGTTTTAAAAACAGATCATATCCCACCGCAGCAATGTGACCGGACTGGGATGCCCCTAGGGCGGTGCCTGCCCCCCGGATCTGAAGGTCTTTCATGGCAATCTGAAATCCGCTTCCCAGGTCCCGGTATTCCATAAGTGCAGCCAGCCGTTTTCTGGCATCTTTGGTTATCCTGGATTCATCAGAAATAAACAGGTAGGCATAAGCCTGGTGGTCCCCGCGTCCGATGCGGCCCCGGAGCTGGTAAATCTGGGAAAGCCCGAAACGCTCTGCCTTGTTGATGATCATGGTATTAGCCGACGGGATATCCAGGCCTGATTCAATAATGGTGGTACACACCAGCAGGTTGATTTCCATGTTGACAAATGCCAGCATGACCCGCTCCAGTTCGGTTTCAGATAACCTGCCGTGTGCCACCCCGACACTGGCTTCAGGTACCAGGTTTTTAAGGTTTTCCGCCATTTTAGCAATGGTTTTGATGTTGTTGTGAACAAAAAACACCTGGCCGTTCCGGGACAGTTCCTTTTGAATGGCTTGTTTTACAACAAAATCCTCATGGGTTGAAATATGGGAAACAATGGGCTGCCGGTCTGCCGGAGGGGTTTTGATCACACTGATGTCCCGCATTCCGGTCAAAGACAGATGAAGGGTCCTGGGGATGGGGGTGGCGCTCAATGCCAGAACATCCACGGTGCTGCGTTTTTTTTTCAGCATCTCCTTATGCCTGACCCCGAACCGCTGTTCTTCGTCAATCACCAGCAGCCCCAGAGATTTGAAATCCACATCCTTTTGCAAAAGCCGGTGGGTGCCGATGACAATATCCAGCTGCCCTTTGACTGCCTGTCTGATGATCTGTGCCTGTTCTTTGCGGGTCCTGAACCGGGACAGGCAGGCGATATTAACGGGATAATCCTTAAACCGGTCATTAAACGTTGCCAGATGCTGCTCCGCCAGAATGGTGGTGGGCACCACAATTGCCACCTGTTTTCCATCATTGACAGCTTTGAATGCGGCCCGCACCGCCACTTCTGTCTTGCCATATCCCACATCCCCGCATACCAGCCGGTCCATGGGGGTGTCAGACTCCATGTCCAGGTGGACATCATCAATGGCCTTTAGCTGATCTTTGGTTTCCTCATAGGGAAAGGTGGTTTCAAAATCCTGGTAATAGGTGTCCGGCCGGCTGAAGGAAAACCCTTTGTTGATTTTTCGTCTGGCGTAAAGATCCAGCAGGTCTGCCGCCATTTTTTCCACCTCTTTTTTTGCCTTTGCCTTGGATTTTATCCAGGCCTTGGAGCCGATTTTATCCAGAACAGGGGTATATCCGTCAACACCGATATATTTGCCGATCATTTCAATGCGGTCCACAGGCAGGTAAAGCTTGTCATCATCCTGATACACAATCAGGATAAAATCCTGTGACATGCCGTTGATATCCAGATTGTACAATCCTTGATACTGTCCCACCCCGTGCTCGGCATGCACCACGATATCCCCGTTTTTCAACTCCTCCGGGGCAATCATTTCGGTCTTCAGATCACGGGATGAACGATTGATCCGCCGGATCCTTTTTTTTCCGAAAATTTCGGTTTCCGTGATAAAAACCACCCCCTGGTCCTTTAACACAAACCCTGCCGACAGATCCCCCACCACTGAATATAACCCGGGAGCCTGTTTAAGGGCCTGGTTGACATCATCCATGGGTGCAGGGTTCAGGCCATATGGGGCCAGCAGCGATGCCAGACGTCTGGCCTGGACATCCTGATGCATTACGCAGACAATTTTTTTGCCTTCATCCACGTGGAACTGTGCCCATTCCACCAGCGGCTTCAACGGGGTGTCTGATCTGTTTTTCAGACCAAGAGCGCCTGACAGAACGTCATTGGTTTCCAGGGGGCAATGGAAAATTTCTGAAAATTTGTCTTCTGATTCAACCGCCAGTTCATTGAAAACAAGGTGCTTTTTTTCCTGAATCCGGGAGGCCACCTGATCAAAACCCAGATAAATATCTTTGGGCGGCACACCCAGTCTTTTTTCAGCTGCCATGGTCTGAAAATTGAGAAGGGCTCTGGTTTCAAACTCCGTGGCCCGGGCTGCCAGAAGCTCAGGAGAATCCCAGACAACAAAGGTGTTTTCTGACAGATAATCAAACATGGAATCTAAAGTGTCATATACAATGGACAGCATGGTTTCAATACCTGCAAACCGGCCTGTGCTGCGGATCTGGGTCACATATTCCCGAATTTTTGCATCATCCAGACCCGCAGTCTTGCCGGCATGACGTAGTCTTGCCAGAATATGGGGCCGGTTTTCCGCCAAAAGCACAGCTTCGGTGGCCGGCACAAGAATCACTTCAGACACCTCCCTGATACCCCGCTGGGTATAAGGAGAAAAACTGCGGATGGACTCAACCAGATCCCCGAAAAATTCCATTCGCACAGGGCTGGTTTCCCCTGGCACATACACATCCAGTATGCCGCCCCTTACCGCATATTCGCCCGGATCCTCCACCAGAGATGAACGGTTGTATCCCCCGGCTTCCAGAAGGTTGATCAGACCGTCCCGGTCGGTTTCTTCGCCGGCCATGACCAGTTCGCAACAGTTGAGCAGCATTTTTTTGGGGATCAGTTTCCGGAGCAGGGTATCAATACTTATCACCATCAGGTACCGGCAGGATCTGGATGCCGTCAGTCTTGAAAGCACTGCCAGGCGGCGTATTGATGATTGCCTGTGATGGGACAGGGATTTAAAGGGCAGCATGTCATACCCTGGAAACAAAAGGATGGCATCTTTTTGATCCGGCATGAAAAACAACAGATCTTCCATGAATGTTTGCGCCTGCTTGCGGTCCGGCAGAACCACCATCATATCCGTGGTGAGCCTTCTGAACAACCGGGCGGTGACCCAGGCTTTATGGGACAGGTTCTGTTGCGTAACCACAAGAGCGCTTTTGTGGGAATGCATATGGTCAATAATGTTGGATATCATGAACGTAAATTTTACTTTGAATCTATTTTACTTGAATTTATTGGCCAGATCATTGTCGATCACATAAATGCAGACTTCGTCGGCTCCCTGGCTGGTATAGCCGAATTTGGCGGACAGGTTGTCAATAAGAAACGTGACATCTTTTTTGATGCGCTTGTCATGGGTTCTGAATTTTTCGGTATCAAAATCCTTGATGGCATTTCTGAAATTTTCATTATCGATAAACGGTTCCAGAACCCTTTTTTTAAGATTGTGGACATATTTTCCATGCAGGGATTCAAACAGCCGGGTTTCGGTGATATCCTTGCCCTGAATCATGATTTCATGGGTGAGAGACCGGGTGGTATATTCTTTGAGCACATCATGCCGGATCTGCTGCCGGTTTTTTTTATCCAGATTTTCCGCCAAAAGCCGGTTTTCAATACTCTCAAGAAAAGCTTCGGTCACATGCAGCTCCTCTTTGGTGAAAATACAGTTTACAACCGAATCCAGTTCATTGGTCACAGCGGAAATATAGTTTTTTATGTCCCTTACGATCTGCTCTTCATTGTAATAATACAACGATTCTTTCACCTGCTGGAGTACAGTATAATCATACATGCGCAGCAGACAGGACAAAAACCCTTCGGGCAGAATTTTTTTGGGCTGACTGTCCAGATTCTTAAAAAAAGTGCACAGATCCGGCATATTGATCAACCGGTCTTCTTTGGCATACCTGGAATAAAATTCATCAAAAATTTTAATGGCATCCCGTCCTGACAACCCTTCCTGGCCGCAAATTTCCGATTCTGCAATAATTTTTTTAAGCCTTTTCTGGTCCAGCCGCCGCAGGTCTTCATCATCCAGCCATTTGGGAATATTGCCTGAAAATATTTCCATCTTCAGGAGCATGAGTTTATCATCACAGAAATTTTTGTACTTTTCCGGTTTTTTAATCCAGTCCTCAAGTGCCGGCGATTTTTTGTTACTGCGGGTACATACAACAATTCTTGCAAAATTGTCCAGCACCATCGGCAGAAAGCTGCCCTCAATGTGACGGCCGAAAATATCCGTATAGATTTTGACTTCGGTTTTCCAGTCCAGTACATAGGGGATGTCAATATACCTTATCCGGTCCTCAAAAGAGGGGAAATCTTTGATGTTTTTTTTGTCTTCCGGATTCATCAAGGCCAAAAAGAGGGAATCCACACGCTCCTCCATATTTTCGACTTTATGAATCCCTTCTGAAATGATGTTATGCAGCTCCACCAGCCGGTCAATATTATGGGACTTGATATCCATGAGGGCATAAATCCCGTTATTGATTTTGGCAAAATTGGAATAGGTGTACTGGATGAGATTGGAATCCTGAAATAATGTGTTGATGCGCCTCTGGAGCATCTGGTTGGAGATAATGTTCTGCTTTGCAGGCTGATCTCCTGGGTTAAACACGGAAATGCCGTTGCCGATCCTTCGGTTGACATAAAAAGGTCTGGCAAAAACCATTTTAAAAACCTCTTTGGGGTTCTGGAGTATCTCCAGCAGCGTGTGATAAATGGAAGAGCAGACCGTGCAGGTCTCTTCGGTAAATACCCATTCATACTCTTTTTCCGTAAACAACTGCCATTTGAACTGATCATTTTTAATCAGTTCATCCAGGACCCCCCGGCGCTGTTCCTTGGGGATCACCAGAAACGGATTATCATGGGCCAGGCACGGAACTTCAATATAATCGCCTTCCTGCACCTTTGCAGGAAAAGCTTCTGGTTGATTGAACAGATCACCTGTGTTTTGTTTTTCTTCATAGCTGATCCATTGTTCAAATGCAGGTGTGGGAAAAGAGTGGCACCTGTCCTGCAATTTTTTGATGTCAAGGCGCCATATCACTTCATATCTGAGACCTTCTTCTGTATTGGCATAACTTTCAAATTTTTTGAGCAGGTTGTTTAAAAATGTGCTTTTACCACAGCCATGGGGGCCGTAAAAAATATAGATGCGGTTCTGCTGGGCCCCGTGGCGCAGGTATTCCATCTGCTTCATGAACCGGTTGGCAAACAGCATGTCCGGAAAGTAGGGATTGTCTGATCCTTCAACAAAAAGCCGGGTGCAGTCATAACGGGTGAATGCCAGTGTCTCCCGTTCACCGCCCAGAGGCTCTTCATATTCATCCACATGGGCCTTGACCATGTCATGAAATGACTGGAATATATTTCTTAAAATCTGGGACGGCCTGGTATTGAGCATGTTTAAAAAAATGTCAAATGAAACCGGCTGAAGGCGCTGGTAATCTTGAATGTTTTTGTCCAGCAGTTCCAGGACCTGATCCACAGATTCTGTCGAAACAGCAGTATCTTCCTTCATTGATTATAACTCCTGCCTGTGCAGTTTTCTATCCTTGATCACATACCGCACCCGTTGCCATTGAATGGGGATCTCTTCAGGCTCAGGAGAGGTGCCTGACGCGGAAGGATCCCAGAAATTGGCATATCCGGCGCCTGGCTGCGCAACTGTTTTTGGTTCGCTGGTTTCCAGATGAACCGGCCCTCCCCATAAAAACGCAATGCCGATCAAGGTGTTTTCAATAAACGCCTGTTTCAAGGGTTTGTTTTCAAAACGATGGTCCAGATAAAGAATCCCATCTTTTGTTTTATCTTCAGCAATGCTAATATCCGGCGGATGATACAGGCTGTTAATGATCATCTTTTTATAATCATGTGCTTTTTTGGATTTAATATAATACTGCCAGGTCATGCGCTGATTGTTCAACCTTTTTCCCGCCACAAACAATTTGTGTCTGTCAATAAACTCCTGGTCCAGAAAAGTGTTTATGAATGAAAAATCATCCATATTTTCCCTTACAGTAAATATGAATTTTCTGCCGGTATTTTTCTTCCGGTCAAATTTTTTCCTGAGAACTTCATCGTTGAGACGGACATAATCAAATGAATAGCAGCCTTTATCTTCCATCTCTCTGATATGTTCAAACAACCTCATCCCCAGGGCATAGGGATTGAGCCCCACCTTGGGCATGGCTGTGACCGATGCATTGATTTTTGCATAGTCAGCCTCATGCCCGCATATGCGGTCATCTTTCAGAAACAGGTTCTCATGCCAGTACGAGGCCCATCCTTCGTTCATGGTTTTGGTCCGGATCTGGGGTTGAAAAAACAAAGAGGTGTTCCTGATGATATGGATCACAGATTTCATCCATTCGTTTTCTTCCTTTCGCAAAAAAGGGGAGTACCGGAGAATATATTCCATGATATCCCTCTCCGGTTGGGCAGCCTGGTTTTTCTCTTTTCGGAAAAGCTCGTCAAATTCCGGATACTGACCGGTCACCTGGATAAAAAAATCCTGTTTGTCTTTCGCACACTGGTTGTACCGCGATATTTCCTTTAAATATATGTGCTGGGGAACCGATTTGATCTTCTGCAAAAACAGATCAAAATAAAAATCGGTTCTGTTGAATTTATGTCTGCGGCCCTGTGACAAGGTGCGGTTGAGATCCCTGTGAAAGCCCACCAGGTTGTCCATTCCCCTGGCAAACTCAATCACGTAATCGAGCCATCTGCCCTTTTCACTCCGAAGCTGGGCAATGAGCCGCTTGTCTGCCAGGGCCTGGCCCGCAATGTCAATATCCCAGGTGTTTTTGTAAAACAGGTTGTTCTGGAAGAAATCGATATGGGCCAGCACATGGTAAAAGATCATGACATTGAGCCAGTCCGGGTTGTTGTCATTGTAATAGGAAATGGCAGGCCGGGTATTGATGACGGTTTCAAAGGGGTTGGACGGATAAGCCTCATACATTCCTTTGCCTGACAGCACTTTTACATCGTGTACCCAGTAGTCATACAGGGTGGGAATCATCACCTTGGGAGACAGTTCTATCAGATCCCGGTTGGTGACGATATATTCAAGGGTCTCGTCATCAAACCGCAGTCCCGCATCCCGTGCCCTGATTTTGCATTCTTCCATAATGCCTTTGACATGCTGGCTCACCAGTTCCATATGCGACTCACTTTTTTTGTTAACCTGACAAATTTGGATCAGGAGATCAGGTTTTTGATCCCCTGGATGATTCTGGAATCATCCACATTTTCCGCCATGACATCCATTTTTATGAGATGGCTGTGCTTGGTCAGGATGCCCGATCTGTTTATATATTTTTCCACTTCCGTCTGTTTGGATCCCACATAGGCATGTTCCACAATGGTGATCCCGATTCTGGCGACATAGGTCAGCATTTTTTCTATTTCCGCCAGGGTCTGTTTACCGTCCTTTTCCCAGTCATCACCGTCGGTCCCGTGGAACACGTAAATATTATAATCCCGGGCAAGATTCTCTTTTTCAACAATTTCATTCACCAGTTTAAAAGCGGTGTACACCTTGGTGCCGCCGGCCACCTTATAGGAGTAATACTTTTGAAAATCAGATACCTCCCTGGCTTCGGTATCATGGAGAATAAACCGGGTCTCCACCTGTTTCTCATACTGGTACACCAGCCAGGAATACAACATCACATGCTGGGACACCACGGCCTGGGTCACCTTCCCTCCCATGGAACCTGAATAGTCTCGCACAAAAAATACCAGGGCCTGGGATTCATATTCTTTTTCCCGGGAAAGGATCCGGTAAATCAGATCCTGGGGTGAAACAATAAACCGTGTGGTATCGATGGTTGAGACATCCGGAATATTGCCCAAAGACATATTGGTTTCAACAATTTTTTTCAACGTGGCTTTTTTGTCGAGAATCTGTCCCACTCCGCGGTTTTTGTCAGTAAGATCATACACATACCGGGCCAGGGCTTTTTTTTTGCCCTTGTCTTTTAAATTGGGCAGTTCAAAATCCTGGGACAGCACTTTTCCCAGTTCATAGGCATTGGCCTCAATTTCATGTTCACCGCCTTTGCCTTCACCCGGGCCTTCTCCATCACCCTCACCTTCGCCCTCTCCCTGCTCAGGCCTTACAGGCTGTTCACCGATGACATCGCCCTCCTGGCCGTCACCTGTTCCGCCGGTGGGATCTCCTTCTCCTTCCTGCTGCTGCCGGAATGAAATATCATCATGGACCAGTTTTTCTTCCACTGTGGTGGGCACCACAATGATCTTTTCCCTGCCGCCGGACCCGGGTTTTGCTATCTGCCCGATGCGGATTTTTCTCTTAAACCCGTCCTGCTCTCTTTTTTTATCTCTTTCAAGAAGTTCATCAAGGGTTACCATACAGCCCCCCTTTTATTAATTATCATCTTCCTGGCTGCAAAAATACTCAATGGTTTTCTGGGCGCATGTCCGGCAGTACCCAAGTTTGTCATTCATGGTAGTGATCATGCGGTCATACAGCTTCTGGTTTTCTTCATTGGTGCGGTTGGCCAGGGCCCCGATCAATGAGCCGGCACCGGCAATGTCGGATTTGAGCCTGACATCGGTGATCGCCTTGACCAGATCCAGATTGTCCATAAAATCATAGTTGGGATCCACTGAAAGTTTCTGACCATAGATCTTGCGGATGGAATTTCTGAAGGACGCCCGCTGCTCTTCAGTTTTCAGCCCCAGACGTTCTTCCACATTTTTGATATACCGTTCATCGATTTTCAGCGCTTTTAATTCACCGGTCTGGGGATCCTTGTATTTCCACATCATGTCGGGTCCCAGGTGTTCGGCATCCACACCGATGATCATGTTAACATAATTGAGCACATCTTTTTTAATGGCAAGGGGTTCATCCATGTAGGCATTGAACATTTCGGTCATGATACGCTCTCTGTAAAGGCCTTTGGCAATCTTCAGATCTTCCATGAATTTGGCCCGGTCCGCCGGTTCATGTACATAATCGAGCACCGTCCGCTCCAGGGATTTGAAAATGTCCAGGGCAAACATACACTTGCCTTCATTGGTTTCAGAAGATTCCAGCAGCAGCTGTACAGCCCGTCCCAGGTTCCTCTGTCCCATGCCTTTCTGGCCGAACCGCTTGGTGATGTCGGTATCCTGGTTCAGGGTGTCAATGAGTTCTGCCAGGGTTTTAAGGCTTTTTTCTCCGGCCACCTCTCCGGCTGACAGTTTCATGGTTTCCACAGGGGTGAGTTTTTCAGACCTGGGCAGCCGGGTCAGAACAACCGCCACTGATGCGGCATAATTGAGGTTGGGGTCCTGATGGAGAACCTCGTGGGCCAAAGAGCGCTTGATATCCTTGCCGATGGCATATTCGGTCAGGGTTTTTTGAATTTTATAATCGGTGTTATGGGCCACATAACAGATCCGGCACCGGTCCACAATGGGGGCTTCTTCTCTTTCAGACAAAAAGGTGTCAAACTCTGAATTGTTGCTGGTGGCAATGATCAGGGTGTCAATGGGCCATTTGAACCCGTCCAGCTCGATCATCCTGTTCTGGATAACACCCAGGTAGACCTGTACCAGATCTTTTTTGTTTTTGTAGATCTCATCGGAAAAATGGATACCCCCGCCTGCCACCCCGGCCAGGGCACCGCGTCGCAGGTCAAACCGATAGGGGTTGTTGGTATCGGTGATGTGAAGCAGCCGCTGGATCGATTCTTCTCCCATAAGATCCACGGCAGATGAAGTGATTTTGTCCTTGGCCGGATATTTGCCGGTGATGGTGCCCAGGCTCTCTATGAGCGGCACCGGCACAATCTCCACAAAAGACAGCATCTTGTCGATATCATTGTCACAATATTCTCTGATATGGTTCCAGATATAGGCGGAACAGGCTCCCAGGGGCCGGTATTTTGCATAAATATTTTCAATCTGCAGATCGGTAAATTTAAATTTTTTTGCCAGGTATTCCATGGACTGATCCTTGGATGATTCAATGCTCATGGCCAGAATCATGGGATCTTCATAGGTCTGGGATTCAATGAACCTGATCTGTCCATATCCGCCCAGTTTGTCCAGATTGATGAACCGGAAGGTGTATTTTCTGTTTTCAGGTACAGATAAAAATTCTCTGTACCGGTCACACAGGTATTCCACAAAAAAAGTCTTGCCGTTTCCGGGTTCTCCCACCAGCACAAATGCCATTTCTCTGGAAGATCCGCCTTCAGAGGCATCCTTCACAAAGGAGACAAAGGAGTTGATTTCATCGTACATGCCCACCAGATGTTTTTTTCCCTGGCTGAACAGATCAAACTGATACGTGGATCTGCCTTTTACAGTAATCTTTTGTATGCCGGCATCCAGAATCATTCTGGAAACACCCTGGAAGGCATCTTCAAATATTCTTTTTCCCTTTTTTACCGCATCCACATGTTCAAGCAGGGCGTTTTCTTTTTTTTTCACGGCCATGTTATCCTCCCCCCGGGCAGACACAAAGGCAAAAGCCATCCTTTGCAATATGTTGTGATTTATTTTAAAAATATATCAAGCCGGATATGGCCTGTCAAACAGATAATACGATACCCGGAAAGCACAGATCCGGCATTTGCGCCAGCTCAAGACAGGTACAGGATATCAGCACGCACCGCTCAGCAGCTGTGACTCCATGATGTGACGGGCCAGAACCAGATCATTGGGTGTGGTCAGTTTGATATTGGCAGCGCTTCCCGGTGTTGTACATACGACAAATCCCGCGTGCTCCATGACAGAGGCGTCATCAGTGCCTTCAAACCCTGTGATCCTGGCGTGCTCAAACGCCTTAAGAATCAGATCCAGACGAAACACCTGGGGCGTCTGGGCCCTGTATATCTGATCCCGGGCCAGGGTTTTTTGAATCTGATTGTCCGGGGCAACCTCTTTAAGGGTGTCGGTAACAGCAAGGACAGGAATGCACCCGCCTCTGCGGACGGCAACCTCCTTGAGACGGGTGATCAGATCCGGACTGATAAAGGGCCTGACCCCGTCATGGATGAACACCAGGCTGCCGGATAGATTCTCTGTCAGACAAGCTGCTTTTTTGATCCCGTTAAAAACCGATTGTTGACGGGTTTCGCCGCCGGCAACCAGATGGATGGGCCGGGCAGCAAACCCATATGGGCGGATAATATGTTTCAGTATCCATATATGGTCTTCTTCAGGAACCACCAGAACGATATCATCCATGGAATCATGGCGGTCAAACACTTTCAGTGTCAGCACCAATACCGGTGTGCTGTCCAGAGCCATATATTGTTTTTTCAATTCAGATTTCATGCGGCAGCCTTTTCCCGCCGCCACAATAACCGGTATGCACCTGGGGCAATCCATGGGTCAGCTCAGGTAGGCCAACTGCTTTGGCAAAGGGATCCCCTTGCCCATGTGATCTTCTCCATAATTGACGTTTGCCAGAACAATCAGATCATTCAGTGCCCTTGAATCGCCGGTGAATACCACTGTCTGGCGATTCTCTTTTTTAATTTTACCGCCGGCCCACTGGATATCCAGAACAGATGAGGCATCAAACTGATCTTCACCCACCTTCAGGGTCACCTCACCGCCGTAATACTGAACAATTTTTGCCACCAGCAGGCTGGGCCGGCTGTGAAATCCGCGATCCATGGGAATGGATACCTCAATGGAGGAGGTTTCCATATTTTTATTGAGAATATGGGATGCCACCTGTTTTCCGGATGATAAAAACTTCCAGGCATAAAACAGACAGAAGTTGACGGCCCGGTCCAGCAGGACATCCGGATCGATCAGTTCAGCCAGAGACTGCCTGACACGCATGTACACATCCTTGAATCCCACATCATACAGATGCCGTTCATAAAAATGAAGCAGGCGGCCCATGACCTGGAGGATGTGGAACACAATGGAAAAGTGGCTGCGGAGCTGATCCAGAAGAATATTTTCTTCCGAAGAATGGGTCTTGACCACATAGGAATCAAACGAAGACTGGATGTTATGTACCTTCATTTCAAAACTGCGGATGATGACCTCATTGATTTTTTCAGGAACCAGTTTCTGGATGGTTTTCACATCATACCGCTCATAAAAGGACAAGGATTCAAACGCCTTGACCACATCTAAAAATTCACTGGAGATCCGGGTAAGATTTTTTTTCTGCTGGTCTCTTGCAGTGAAATCATCAATATTGTGAACCAACTGCTGGGTGGAGGAAATGCCGGGAAAATAACTCAGGTTGTATCCGGAACCGGGAATGGCAATCTGCAGGCGCCTGGCCTCAGCCAGAATAACAGGCGCAGCCAGCTTTAAAGAATCTTGAAGAATTTTGAGGGTGTCTGTGGCTTCCTGCTTAAACAGGTCATGGTGGTTGTTTTCAAGCCGGTAAAATTTAAGCCTGTTCAGGATATGCCGCTGGGAATAGCATGCCAGTGACAGGTGGCGCACCAATGCGCATAATTCTCTGTAATAAAGCCATTCTGAATTTTTTTTTGCACCGTGAAAATCCAGAAAATCTTCCAGAATATGTGAGTTGATGACCAGTTTTGAATATAATTTTTTGGTGAAAATATAACCATCATCTTCAATTGTATTGATGAACTGAATACATTTTAAAAAATCAAACGAAAAAATATTGGATTTTTCTTTAAATGAAATATCACAGGTGTCACTCATCTACATTGTCCCGGTATTGATAAATTTCGGTCTGACCGGCCAGTAAGCCGAATTCTGTCACCTGTTCCGGTTACCCGTAAAAAAAACAGGCCAACGATCATTCATCTAAGGATGTACGTTGCCGTACACCTCTTGCAACCTACCCGGAAACTTCGGACGGACAGCCCTCAAGCGTTTCCCTATTTGGTCTTGCACCGGACGGGGTTTACCAAGCTTTCCCGGTCACCCGGGAAACTGGTGCGCTCTTACCGCACCGTTTCACCCTTACCGCTAAAGATTGAAAACCAATCTCAAACGGCGGTCTGCTCTCTGTTGCACTTTCCTTCGCGTCACCGCGACTCCATGTTATGGAGCGTCCTGTCCTGTGGTGTTCGGACTTTCCTCCAGGTCATAGACCCAGCGATCGTTAAGTCCGGTCAGGCCGAAATTCATATTATTCATCTACATGGTAAAGAATTCTACTGCACTGGGGACATGAAATCAATTGATTTGCCCGCTGCACTTCAATGCACAATTGCGGAGGAACATTCATGAAGCAGCCCATGCAGGATTCATTTCTCACCTGGGCAACCGCCTGGCCCCGGTTCATTTTGGAAATTTTTCTGAACCGGGTCATAAGGGCCGGGTCCAGAGATTGTCCGATCTCTTTTTGCTGTTCCAGAAGATCATGGAGCAGCTCCTTATCATCCACTGTTTTTTTGTCGATTTCCAGCTGTTCCGCTTTGATCTGTTCCTTTAAAAGCACAAACTGGTGTTCGCTTTCACTGACCCGGACTTCGGATGCCTCCCTGAGATCATAAAAATCCAGCAGCTGACTTTCCAGTATATCCTTGCGTTTTTTATTATCATCAACTTCTCTGAGCAGCACCTGGTATTCCTTATTGGTTTTTACCATCCTCAAGGTTTCATTGCTTTTTATAATCCGTTGATCCACCACCTTGATTTCATTCTCAGCATCAGTGCATTTTTGCTGAATTTCGGATAGGTTCTGTTTTTCATCATTTAGTGCTGTTTCAAACTCCCTTAGCCTGGATGCAAGTGTAATTTTTTCTTTCTCAACTTTTTCAATCACCGACTGAAGCCTGAAAATTTCAGTTTCAATCTTCTGGAGTCTGACAAGTGTTTCAATATCCTGTTTTAACGTTTGATTCATAATCTGTCCTTACACTAGGGTAAACGGATCTGCTTCCTGATCGAATCCTTTTATTTCCAGTTCGTATCCCGCCCGGGAAGCAGCCTGACCCATCCGGCAAGACAACAGGTCCACTGCAATAATCTCAGAAGCAAAATGTCCCACATCTATTAATGCCCTGCCACTGGTTTCAATCAAGCGGGCCTCATGGTATTTAATATCACCGGTGATATACAGATCAGCGCCGGACCTTAAAAAATCAGGGATCAAAGAACCTCCTGAGCCTGTACATAAAGCAACCTGTCTGACCATGAGATCCTGGTTCCCCACCACCCGAACCTGATTCAATCCCAGGTGTTTCTTTATCTTGTGCACCACCCGGGCCACAGAGATCTGAGAAGTCAGCTTTCCGATACGTCCGATACCGGATCGGCCGGCTTCGGGCCCCGATGCCTGAGTATCGGGTACAAGGGGCCGGGTTTCCACAACATGGATACGTTCTGCAAAAAAATCATTTAACCCGTTTTGCACCTTATCCAGGTTGGTATGGGCACAGACAATCGCGATTTTCTCTCTGGCTGCCATGGCAATGGCAGATCCGGGCATGGTCTGGAAATCAATGGTTTTTTCCGGCGTGATAAACAATGGATGGTGGGTCAACACCATATCGGCGTTCCAGGCCCGGGCCGAAGCCATCATCTGCATGCCGGGATCCAGTCCCACCAGAATCTTTTTTACCGCCCACTCAGGATTGCCGGCACACAGCCCGCAGTTGTCCCAGGATTCAGACAGATCACCCGGGGCGATCTCATTGAGGATGCAAAGTATCTGTTTTACGCTTGGTGTCATGGCTGTCAGCCCAAATAAAAAAAGCGTGGTATCATACCACGCTTTGAAAACTCACTGTTTTGTATTGTCACAGGCATATCCATATATGACCTGACCATCCTTGATATCATTTTCATTTTTTGCCCCCCATCTGTCAGGATGTCCTGGTGGGCCCACCTGGATTCGAACCAGGGACCGACCGGTTATGAGCCGGTGGCTCTGCCAAACTGAGCTATAGGCCCATTGC